>DATACC010000227.1:0-17682 GCA_036259255.1 Thermoanaerobaculia bacterium | reverse complement strand
GGAGGGCCCGCGGCGGAAGGCCGGGGCCGGCGGGCCGCCCGCCCCGGCTCGGAACCGCCGGCGGTCAGCCGGCCGGCGGGTCGCCGGGCGCCGGGGCCTCGGCGGGGGGGACCGGCTCGGGCACCCGGTTGCTGAGCGGGGGGATCGACCGCAGGTAGGCGAAGATGTCGGCCAGGTCCTCGTCGGTGGCCTGGGCCAGGTTCTGCCACGGCATCGGCGGCAGGATCTGGCGCGACTGGCCCATGTGGCGGCCGGTGCGCATCGCCCGCACGAACATGTCCTCGCTCCAGATCCCCATGCCGGTGTTCTGGTCGGGTGTCAGGTTGGTGGCGTAGGAGATGCCCCACGGCCCTGCGAAGGCGGTGTTGGTGCCGGCGCCGTGCCACACCCAGGGCCCGACGGCAGCCGGCGGCTCCGGCATCACCAGGTCCTGCGGGTGCCCGGAGAGCTGCCGGGCCATGTCCGGCTGCGGCCCCTGGGGACCCATCTGCAGGGGCGTATGGCAGTCGTGGCAGCCCGTCACCGTCACCAGGTAGCGGCCGCGCTCGGGGTCGCCCGAGGCGGCGGTGCTGTAGGCGGCGCCGTCGGCGGTGGCCGCCGGGTCGGTCGCCGAGTCGGCGCCGGACGGGCCGGCCTGCTGGCAGGCGGCCAGCGCCGGCACCACGGCGAGGATCAACAGCCCACTCCAGGCACCCATGCCGCGCTTGCGGAACGCGCTCATCGGAAGCTCCTTTCGAGAGAATCCGCCGCGGGCCGCCGCGGCGGGGTGCCACGACCGGCCCTCGACGGGCTGGCGTGAGAACGGCGGCGGATGTTACGTCCGCCGCCGGGGGTTGTCGAGGGTGCTGCTCAGGAGGACTCGGGGCTCACGCGTAACGCAGCCAGCGCCACAGCTCCTGCACCGTGGGCTTCTTGCCGTACATCAGGATGCCGATGCGGTAGATGCGCGAGGCGAGCCACACCATCAGCACGACGAAGATCGCCGTGATGGCGATGGAGAGCCAGATCTGCCACACCGGCGGCAGCTCGACAGCGATGCGCAGCGGCATCAGGATCGGCGACAGCAGGGGGATCATCGACAGCACCACCGCCAGCGTCGAACCCGAGTCGTTGATGACCGGCATCAGGAAGAACAGCGGCGAGACGATCGCCAGCGTCGGCACCGAGGCGAAGTTCTGCGCCTCCTGCAGGCTGTTGAAGGCGGCGCCCACGGCGGCGTACATGCTGGAGTAGACGAAGAACCCGAGGACGAAGAAGATCACCACGTAGAGGGCCTGGGCGATGGTGATGCGCGGCAGGTTGTCGATCTCCGACAGGAAGGCGAAGCTGGTCAGCAGCCCCGGCGCCGAGAGCGCCACCAGGGTGGCCATCCACACCCCGAACTGGGTCAGCGCCGCGGCGCCGATGCCGAGCAGCTTGCCGAACATCAGGTCGAAGGGCCGGGCGGAGGAGACGATCACCTCCACCACCCGCGAGCTCTTCTCCTCGAGCACCCCCTGGAGAACCTGCTGGCCCCAGATCAGCAGCACCATGTAGAGCAGGAAGAACAGCCCGTAGGCGAGGAAGAACCCCGCCGCCCCGGCCTCCGAGCGGCTGCCCTCGGCGGAGACCCGGATGGTGTCGAGGTCGACGCCCCGGATCAGCGCATCGGCCTGCTCGCGGGAGAAGCCCGCCTCACCGAGACGGCGTTGGCGGATGACGTCGGAGATGGCGTCCGCGATCACCTCCTGGGTGAAGGCGTTGGCCACGTTGCGGGCGCGGAACTCCACCTCCCCCGCGGCGACGGCCTCCGGGGTGAGCCGCACCCAGGCGTCGATCTCCTCGTCGAGCAGGCGCTGGTCGAGCTCGCGCTGCTGGGCCGCAGGGTCGGCGGCGGGCTCGGCGACGGTGACGTCGAACCGCATCGTCCCCATCCCGTTCCCGGCCTGCCGCTCCGCGAGATGCTCGGCCACCGCGGTGCCCAGCCCGGTGTCGTCGACGAGCGTCAGGCGGGTGTCCGAGCCGGTCTTCGACATCACCAGCGCCGGCACCACGAACAGCGCGCCCATGACCACCGGCAAGAGGAAGATGCCGATCCAGAACCCCTTCGTCTTCACCCGCGAGAGGTACTCGCGCCTGGCCAGCACCAGGGTCTTCTCAAGCCGCATCGTGCACCACCTTCACGAAGATCTCCGAGAGCTCCGGCTCCTCGCTGCGGAAGTCCCGCACCGCGAGCCGCTCCACCAGGCCGCGCAGCACCACCGCGCTGTCGGCACCGTCGGCGAGGAACAGGCGGGCCCGGCCGTCCAGCTCCTCGTCCACCACCACCTGCTCCACCCCGGCCACCTGCCGCGCCTGCTCCAGGTCGCCCGCCGCCTCCAGGCGGTAGGTGTTGCCGCCCTCGCGTCGCTTGATCTCGGCCAGCGACCCCACCAGCACGGCGCGCCCCCGCGAGATCAGGCAGATGTGGTCGCACAGCTTCTCGGCCTGCTCCATGACGTGGGTCGAGAACAGGATCGTGCGTCCCTGCTGCTTGTAGTCGGCCAGCAGGTCCTTGAACAGGCGCTGGTTGATCGGATCGAGGCCCGAGAACGGCTCGTCGAGGATCACCACCTCCGGCTCGTGCAGCAGGGTGCCGGCGATCTGCACCTTCTGCTGCAGGCCCTTCGACAGCTCCTCGACCTTGCGCTCGCCGCGCTCCGGGATCTCCAGGCGCTCCAGCCACGCCGTGGCCCGCTGCCGCGCGTCGGCACGGCGCAGGCCGTGCAGCTCGCCGAGGAAGCCGAGGTGGTCGAGCACCGTCATCTTGCGGTAGAGGCCGCGCTCCTCCGGCAGGTAGCCCACCCGCTCCAGGTCCTCGCGGCGGCGCGCCTTGCCGAACAGGCGCACCTGGCCGGAGTCGGGCGCGATGATGTCCATGATCATGCGGATCGTCGTCGACTTGCCGGCGCCGTTGGGGCCGAGCAAGCCGAAGATGGTGCCGGGTGGCACGGTGGCCGAGACGCCGTCCACGGCGACGAAGTCGCCGAAGCTCTTGCGCAGCTCGACCAGCTCCAGAGTCGGTTGCATCCCTCTCCTCGTTTCTCGTCGCGCACTCGCGCGAGTGGACCGTGATCGAGGCGCAATCATAACGCCCCCCGTGGCCGCGACGGCGGCCGGCGCCTCCGGGCTCCTGTACGGGCCGCCGGGCGGCAGGTTCCGCGGCGGCCTCGAATCCCGCCGATCCGCGACAGGTTGCACTTCGACGGATCGACGGAGCCCGTCTACCGCGCTTTTTCTCCTCCAACCCACGACGCTCCGACACAGAATAAGTTTCCCATTGCGATTACCCTAGGCGGCTCTTTGTACCCGGCACCAGCGTCGATTCACCATCATCCGATTACATCAGTATCAACTCTAAGCCACTGATTCCAAAAGACTTGGAGTTGCACCCGCCGGGATCACCGGGTACAGTGGGGGAACCGGACCGAACCTGCGGAAAGGCGGGTGGCACGATGGGATCGTTCTCGAACCTGGGCCAGGCGCTGCGTTGGCTGCGGACGCGGCAAAGCCGCAAGCAGTACGAGATCGCGGAGGAGGCGGGGATCACCAAGGCGATGCTCTCCTCCTACGAGACGGGCAAGCAGAGCCCGTCCATCGAGACGCTGGAGAAGATCCTCGACGCCCTGCACGTCGATCTGGCGGATCTGCACTACTCGCTGTTGATGCACCAGAGCTCCGGCCGGCGTCCGGAGTTGGAGACGGGCAGCGAGGCCTGGCACGCCTACGAGCGGGAGCGGATGCACAGCTACGTGGGGGAGCCGCGGGTCAACATCTACCGGGTGCTCGAGATCGACCATCCGCTGCCGCCGGAGCAGGAGCGGGCGATGAGCGAGATGCTGCACGGCTTCCACAGCCTGGTGCGCCACATGTACAACACCCTGCGCCGCAGCACCCGGCCCTATGGCGGTCCGGAACCCCCCTACGACAACGTCCGCACCTATCCCCGCCCGGTGGACGAGCACCCCCGCCGCCGTGGCGGCTCCGAGGAGCAGCCATCCGACGCCGAGCCGCCGGAGGGCGACGACCGCGAAGGCGAGGACGGCGAGAACGGGTAGTGGGCCGTCCCCGGCTGGAGCGGGGCTAGACTCGCCTCCGTGACCTGCGACGACGACCGGCTCGCCGGGCCCCGGAGGGAACCTGGGGCGCCTGCTGGCCACGGCCGCCATGCGGGGGGGCCGGAAGCCGAAGGCGTCGTCAAGTTCCGGGGGGAGCACGACCTGGTGGACCTGCCGGTGTCGCTCGCGCCGGTGGCGGCGACGCTGGCGGCTTGGCGGCGGGTGCTGATGGCGCTGCGGCTGGTGGGGTGCGACCCGGAGCGCTACGGCGGCTACGGCTTCGGCAATCTCTCGGCCCGCCTGCCGCCCTTCGACGCGCCTCCGGCCGGGCGGCCGTTCCTCGTCACCGGCTCCCAGACGGGGCACCTTCCCCACCTGGCGCTCGCCGACTGCGCCCGGGTGGAGCGCTGCGATCCCGCCGCCAACCATCTCCGCAGCCGCGGCCGGGCCACCCCCTCTTCGGAGTCGATGACCCACGCCGCCCTCTACGCGCTGTCGCCCGAGATCCGCGCCGTCTTCCACGTCCACTCCCCCGACCTCTGGCGCCGCCGGGAGTTGCCGCGGACGTCGCAGACGGTGCCCTACGGAACGCCCGGCATGGCGGCGGAGGTGGGGAGGGTGTGGCGGGACGACTTGCGGGCGGCCCGGCGGGGCCTGATCGTGATGGGCGGCCACGAGGACGGCGCCCTGGCCTTCGCCGAGACTCCGGCGGCGGCCGGCGATCTGCTGGTGAGCGCCCTCGCCAGCCGGTGAGCCCCTACCCCGCCCCGGCCAGCAGCCGGAGCTGGTGGTTGGCCACCGCCAGGCGAGCGAAGTCGACGGGGGTCTCGTGGGTGAGCTCGTCGAGGAGGCGCTTGACCGGCTCCAGGCGGGCGGCGCGGGCCTGCGCCCAGGCGGTGGTGGCGCGGCGTGGGTCGTGGCCGTCGGCGAACGCCAGGACGTTCCGGGTGATCGTGCCCTGGTGGGCGATCAGGTCCTGGATCAGCGATTGGGCCGCCGCCTTGTGCCACGGATCCTCGCCCACCAGGCCCGCGGCGGCCGTGCGCAGCCAGTCGAGCTTCAGCTCCGAGCCGAGCAGGAAGTAGACCCGCGCCACGTCCACCGGTCCGTGCCCCAGCCCCTCGGCGATGGAGACGATGTCGAGCACCGCGCCGAGCACGTCGACGCTGGCGACGAAGCGCGACAGCGCCCCCGGCACGCCCTGGGCCTGGTAGGCCTGCATGCGCTCGGTGAGCCCGGCGAGCTCGCCGCCGGGCAGCAGGTTCTCGAGCTCGGCCAGCACCGCCGACGCCGCCTCGCCCAGCTCCGCCGTGCGGCGCGCCACGTCGAGCTCCGGACCGGCCCCCTCGCCGCTGCGCAACAGCCAGAGCGTGGCGCGCTCCACCAGGCGGTCGACCTCCAGGATCATGGCGATCTGCAGCTCGGCCGGCACCCGGTTGTCGAGGTCCTCGATGCCGCTCCACACCCGGCGCAGCCCGAAAGCCTCGCGGGTCACCGTGTAGGCGCGGGCCACCAGGGTGGCGGCGGCTCCGGTCTCCTCGTGCATCCGGGCGACGAAGGTGGGGCCCACCCGGTTCACCATCGAGTTGGTGACGTGGGTGGCGACGATCTCGCGGCGCAGACGGTGGCGCGCGATGGCGTCGGGAAAGCGGTCGCGCAGCGGCTGCGGGAAGTAGCGCAGCAGATCGATCACCAGCTCCGGGTCGTCGGGCAGCGGCGAGGCGAGCAGCTCCTCGTAGAGCGCGATCTTGGCGTAGGCCAGCAGCACCGCCAGCTCCGGCCGGGTGAGACCCACGCCGCGGGCCCGGCGCTCGGCGAGCTCCTCGTCGTCGGGCAGGTACTCGAGTCCGCGCTGCAGCCGGCCGGAGCGCTCCAGGCTCTGCATCAGGCGCTCCTGCTGGTCGACCAGCACCGCCCCCTGCACCGCCGAGACGCTGAGCGCCTGGCTCTGCAGGTAGTTGTCGCGCAGCACCAGGGCGGCGACCTCCTCGGTCATCTCGGTCAGCAGGCGGTCGCGCTCGGCCAGGTCCATGCCCTCGCGGGCCATCACGTCGCCGAACAGGATCTTGATGTTGACCTCGTGGTCCGAGGTGTCGACGCCGGCGGAGTTGTCGATGGCGTCGGTGTTGATGCGGCCGCCCCGGGCCTGCGGCCCGCCGGCCAGCGCGTACTCGATGCGGCCGCGCTGGGTGAAGCCGAGGTTGGCCCCCTCGCCCACCACCCGGGCACGCACCTGGCGGCCGTTGACCCGCACCTCGTCGTTGGCGTGGTCACCGGCATCGTTCTGACTCTCCGCCGAGGCCTTGACGTAGGTGCCGATGCCGCCGAGCCACAGCAGGTCCACCGGCGCGGTGAGCACGGCGCGGATCAGGTCGTCCGGAGTGATCTCGCCGGCCTCGATGCCGAAGAGCTGCCGCGCCTGCGGCGACAGCTCGACCGACTTGGCGCTGCGCTCGTAGACGGCGCCGCCCGGGGAGAGCTTCGCCGGGTCGTAGTCGCCCCAGCTCGAGCGCGGCAGCTCGAAGAGGCGGCGGCGCTCGGCGTAGGAGAGCGCCGGGTCCGGGTCCGGGTCGAGGAAGATGTGCAGGTGGTTGAAGGCGGCCACCAGCCGGGTGTGCTCGGACTGCAGCATGCCGTTGCCGAAGACGTCGCCCGACATGTCGCCCACGCCGACGACGGTGAAGCTCTCGCGCTGGATGTCGCGACCGAGCTCGCGGAAGTGGCGCTGCACGCAAACCCAGGCGCCGCGGGCGGTGATCCCCATCGCCTTGTGGTCGTAGCCCGCCGAGCCGCCGGAGGCGAAGGCGTCACCGAGCCAGAAGCCGTAGTCGGCGGAGATCGAGTTGGCGAGGTCGGAGAAGGTGGCGGTGCCTTTGTCGGCGGCGACCACCAGGTACGGGTCGTCGCCGTCGTGGCGCACCACGTCGGTCGGCGGCACCACCCGCTCGCCGGCCAGGTTGTCGGTGACGTCGAGCAGGCCGCAGACCATGGTGCGGTAGCACTCGATGGCCTCGGCCTGCACCTGCTCGCGGGAGAGCCCCTCGAGGGAGCGCTTGACGACGAAGCCGCCCTTGGCGCCCACCGGCACGATCACCGCGTTCTTGACCATCTGGGCCTTGAGCAGGCCGAGGATCTCGGTGCGGAAATCCATCCGCCGGTCGGACCAGCGGATGCCGCCGCGGGCCACCAGCCCGCCGCGCAGGTGCACCGCCTCGACCCGGGGCGAGTACACCCAGATCTCGTAGCGCGGCCGCGGCTCCGGCAGGCGCATCACCTCGCGGGCGTCGAGCTTGAACGACAGGTAAGCCTTCGGCTCGCCGTCGGCGCCGCGCTGGAAGAAGTTGGTGCGCACCGTCGAGCGCACCAGGTTGAGGAAGCGGCGCAGGATGCGGTCCTCGTCCAGGTTGCTCACCGCCTGGAGCGACTCGCGGAGCTGCTCCTGGACGTCGTGGATGCGCGCCTCCGTCGCCACCGGGTCGCGATGCAGCTCCGGGTCGAAGCGGGCGTGGAAGAGGTCCATCAGCAGCCGCGCGGTGCGCGGGCTGCGGCCGAGGGTCCGGGCCATGTACTCCTGCGAAAAGGCGATGGCGGTCTGGCGCAGGTAGCGGCCGTAGGCGCGCAGCACCGACACCTCGCGCCAGTCGAGGCCGGCGGTGACCAGCAGCCGGTTGAACCCGTCGCTTTCGAGCTCGTCCTTCCACAGGTGGGCGAAGGCCTCGCGGAAGTGCTCCTGGGCGCGCTCGAGGTCGATCGCCACGCGATCGCCGCGGGCGAGCAGGAAGTCGCGGATCCACACGCTCTGGGTGGGCGCGGCCTCGGCACCGTCGGCGGTGCCGGTCCGGCGCGGGCGCACCTCGTGGGGCACCTCCCACACCACCTGCAGGCCCATGTCCTCGAGCATCGGCACCAGCTCCGAGAGCGGGCGTACCGGTGCCGGATGGAAGATCTTGAAGCGCACCTCGTGGCTGGCCGCGCCCTCGGGGCGGTAGAGGCGGGTGTCGAGCAGGCCGGTGTCGAGCACCCGCTCCACCGACTCGATGTCGCGCAGCGCCTCCGCGGCGCTGGCGCTGTCGCGGTAGCCGCCGGGGAAGGCCTCCTCATAGCGCCGCAACCGGGTGAGCCCCGCCTGCTCGCCGAGGCTCTTGACCAGCGTCTCGCGCAGGCGGTCCTCCCAGGTGCGCGCCTCCTCGGCGATGCGCATCTCGAGCTCGCGCAGGTCGAAGGGCGGGATCTCGCCGGGTCGGGTCTGGAAGATGATGTGGGCGCGGGCCAGCGGCGCGTCGCCGACCTGCGTGGAGAACGAGGTCACCGTGCCGCGGAAGGCCTCGGCGAGGATCTCCTCCAGGCGCAGCCGGAGCTGGGTGTTGTGGCGGTCGCGGGGCACGTAGACCAGCACCGAGACGAAGCGCTCGAAGGGGTCCTTGCGCACGAACAGCGCCACGCGCTGGCGCTCCTGCAGGCGCAGGATGCCGAGGATGACGTCGTAGAGATCGTCGTCGGAGATCTGGAACAGCTCGTCGCGGGGGAAGGTCTCGAGCAGGTGGCGCAGGGTGCGGGCGTCGTGGCTGCGGGCCTCGAAGCCGACCCGCTCCACGATGCGCTCGACCTTCTGGCGCAGCAGCGGCACGGAGCGCACGCTGCGGTGGTAGGCGGCAGAGCTGAACAGGCCCAGAAAGCGGCGCTCGCCGACGACCTTGCCGTCGTCGTCGAAGCAGCGCGCGGCGATGTAGTCCATCGCCACCGGGCGGTGCACCGTCGAGCGCGCGTGGGCCTTGCTGACGATCAGGATCTCGCGGCGGCGCAGGAACTCGGCGACGCCGTCGCGCAGCGGCGTCTCGCTGCGCTCGCGCGACTCGTCGCGCACCACCTGCAGCAGGCCGAGGCCGGAGCCGGGCACGATGCGCAGGTAATCGTCGCCGCCGTCGCTGACCAGGCGGTACTCGCGGTAGCCGAGGAAGGTGAAGTGGTCGTCGGCCAGCCAGCGCAGGAACTCCTTGGTCTCGACCAGCTCGTCCTCGGGCACCGGCGGCGGCGCGGTGTCGAGATCCTCGAGCACCTCGTAGACGTGCTGGCGCATGGCCGACCAGTCCTCGACCACGCGGCGCACGTCGGCGAGCACGTCGCACAGCCCCCGGCGCAGCTCCTCGAGGCGCTCCGGCGCGGTCTCCTGGTCGATCTCCAGGTGCATCAGCGACTCGCGCTGGGCGTTGTGCCCGTCGTCGACCCCCTCCAGGCGGCGGCCCCGGGCGTCGCGGCGCACCGGGAGCACCGGGTGGAGCACCAGGTGGAGGTCGTGGTTCTGGCGCGACAGCGCGGCGGTCACCGAGGAGACCAGGAACGGCATGTCGTCGTTGACGATCTGGACCACCGTGTGGGGCGTGCTCCAGCCGTGCTCGCTGCCGGGGTTGAACACCCGCACCTCGGCCTGGCCGGGGCGGCGCTCGGCGGCGAGGTGCCACAGCGACAGGGCGACGCCGGCGAGATCGTCCTCCTCGGTGGTGAGCACGTCGTCGGCGGTCACCGATCCGAAGAGCCGGCGTACGAAGCGGCCGACGCCGCTGCCCTCGGCGGCTCCGGCGCGCTCGCGCACGCGGTGCACCACCCGCTCGATCTTCTCGCTCTTCTCGATCTCCGCCGTCATCGCTTCACGCATCTCCAGGGGAACGGGCAAGAACCGCGCCGGACCGGGCCCGGGGGCTCCCGGGAGCCGCGGCCCGGGTGTCGCGGCCCGCGCTCGCGCTCCGGGATCGCGGGCCGACAGGCTAACGCATTCCGCGCCTCCCTGCCGTGGGGGCGGCGGAAGGCGGCGGGTTGGAGAAAGGCGTCCGTGGCGGCCGTCTCAGCGGTATCGTCGGGAGAACTTCGACCAGGAGGTGGACGATGAGAATCCCCGCCGAGCGCTGGCTCGGCCTGGCCCTGCGCTCCGAGAGCGACCAGCCCCACGAGTGGGAACCGCTCGGCTGGGTGATCCGCAACCGCGTGGAGTCGAGCACCTTCCCCTCCACCTGGTTCGGCGTCATCACGCAGCGCCACCAGTTCAGCTACTTCAACGACCTGGCCCTGGGTGACGACGAGGAGAGCTACGCCCGGGCGTCCCAGGGCTATGCCGGCGACGCCTCCGGCTGGCCCGACAACGACCTGTCGGCAGCCGTGCTCTGCGCCCGCGCCCTGATGGCGGCGCCCCGCTGGCAGGCTCCCTTCGGCCCGCGCGTCTACAACTTCTGGAGCCCGGTGAGCATGCGCCCGCCGGGCCGCCTGCCGGACTGGAGCTGGGACCGCCTGCGGGTGTTCCCGCTCGCGGGGATCGACCCGTGGCGGTTCCTGTTCGCCGAGACGGTGGGGGCGGGGCATCCCGGCTCGGGGCGGTCGCGGGCGGAGGCGGAAGGGCAGGTGGTCTGACGGGGACGCCAGGGGCCACGGCGCCGCCGGCGAGGGCGGCTGGCGGGGGGCCGGGAGAGGCCGCCGGCCGGGCGCCACCCCGCCACCCGCGATCCGTGGGGGAGGCGATGGCAGGAGGCGGCGGCGCCGGGAGGAGGCGCTCAGGACTGCAGGTGGAGGTAGAGGGGAGAGGCCGTGAGGCGGAGTCTCGTCGCCACCAGGGGCCTGGTGCGACCGTCGCGGTCGGTGATGGCGGTGGTTCCGGCGGGGGGGGCGATCTCCACGTCGTCGGCCGTCGACCAGGCGACCACGAGTCGCTCGCCGCCGGCGGTGAGGAAAGGGTGGAGGCGGGCGGGTTCGGCGGCCGGCAGGCGACCCTCGGCGGTGGCGCCGGTCAGCAGGCGGGCGAGGGTGGCGAGCGCCCGGAAGGCGGGGCGGCGGCGCAGCGTGCCGTCCTCCTCGGAACAGGCGAGGCCGTAGCCGCGGGCGGCGAGCTGCCACCAGTAGGCGCGTTCGAGTGAGCCGGTGGCCAGCGCCGGCACCAGGTAGCGCACCAGGTAGTCGGCCTGGGTCTCCTCGTCCACCGACACCAGGCGGCCGGCCGGCGAGTGGGGGCCCTCGCGCAGCGGCCAGTTGAGCTCGGTCACCCAGGAGCGGGGGGCGCAGTGGCGGGCGGTCTCCGCGATCGCCTGGAGCAGCGTGACCTTGCCCACGGTGTCGAAGGGTCCCTGGCGGTTCTCGGGCGCACCGCGGCGATCGACGTACAGCAGCGAGGCGAGGCCGTCGAGATCCGGCGCGCCGGGCAGGTTCACCAGGCCCGCCGTGACGTGGGGCTCGAAGTCGATCACCGCCGGCCCCAGCACCAGCACCCCGTCGTGGCGCCGCAGCACCTCGGCGGCGGTGCCCACCAGCTCCACCCACTCGCGCGGGTTCCACACCCCCCACTTGCTGCGGTTCACCGCCTGGCCCACCTGGAAGGCGCGGCCGAAGGGGACGAAGCGCTCCGCCAGCTCCTCCACGGCAGCGCGCCAGCGGCCCGGGTCGCGCACCAGGTCGCGGTTCTGCGGCAGCGAGAAGGCGAGGTCGTAGCCGCGCCCGGCGAGCTCGCGGGCCAGCGCCTCCTCGGCGGCGTGCTCCGCCTGCCACGGGTGGAGGCGAAGCAGCAGGTGCGAGACGCCGAGCTCCTCGACGGCGGCGAGCAGCCCCTCCGGGTCCTCCGGGCGGGGGCGCAGGGCGACGCCGGGCACCCCGAACGGCACCGGCTCGCGCCACAGCGCCGCCTCGAGCTGCCGGTAGCGGCGCCACACCCGGGGCAGGGCGCCGCCGGCGGCCGCGAGCTGGCCGAGGTGGGAGGGGGCGTCCGCCAGCCGGGTACCGAGCTTCTCGAGCTTGCCGGCGTGCAGGTGGGGCTGGTCGGAGAGCGGGTCCCACACCACGCGCTCGCGGGTGGCCGCCCCCTCGGGAGCCGCCGGAATGTGGGCATGGGTGCCGCGCGGCAGCACCAGGTCCTTGGCCCACTGCACCGCTCCGCGCAGCCGCGAGCGCACCGCCCGCTTGGCGTCGTTGCGCACCAGGAACGAGCGGTGGTAGAGGCGGTAGAGGCCCGCCCGCGCCCCCAGCTCGCCGTCGCCCCAGTAGGCGGCGAGGAAGCGGCGCTGGTCCTCCGGACGGAAGATCATCATGCGCGAGAGATCCCGCGTCCGCTCGCTGACGGTCGGGCGGCGGCCGACGCGGGCGCGGTTGAGGTCGAGCAGGAAGAGCTCGGGCAGTGCCGCCGCGCCGCCTGGGGGCGGCCAGCGGATCAGCACGTTGCCGCTGGTCACGTCGCGGTGCCAGACGCCGGCGTCGTGGAGGCGGCGTAGGGTCCGGCCCAGGGCGACGAGGAAGGCGTCCGGGTCGGCCGCCGGGAACTGCTCGGCGGCGGTGCCGGCGTTCATCGCCCGCAGCAGGTAGCGCGCCTCGGTGACGCCGTCGAGATGGCGGCAGACGTAGAAGGCCGGCCCCCCCGGGTCCTCCGACTCGATCAGCAGCACCGGCTCCGGGGTGGCGATGCCGGCCTCGACGAGAGCCCGCGCCACCCGCCAGCTCCGCGCCGCCTTGCTCCCCTTGAACCGCCGCTCGAGGCGCCGCCGCCGTCCGTGGTGGGTGAACTGCTTCACGGCCACCGGCAGGGGTCCGGCGGCGGTCTCCAGCCGCGTCAGGTAGAGGTAGTTGCGCCCCCAGTGCAGCGTGCGCAGGGCTTGGCCCGGATCGGTGGCCCGCTCGACGGCGGCGACAAGGTGCGCGGCGTCGAGCATCCGGGCCTCGGCCTCGCCCCGCCAGCGGCCGAGCGCGAAGGCCAGCGGCCGGGCCGCCCCGACGGCCGCGCCCGCCGCCGTATGCGCAGGGCCTCGGCGGTCCTGATCGCCGTGTCCCCCCACGCTCACACCTCCGAGATGTCGAAGCGCTCGTGGTGGAACTCCGGGTCGCTCTGGATCAGCACGCGCCGGCCGAGGGAGCGCTCCACCTCGTCGAGGATGGCGCGCTCCTCGCGCTGCAGGGCACTCGCCACGGCCGGATGGACGCGCAGCAGCAGCTCGTGGTCACCGGCCCGGCTCACCCAGCGCAACAGCTCGCGGCGCAGGTTGAGGCTGATGGTGGCGATGCTCTTGATGCGCCCGCGTCCCTCGCAGTAGGGGCACGGCTGGGTCAGCAGGCGCTCGAGATTCGACCGGCTGCGCTTGCGGGTGATCTCGACCAGGCCGAACTCCGAGATGGTGAGCACCTTGTTCTTGGCGCGGTCGCGGGACAGCTCCTCCTCGAGTCGGCGGAACACCTGGTCACGGTGCTCCTGCTCGGTCATGTCGATGAGGTCGATCACCAGGATGCCGCCGAGGTCGCGCAGGCGGATCTGGCGCACGATCTCGCGTACCGCCTCGAGGTTGGTCTGCAGCACCGTGTCCTCGAGATTGGTGCGCCCGACGAAGCGGCCGGTGTTGACGTCGATGGCCACCAACGCCTCGGTGGGGTTGATCACGATGTAGCCGCCGCTCTTCAGCCACACGCGGCTCTCCAGCGCCGCCTCGATCTGTTCCTCGATGCCGAACTGCTCGAACAGGCCGGTGTCCTGGCGGTAGAGCTTGACGCGGGAGACCAGCGCCGGCTGCACCGGATCGAGGAACTCGACGATGCGCTGGTAGGTCTCCTCGTCCTCCACCATCACCACGCTGGTGTCGGCGGAGACGAGGTCCCGCACGGTGCGCAGCGCGAGGTCGAGATCCTGGTGGAGCAGGGTGGGGGCGGACACGGCGCCGGCGCGCTGGCGGATGCGCTCCCACAGGCCCTCCAGGTACTCGAGATCGCTCGCGAACTCCTCGCTTCCCTTGTTCTCGCCGACGGTGCGCACGATCAGGCCGCCCCCCGCGCCGCGGGCCGTGGCGAGCTCGCGCAGCAGGCCGACGAGCCGCTCGCGCTCCTCCTCGCCCTCGATGCGGCGCGACACGCCGATGTGGCGCACCGTCGGCAGCAGCACCAGGTAGCGGCCGGGCAGCGTCACGTGGGTGGTGATGCGCGCGCCCTTGTTGGGCAGCGGATCCTTGACCACCTGGACGATGATCTCCTGGCCGCCCTTGAGCAAGTCGCTGATCGACGGCTGCTCGATGGCGGTCTCGACCGGGTCCACCTCGTCCTCGAGCTCCAGGTCCTCCGGCGGCTCGCTCGATTCGACGACGTCGCTGACGTAGAGGAAGGCGTCGCGCTCGAGGCCGATGTCGACGAAGGCCGCCTGCATCCCCGGCAGCACCCGCGTCACCCGCCCCTTGTAGACGTTGCCCACCAGCCCTCGGTGCCGGTGCCGCTCGACGAAGATCTCGGTGAGCCGGTCGTCTTCGAGCACGGCGATCCGGGTCTGGTGCGGGTCGCTCTCGAGGAGCATCTTGTTGCCATTCGCCATCGGTCGCGGGGTCTCCGGCCCGCATTGTACCGGTGGCGGCGAGGGCCGGCGGGCGGAACGGCGTCGGGGCCCGAGCGGGGGACGGCGGGAGGAGGCGGTGGGGCTGCGGGCGCGCGGCGGCCCGGCCGCCGCCGGTCGCCTACTCCGCCGCCCCCTGGAATCCCGCTCCCAGCGAGCGGCCGCGGAAACCCTTCGGATCCCGCCCGAACGCCCGCAACTGGCCGCAGGCGGCCGAGACGTCGTCGCCGCGGGGCTGGCGCACCGTGCTGACCAGCCCGCGTTGCTTGAGGCGCCGGTGGAAGGCGTCGACTGCCGCCGGCTCCGGTGGCACCATCGCCGCGCCGAGCACCGGGTCCGGGTTGATCGGGATCAGGTTCACCTTGGCCGGAAAGCGGGCCAGGCGGCGCGCCAGCAGGTCGGCCTGCTCGGGCGCGTCGTTGAGGCCGCGGATCAAGATGTACTCGATGGTGATCCGCCGCCCCTTCTCGAGGGGATAGCGCTCCAGCGCCGCCAGCAGGTCGGCCAGCGGCCAGGTGCGGTTGATCGGCATGATGCGGGTGCGCAGCGCGTCGTCCGCCGCGTGCAGCGAGATCGCCAGGTTCGGCCGGCGCTCCCAGCGCGCCATCTCCTCGATCCCCGGCACGATGCCGGAGGTCGACACCGTGATGCGGCGCCACGAGATGCGTTCGGTGAGGATCTCCAGGGCGTCGCGCACCGCCGCCAGGTTGAGCAGCGGCTCGCCCATGCCCATGAAGACGATGTTGAGCGATTCCGGCAACTCGCGGCCGCGGCCCTCGAGGCGCGGCGCGGCGGCCAGCACCTGGCCGACGATCTCGCCGGCCGTGAGGTTGCGCCCGGCGCCCCAGAAGCCGGTGACGCAGAAGGCGCAGGCCAGCGCGCAACCGGCCTGGCTCGAGATGCAGAGGGTGTGGCGCTCCCCCGGCGTCGCCGCCCGGGGCGCCGGGATGTCCACCGCCTCCACCGTGGCGCCGTCGGCGAGCCGCAGCAGGTACTTGGTGGTGCCGTCGGCGGCGGGGCGGCGCTCGACGATCTCCGGCTGCCCCACCCGGAAGCGGCGGTCGAGCTCGTCGCGCAGCTCCCGGGACAGCTCGGTCATCGACGCGAAGTCGGCCACCCCGCGGCGGTGCAGCGCGTCGTACACCTGGCCCACGCGGAACGGGCGGTCGACCACCGGGGCCAGCCGCTCGGCGAGGCGCTGCCGCGGAAGACCGAGCAGCGCCGGGCGCGGGTCGGCGGCCGGACGGGGGGCGGGGCCGGGTTCGGGAACCGGCGGATCGGTGGGCGGTCGGGCTTCGGCAACCATCGCAGGAGCGACAACGGCGGCCCGGCGGAAGGGATTCCCCGCCGGCTGCTGGCAGCCTGCCCGGCCGGCCGGAGCCGGACCGGCCGGTTGGAGAGGCCGTCCGCTAGCGGGGGTCGCCCTCGCGCGCCGGGCGGCGGCGGCGCAGGGTGCGGGTGGGGTCGATCCCCACGGAGCGCAGGAAGGCGAGATCGCGGCCGTTGATGCGGAATACCGGCTCGCCCTGGGCCTCCGGCGGCGCCGGAGGCAGCGCGCGCCGCGGCACCGTCAGGGCGGTGGGCGGCACCTCGCCGCGCCGTTCGAGGGCCTGTTCGAGACCGTCCCCGGAGCCGTCGAGCAGCAGGTAGAGGGCGAAACCCTCGCCGCGCAGCTCGTCGAGCACGCGGCTCGCCTCGTCCGACTCGGAGATCGCCTCGACGAGGGCGCGTTCGAAATCCTGAAGCTTCCTGCGTAGCCGTGCGTCCAGTGGTGGCCTCCCTCTTGCTAGCTCTCGCCGTGGAAAAGTCCGGAGGGTGCGGGGGGGATTATCCCGCCGGCTCCGGGGGGTGTCAAACCGCCCGGGCGCCCGGCTGCGAGGTGATACATTGAGAGACTTGACCCGCACCGAGACCCCGACCGTCCCCCCACCGCACCCTTCCGATCATCCCCTGGATCCGGTCGGCGAGCAGGGCCGCCTCGCCGGCTGGCTGGAGGCCCGCGGCTTCGCGCTGTCGCGGGTCGAGGCGCTGCCCGGCGATGTCAGCAAGCGGCGCTACTACCGGGTGCACCTGGCCGGTCGCGGCAGCGCCGTGCTGGCCACCTACCCAAGCGACCAGGTGCGCGTCTGCGAGCGCTTCCGCACCACCACCCGGCTGCTCACCGAGGCCGGCGTGCGGGTGCCGGAGGTGCTGGCGGCGGAGTGTCACGGCGGCCTGTGCCTGGTGGAGGATCTCGGCGAGCAGACGCTCCACGAATGGAGCGAGAACCGCTCCTGGGACGAGGTGCTGCCCTACTACCTGAGCGTGCTCGAGCCGATGGCCCGCGTCGCCGCGCTGCCGACCGGATCGGTGCGCGACCTCTCGCGCCCCCTCGACCTCGAGTTGCTCGAGTGGGAGCTCGACAAGACCTGGACCACCTATCTCGAGCCGCAGGGGCTCGCCGGTCCTCCGGAGACGGAGCGCCGCTTCCGCCAGGCGCTCTCCGAGCTGTGCCGGGCGGTGGCGGCCGTGCCGCCGGTGCCGTGCCACCGCGACCTGACGCCGCGCAACCTGGTGCCGCTGCCCGACGGCGCCACGGCGATCCTCGACCATCAGGATCTGCGCCTCGGCCCGCCCCTCTACGACCTGGCCTCGCTGCTCAACGACACGCTGTTCCCGCCGCCGGACGTGGAGCAGGAGATGATGGAGGGCTGGGGCATGTCGCTGGCCCGGCGCCTGGACTACCACCGGGTTGCCGCCCAGCGCACGCTCAAGGCGGTGGGCAGCTACGCGGGCGCGGCGCTGCAGGGCAACGACCGCCGACTGGAGCTGATCCCCTCCACCCTGCGCCGGGCCCTCGACCACCTGCGCGGCGCGCCGGAGACCCACGGCCTCGTCGACGAGCTGGGGCTGCTGTGGCAGCGGGTGTTCGAGGAGGGCCCGGTGCTCGAGGGAACCGAGCTGGCCACCCGGGCCCGCCGGGGGGCTCTGCTACAATCACGGGAGTCGTGACGCGACGAAGCGCCCGCGGCCCCTGGAGGTACGGTCCATGTTCGGTACTTTTGGCGTTCCCGAGTTGATGGTGATCTTCCTGATCCTGGTGCTGCTGTTCGGCGCCACCAAGCTGCCCCAGATCGGCCGCGGCATCGGCGAGGGCATCCGCAACTTCAAGTCCGGCCTGAAGAGCGACGACGACCGCCGCATCGAGGACCCGGAGCGCAAGATCGGCTGAGCCGCTGCGCCCCGGCCCGGCTGCTGCCCGGCCGGCCGGGCAGCCCTCCCGGTTACTACCGCAGCGAC
>DATACC010000226.1:0-10440 GCA_036259255.1 Thermoanaerobaculia bacterium | reverse complement strand
GCCGCAGCCACGGGCGCCGACGCTGGGCGGGCGCCCTGGCCGCCGGCCTGGCGACCCTGACCCTGGCGCTGCCGCCGGTTCTCGACCAGGTGGCGGAGCGCCGTCAGGCGGCCGCCGCCGAGCAGGCGCGGGACCAGCTCCGGCTCGCCCTCTCCATCACCTCCGAGAAGCTCACCACCGCCACCCGAACACTGCGCGACGCCGCCCCGCCGGCGCCCGCCGACCCAGGAGACACCCGATGAAAGTCCTCGCCGCCCTGCTGCTCACCGCCGTCCTCGCCCTGCCCGCCGCGGCCCAGCCGGTCTCCGCAGCGGCCAGCGCCGCGCCGCTGCGCCTCACCCAGCTCCAGGCCCTGGAGGGCCACGCAGCCGAGGTGGTGGAGGTCACCCTCGACGGCGAGCTGCTGCGCCTCGCCGCCGGCCTGATGTCGGGCGAGGAGGAGTCGGACCCCGAGCTGCGCGCGCTTCTCGGCCAGCTCCGCGGCGTCTACGTCAACAGCTACGTCTTCGCCGAGGACGGCGCCTACGACCGCGGCATCGTCCAGCGCCTGCGCGGCGGGCTGGGGTCGGGCTGGCAGCGGATGGTCAACGTGCGCAGTCGCGGCGCCGAGAACGTGGAGATCTGGGTCCGCCCGGCCGGCTCGCGCTTCGACGGGTTGGTGATCTTCGCCGCCGAGCCGCGGGAGCTCACCGTGGTGCAGCTCGTCGGCTCGGTGGACGTCGACACCCTGGCGCGCCTCGAAGGCCACCTCGGCGTGCCGCGCCTCGGCGTCGCCGCGGCCGAGGCGGGAGCGGTGCCGTGAGCCGCCCCGGAATCCTCCCCGCCGGCCGCCGGCCGGCCCGCCGGTTCGGCGCGGTCCGCCGGTTCGCCGCGATCCGGGGTCTCGCCACGACGTCCTGCCTGGCGGCGGTTCTCCTCGCCGCCGTTCTCGCCACCGGCTGCGCCAGCGGCAGCCCCGGCTATCGTTCGACGGTGCGCGAGATCGAGCGCCTGCCCGGCGTCCAGCGGGTGCACGTGCCGATGCTCGGCGTCGCCCGGTTCGTCTCCAACCGTACCGGCGGTCCCCGCGGGTTGCGCCTGGCGGTGTTCGAGACGCCGAGCTCGTCGCTCGCGGCGCCGGATCGCGAGCCCCTGGGCGACCATCTCGCGCGCACCGCCGGCCCCGGGTGGCAGCGCCTGCTGCGCGCCCGCAGCGCCGGCGAGGACGTGCTGATCCTCGCCCGCCCGGAGGGCGAGCGCCTGCGCCTGCTGATGCTCGCCCACGAGCCCCACGAGGTGGTGCTGCTCGAGGTCTCGGTCCACCCGGACGACCTGCTGGAGACGGTCGACAGCCACGGCCGCAACGTGCGATAGGGCAGCGCCGCGGTCGGTTCGGCGCCGCCGGCCCGGTGCTAGCATCGCCCCATGTCCGAGCCGGCCTTCCGTCCTTCCGTCGTGCCTGCGGTGTGCCCCCGGTGCGAGGGAAGCGGCTGGGTGCTGGAGGACGACGGGGGGGCCGGGACGGTGCGGCCCTGCCGGTGCCGGGAGGCCGGCCTGGTGGAGCGGCTGATCGCGGCGGCGGACATCCCCGAGCGCTACCGCAAGTGCCGCCTGGAGCGCTTCCAGACCGTCGGAGCGGATCCCGGCGCCGAGCGCCAGCTCCTCCAGGCCAAGCGGGTCGCCCAGCGCTACGTGGAGGAGTTCCTGCAGCCCGGCGGCGGCCAGGGACGGGCTTTCCGCGAGTCCGGACTGCTGTTCGTCGGCCCGCCCGGGACCGGCAAGACCCACCTCGCCGTGGCCGTCCTCTCGGAGCTGATCCGCCAGTACCACGTGCGCGGCAAGTTCGTCGACTTCACGTCTCTGATCCACCAGATCCAGAGCACCTTCGACGCCGGCTCGCCGGAGTCCAAGAGCGACGTGCTCGAGCCGGTGATGCGGGCCGAGGTGCTGGTGCTCGACGAGTTGGGAGCGCAGAAGCCCACCCCCTGGGCCACCGACATGCTCTACCTCGTCATCAACACCCGCTACACGCGGCGCCTGCCGACCCTGTTCACCACCAACTACCGGCTCGAGGAGCCGGAGACGGCGGCCCGGCGCAAGCGCGGCCTCGACCGCGGCGCCGATCCGTCGGAGGCGTCGCTGCTGACCAGCCGCATCCCGCCGATGCTGGTCAGCCGCCTCCACGAGATGACCCACGCCTTGCCGCTCACCGGCGTCGGCGACTACCGCCGCGAGATCGGCATGCACCGCCACCAGATCGACGATTGATCCGCCGATTCCCGCGGCCGATCGCCTCCGCCGACCCCTGGCCGTCGCCGATCCGATCCCCCACCGCCCCGGACCCGTGACCGTCTCCGCCCTCCAGTGCCTCGGACGGGGGCTCGCCTCGCTGCGCGCCAACTGGCCGCTGGTGCTCCTCCAGTGGCTGCAGCAGGTGGTGGTCACGCTGCTCACCGTGGCCGGCGCCCTGGTGCCGGTCGTCGCCGTCGGGCCGGCCCGCCTGCGCGAGGTGCTGGAGCTCGGCCTCGCCGATCCCGAGGCGGCAGGCGAGCCGCTGCTGGCCCTGATCGCGCAGATCGCCGCCCCGCTGGCGGTCTCCCTCGTCGCGACCCTGGTGGTCTGGACCCTCGCCTTCCTCCTCTTCTGCTGGTTCCAGGGCGGCTTCTACGGCGTGCTGGTGACGGCCGAGCGGCAGGCGCCGCGGCTCCCCGGCGCCGGCCGCGACCCGGGCCTCTTCCGCACCTTCTCGCTCCCGGCCTACGCCGGCTGGGGGGCCCGCTACCTGCGGCGCTACTTCTGGTTCTGGAATCTCTACGGCGTGGTGCTGCTGGGAGTGGCGCTGCTCGGTGCGCTGATGCTGCTCGGTGCCGCGGCCGGGTTCGGGCGGTGGGGGGAGCAGGCGGCGGTGGCCATCGGCTGCGGCGGCAGCCTGCCGCTGGTCGTCGTGCTGCTGCTCGTCATCCTGTGGGGACTGCTGGCGGCGGCCGCCGTCGGGCGCGAGGAGGCGACGGTGCGGACCGCGTCGCGGCACGCCCTGACGGTGCTCGCCCGCCGCCCCCTGGCGGTGCTGCTGATCGCCGCCCTGGGCCTCGCCGGCGGGGTGCTCCTGAGCGCCCTGTTCCTGCCGATGTCGCTGCTCACCGGCGGCACCGGGACGGAGGCGATCGCCGTCCAGGCCGCCCTGATGCTCGCCCAGGCCCTGGCCGGCGCCGTGCTCACCACCTTCCTCGCCGCCTCCTGCGTGGCGCTGGTGGCGAGCGAGCCTCAGCGGCGGTGATCGCGGCCGAGGGCGACGACGGCTTCGATCACCCGGTCGACCTCGGCGTCGGTCATCGCGGAGTAGATGGGAAGCGAGATCGAGCGCTGGTAGAGATCGAGGGCGATGGGGAAGTCCTCCGGCCGGTAGCCGTAGGTTTCCCGGTAGTACGGGTGGAGGTGCAGCGGGATGAAGTGGACCGAGGTGCCGACGCCCCGGCGGGCGAGCTCCGCGATGGCTTCGTCGCGCCCGAGGGCGAGCACCTCCGGGCGCAGGCGCACGACGTACAGGTGCCACGCGGGTGCGCACTCGGGCCGCACGTCCAGCAACTCGAGGTGGTCCTGGCCGGCAAAGGCGGCGTGGTAGCGGCCGGCGATCTCGCGCCGGCGGGCGAGCATCTCGCCGGATCGCGCGAGCTGCGCCAGGCCCAGGGCCGCGGCGGTATCGGGCAGGTTGTACTTGAAGCCGGGAGCGAGGATCTCGTAGTACCAGCCGTTGTGCCCGCGGTGGCGCTGCCAGGCGTCCTTGGAGATGCCGTGCAGCGACATCAGCCGCACGCGCCGCGCCCAATCCTCCCGGTCGGTGGTCACCATGCCGCCTTCGCCGGTGGTGAGTGTCTTGGTGGCGTAGAAGCTGAAGCAGGTGAGGTCGGTGATGGTGCCCACCGCCCGGCCCTGGTACCCGGCAGGGAAGGCGTGGGCGGCGTCGTCCACCACGACCAGCCCGCGCCGTCGCGCCGTCTCCATCACCGCGTCGAGTCGCGGCGGCTGGCCGGCGAAGTCGACGGTGACGATGGCCCGGGTGGCGGCGGTCACGGCCCGGTCCACGGCGGCGGGATCGAGGGTGTGATCGCCCGGTAGCGAGTCGACGAGCACCGGCCGGGCGCCGAGGTAGCGCACGACCTCGGCGCTGGCGGCGAAGGTCATGGTGGGCACGATCACCTCGTCGTCGGGACCCACTCCCGCGGCCTCCAGTGCCAGGTGGAGGGCCGCCGTGCACGAGCTCACCGCCACCGCGTGCCGCGCGCCGACGGCGGCAGCGAAGCGCTCCTCGAACTGCCGCGCCTTCTCACCGGTGGTGAGCCAGCCGGAGCGCAGCACCTCCACCACCGCGGCGATCTCTGCTTCGCCCACGTCGGGGCGGGCGAACGCGATGGTGCTCATGGCTCCGGGTCTCCCGGCGCGTCGCCGCCGGATTCGAGAAAGGAGCGCCGGGGGCCCAGCGGGCGCGGCCCACCGGCCGGCGGGCCGACCTGCGCGAAGGCGCCGGCGACGGCGCCGACGGCAGCCTGGAGGGCCCCCGCCAGGAGCTGCGGCGCGGTGGTCCGCCCCACCGTCACCAGGAGGGTGGCCGTGCGCAGCCCCCGCAGGCTGCCGAGCACGAACAAGGCGGAGGATTCCATTTCGGTCGCCACCACACCCGCCGTGCGCAGCGCCTGCCAGCGGCGCCCGGTCTCGGACGGCGAGACCTGCCGCTCGGCGCGCTCCAGATAGTAGGCGTCCTTGCTGTGCACGATGCCGCGCCGGTGGGGCCAGTCGCGGGCGGCGAGCTGGGCGGCCAGCGCCGCCGTGAGATCGAGGTCCGGCACCGCGGGGAAGCCGGCCTCGATGTACTGCCGGCTGGTGCCCTCGTCGCGCACGGCGCCCGTGGCGAGCACCAGGTGCCCCGGTTCGAGGCCGGCCGCGATCGCGCCGCAGGTGCCGACGCGGACGACGGTGTGAACCCCTGCCTCGGCCAGCTCCTCGACCACGATGGCGGTGGCCGGAGCGCCGATGCCGGAGGCCACTACCAGCAGCGGCTCGCCGGCACAAGAGGCTTCCCACACCAGCAGCCCGCGGCGGTCGCTCACCGGCCGTCCGCCGCCGAGGTGCTCGGCGATGGGGCCCACCCGGCCCGGGTCGCCGGTGATCAGGGCGCGGCGGGCCGCGGTGCCGTCAAGGCCGAGATGATCCACCGTGCTCCTCCCCGACGGCGGCGCCGGTGGTCCTCCAGGCCGCGCTCGGCGGCGCCGGCATCGTTCCGGCGGCGGCGAGCAGCGCCGACTCGTAGCGCACGCCGAAGTCGGGATCGTCCTCCAACCACGCCGGGACCGGGGTCGGCAGACCGGCCTCGGCGAGCAGGCGCAGCGACTGCACGGCGCCGTAGCGCACCCGGCCTTGCGGGTCGCCGCAGGCGGCGAGCAGGGGCCGCAGGAGCTCGCCGGCCGCGCCCCCGGCGCGGGCGCGCTTGCCGAGCGCCACCACCGCCTCGAAGCGCACCAGCGGGTCGGGGTGCTGGCCGGCGTGGCGCAGGATCGGACGCCAGTCGACCGCCGCGCGGCCGGCGAAGCAGCCGAGGGCCCAGCAGGCGACCCGGGCCAGCTCCGGCCCGCCGTCGATCAGCGACGCCAGGCGCGGCACCAGCCGGACGGCCGGCGTCGCGCCCGCCAACTCGCCGGCGAAGTAGGCCGCGTCGCGGCGCTCCCGCGGTGAATCGGCGGCGAGGCCGCCGCCAGCGTCGCCGGCGAGCAGCGCCACGCCCTCGCGCTGGCCGCGCTCCGTCCCCGACAAGCCGAGGGCGAGGGCGGCGAAGGGACGGCAGTCGGCCGGCAAGCGGGGAACGGCGGCCAGGATCTCGGGAACGGCCGTGGCACCGTGGCGGGCCAACGCCCAGGCTGCCTCGTCGCGAGGATAGAAGGAGCGGTCGGTGAGGGCCCCCACCAGGTGACGGATCGCGTCGCGGCCAGGGATCTTGCCGAGGGCCTGGGCCATGCGCCAGCGCACGTCGAAGTCCCAGTGATCGGCCAGGTGGCGACCCAGGGCGGGAACCGCCCTCCCGATCCCCGGTGCGCGGGTGAGGCTGCTGAGGGTCAGCCCCGCGACCATCACCCGCGACCAGCCGGCGGCCGGATCGGCGAGCTCGGCCAGGGCCTCGTCGATCCGCTCGTCGTCGCTCAGCGGCGACGGCGGCAGGAACTCACGGTCGAGCCGGTCGAGATGGCTGTAGTGGTACACCAGCGCCCGCGGCTCGAAGCGCACCTCGTAGCCGCGCGGCAGCAGGCGCTTGGTCCAGTGGTGGTCCTCCAACTCGTAGACCGTCTCGTCGAAGCGTTGCTGCTCCCAGACGCTGCGCGGGAACATGGAGTTGGCGTTCCAGAAGTCGGAGTCGCGGCGCTCGGTGCGCGGCTCGAGGGTGGAGAAGATGTCGAGGTCCCGCTTGTCGAGGAAGCGCGAGTGGAGGTTGTAGAGCTGGCCACCGTACACCCCCGCCAGCCGCGGCGCGTCCAGCGGTGCCCGCAGCCGTGCCAGCCAATCGTCGCCGGCGGGGATGGTGTGGGCGCTGAGCACCGCGACGTGGCGGCCGCGGGCGTGCTCGATGGCGAGGTTGAGGGCCCGGCCCGGGCGATAGGTCGACAGCGTCAGGACCCGATCGGCCCAGCGCTCGGCGATGCGGCGCGAGCCATCCCGCGAGTCGTTGTCGACGGCGAGGATCTCGAAGCGGCCGGGCAGGCGCTGGGCGCGGATCGCCCGCAGGACCGCTTCCAGGTAGCGCTCCTCGTCATGGAAGCGCACGATGACCGACACGTCCACGTCAGGGTCCTCCCCGGCCGCCGGTGGCGCTGGCCGCAAGCCGGACGGGGGCGGTGCGCCCGCTGCGGTGGAGCAGCCGACCTCCGTCGGTGAGGATGAGCTCGATGCCGCTGGCGGCGGCGGTGACCAGGGCGTCGGCGAGACCGCCGCAGATCGGCTCGCCGTGGCGGTTGAGACTGGTGTTGAGCAGCGCCGGCAGGCCGGTGAGCTGGTGGAAGTGGTCGAGAAGGGCCCACATCTGCGGGGCTGCGGCGCGGCGCACCGCCTGCACCCGGGCGGTGCCGTCGCCATGCACCACGCCCGGGCAGAGGCGCCGGAACCCGGCGCTCACCGGCACCGCGACGGTCATCGCCTCCAGGCCGTCGTAGAGCTCCGCCGGCACCGGGGTGACGACCGGCAGGTCCTCGCGGCGAACGCAGGGGGCGAAGGGCATCACCGGGTCGCGGCCCAGGTGCCGGTTGAGCCATTCACCGCACCCGGGGTCGTCGGGCCGGTAGAGGAGGCTGCGGTTGCCGAGGGCGCGGGGACCGAGCTCCCCGGGGCCGGCGCAGCGTGCCACCACGTGTCCGTCGGCGAGCAGGCGCGCGGCCAGGCTGGCGGCCTCGTGGGGCGGTGCCGGATCGACCGCGAAGCCCGGGTGGCGGGCGAGCAGGTCCTCGAGATCCCCGTCCACGGCCGGCGAGCCGAGGAGCATCGTGCGGCAGGCCGCCACCTCCACCCCGCGCCGGAGGGCTGCCTCCACGGCGGCGCCCACGGCCAGGCCCTCGTCGCCCATGGGGGGCGCCACGGCGACCCGCGACACCCCGGGCAGCTCGGCGAGGCGGCGGTTCACCCGCACGTTGGCGAACAGGCCGCCGGCCACCGCCAGCAGCCCGCCCGGCGCCCCCGCGGTCCACGGTGCCAGCAGGGCGAGCACCGCGGCCTCGAGCCGCTCCTGGGCCGCCCGGGCCACGTCGGCGGCGGCGAAGGCGCCGAGCTCGCTGGCGAAGCGGGGGGTGTGGAGGGGGCGGCCGGTGCTCCAGGGCGCCACCCGCTCCGGATCCACCCGCAGGCGCGGCGGCGAGCCGGCGGAGCCGGGCTCGATCGCCAGCACCTCGGCCATCAGGCTCTCGAGGGGCCGGTGCGGCGCGCCGGCGGCGGCGAGCGCCGTTACCTTTCCTTCGTCCCGCAGCCGCCGGTAGCCGAGGATCTCGGTGACGGCGGCGAAGAAGAACCCCGGCGAGCCGTCGGCCAGCGGCAGGTCCCACAGCCTCTCCAGGGCGCCGTCGCGGTGGCGCCAGACGGCGGCGCTCACCCCGTCGCCCTGACCGTCGGCAGTGACCACCAGGGCATCGCCGCCGCCGGCCAGGTAGGCGGCGCAGCGGGCGTGCGCCCGATGGTGCTCCACCCGCTCCACCGCGGCGCCGGCGGCGTCGGCGGCCGCCAGCAGCTCGATCTCGAACCAGGCCCGCTCGCGCAGCGCGCAGGCGGCGCGGCCCGGCTCCCGGCCGTTCGTCCCGGCCGCGGCCAGCACCTCGGCCAGCACCGGCAGTCCGGGGGCGGCGAAGAGCACCTCTCCCGGCCCGGTGCGTTCGAGGGCGCGGGCCAGCGCGCGGTGGGGAAAGGCGCCGTCGCACTTGATCCGGCTCAGCCGCTCCTCGGCTTCGGCATAGACCAGCTCGCCATCGCGAATCAGGGCGACGGCGCTGTTGTGCTCGCAGTCGCCCGAGATCCCGACGATGTTCATCCGCCACCTCCCGCCCCGGAGAGCACCTCCTCGACCTGGGCGAGCCCCTGCCCCGGGCGCACGGTGATGCGGCGCAGCCGGTAGGGGTCGGCGCCGGGAGTGTTGAGGCCGTCCACCGTGGTCAGGGCGGCGCGCAGGCCGACCGCCCGCATCGGCCCCAGATGGTCGGCGCCGAAATCGTCCGGCTGACCGTTGGGGAACGCCAGCTCGCCCGGAGCCGTGCCAGACCACGCCGCGATCCGGCGGCAGGAGTGCTCCAGCTCGGCCGCCACCGCGGCGGCGGAGAGGGCGGTGAGCACCGTGTGGCTGTGACCGTGGCAGCCCAGCAGGCAGCTCCGCGGGCGGTGCGCGAGCTCGGCGACGGCGAGCGCCCGCGGCACCCCCGGCGGGCAGTCGAGGCCGGCGAGCAGCGCGTCGCGGCGAGCCGGCGCCAGGCGCTTGAAGTGGCGGCACCAGGTGTCGACCGTCTCCTCCGGCGTGGCGGCCAGCGGCAGGCCCCAGGCGGCGGCGAGGCCGGGCAGGCGTCGGGGCTCGCTGGAGAGCCAGCGCAGGGCCTCCCACCAGAACGGCGTGCCGTCCTCGACGTAGCGCGTGGCGAGGAAGACCGTGGCCGGCGCGTCGAGCTCGGCGAGGAGGGGGAACGCGTGGTGGAGGAGGTCGGCGTAGCCGTCGTCGAAGGTGAGGGCGGTGACCCGCGCCCGGCCGCCTCGCGCCAGGTGCTCGAGGGCCTCCGGCAGCGACACCAGCGTGCCGGAGGCGACCAGTCGCCGCAGCAGGGCTGCGAACTCGTGGGGATCGACCGTCAGGCCCCAGCGGTCGTCGGCGGCGCCCGGCGCCACCCGGTGGAGGAGGAACACGGCGCAGCTCATCGGTTCGGCGGCTCCTGTCCTCCACCCGGGAGCGGCTTGCGGGCGACGGCGAAGTAGTCGGTGGGCAGGAAGGGCTTGTTGGTGGCTGGTGCGTCGCAGCGTTCGCAGATGGGGCTCAGCGGCTGACCGCTCGCCAGCGTCTCGTGCCGGCGGGCGAGGAGGGCTTCGAGGGAGTGCTCGGCGGCGTTGCCCTCGGTGGTCTCGTTGGCGAAGTCGCAGCAGCACGAGAGCACGTCGCCGCGGTGATCGATGAACAGCATGGTCGCGTAGTCGGAGCACACCTCCGGGCTGCGGTTGGTGCCGGCGAAGGCGCGGGGCTCGCTGGCGTCGTCGGTCACCATCTCCTCCGGGACGTGGCCGGCCCGGTTCCAGGCCCGCCAGGTGGCGAACGGCAGGCCGTGGCCGGCGGCCCAGGCGGCGAGCTCCGCGTCGGCGGTGGGATGCGGTGCCACCAGCACCTGGCCGATGCGCACGTCGAGGGAGCTGCCGAGCGCCGCGCGGCGCGCCAGCAAGGCTTCCAGGCGTTCGAGGGCCCGACCCACCCGGAAGCTGCGAAGGATCGAACGATGCACCGCCTCGTCGAGGGCGTGGAGCGAAACCTCCAGCACGTCGATGGGCGAGCCGAGCAGGGCGTCCAACCGCTCGGGTTGCAGCGAGAAGCCGTTGGTGACGCAGACGATGCGGGCGGCGGGATCGGCGCGGCGCAGGGCGGCGGCGAACTCGAGGCACAGCGGGTGGAGCAGCGGCTCGCCGATGCCGCACAGGTGGTAGGCGGGCACGCCGCGGCCCCCCACGTTGCGGACGACCGCCGCGAAGACCTCCGGCGTCATGTGGGCGAAGCCGCGGTGCTCCCGAAGGACCGGGCGTGGACACATCACGCAGCGCGCGTTGCAACGGCTGGTGATCTCCAGCTCGATGGCGGGCAGCTCGAAGCGCGCCTGGGCCGCGGGGACCAGCACGCCGGCTGGCCGCCGCCGGCGTGCTGGTCCCCGCGGCCCAGGCGCGCTTCGAGCTGCCCGCCATCGAGCTGGAGATCACCAG
>DATACC010000225.1:0-4837 GCA_036259255.1 Thermoanaerobaculia bacterium | reverse complement strand
TACCGCGACCAGGGGATCGACGTCCAGGACTCCGACCGCGGCGGGCAGGTGACCTACCACGGGCCGGGGCAGCTCGTCGGCTACCCGGTCATCGACCTGTCGCCGGACCGCCGCGACATCCGCCGCTACGTCGACGACCTGCAGGAGACGATCGTCCGCACACTGGACGACTACGGCGTGGCGGCGCGGGTGCGCGACGGCAAGGAGCACGTGGGTGTGTGGGTGGGCGAGGCCAAGATCGCGTCGCTCGGCGTCCACCTCAAGCGTTGGATCACCACCCACGGCTTCGCGCTCAACGTCACCACCCGGCTGGCCGACTTCGGCGGCATCGTGCCGTGCGGGCTCCACGGCGTCACCATGACCTCCATCGAGCGCGAGACCGGCCGCCGCCCGCCGCTGGCGGAGGTGGGCGAGCGCTACGCCGCCCACTTCGCGGCCGTCTTCGAGCGCGAGCTGGTGCCGGTGCCGGCGGCGGCGCTACGCGCCCGGAGCGAGGCGGCGGGCCCGGGGGCGGCGCCGCCGGAGGCGACGGCGGTGCCGGGGTGAGCTGGCGCTTCCTGGAGCACACGGCGGACGTCGGCTGCGAGCTGGCGGCGCCGGACCGCGACGCCCTCTACGCCGAGGCGCTGGCCGCCTTCACCGACACGATCACGCCTCGCGACGGGGTCGAGCCCCGTCTCTCCCGGCACCTCGAGCTCACCGCCCGCGACGCCGAATCCCTGCTGGTCGACTGGCTCGGCGAGCTGCTCTACGTGTTCGAGACGGAGAACCTGCTCTGCCACCACGCCGAGGTCCGCGTCACCGACGCCGCGGACGGCCTCGCCCTCGCCGCCGAGGTTCACGGCGAGCCCTACGACCCCGAGCGCCACCCGGTGAAGGTCCTGGTCAAGGGCGTCACCTGGCACCAGCTCCACGCCGCGCCGCGCGCCGACGGAAGCTGGACGGCGCGGGTGATCTTCGACATCTGACGGCACCGGGCAGCGGTTTCGCACGTCGGTTTTCCCATGAGCCAGATCCAGCGAGTCGACGAGACGAAGTGGCGCATCCCGCGGCGCGGCGGCATGCGGGTGGACGGGGTGGTCTACGCCAGCGAGACGATGATGGAGGAGCTGCGCGACGACGCCAGTCTCGAGCAGGTGGCCAACGTCGCCTGGCTGCCGGGCATCCTCGAAGCCTCCATCGCCATGCCCGACATCCACTGGGGCTACGGCTTTCCCATCGGTGGCGTGGCGGCGATGGACGCCGAGGAGGGGGTGGTCTCCCCCGGCGGCGTCGGCTACGACATCAACTGCGGCGTGCGCCTGCTCACCTCGAGGCTCTCCCGCGACCAGCTCGCCCGGGACCTGCCGCGGGTGGTCGACCGCCTGTTCCGCCACGTTCCCACGGGCGTCGGGGCGGTGCGGCGCGACCTCCACCTCGACGAGGGGGCCCTCGACGGCGTGCTCGAGCGCGGCGCCGCGTGGGCGGTGGAGCAGGGGCTCGGGGAGAGCGCCGACCTCGAGCGCCTGGAGGAGGGCGGCGCGCTGCCCGGCGCCGACCCGGCGGCCGTCTCCGGCCGCGCCCGCGAGCGCGGTCGGCGCCAGCTCGGCACCCTCGGCTCCGGCAACCACTTCGCCGAGATCCAGTACGTCGCGGAGATCTACGATCCGGTGGCGGCGCAGGCCTTCGGGCTCGCCGAGGGCAACGTGACGGTGATGATCCACTCCGGCTCCCGCGGCCTCGGCCACCAGGTGTGCACCGAGCACATCCAGGAGATGCTGGTGGTCCAGGGCCGCTACGGCATCGAGCTGCCGGACCGCCAGCTCTGCTGCGCGCCGATCCGTTCGCCGGAGGGCGGCCGCTACCTTGCCGCCATGGCCGCTGCCGCCAACTTCGCCTTCGCCAACCGCCAGGTGATGACCCACTGGGCGCGGGAGAGCTTCGCCGAGACCCTCGGCCTCGACCTCGCCACCCTCGGCATGGACGTGGTCTACGACGTCTGCCACAACATCGCCAAGTTCGAGACCTTCGAGCTCGCCGGCCGCCCGGTGCGCGCCTGCGTCCACCGCAAGGGCGCCACCCGCGCCTACCCGCCGGGGCACCCGGGCGTACCGCGGCCCTACCGCCAGGTCGGCCAGCCGGTGCTCATCCCCGGCGACATGGGGCGCTACTCCTACGTGCTCGCCGGCGCCGAGCGCGCCTACGCCGAGACCTTCGGCTCGGCCTGCCACGGCGCCGGCCGGCGCCTGTCGCGCAAGGCGGCCAAGCGCGAGGCGAAGGGCCGGCCGCTGGTCGAGGAGATGCGCGAGCGCGGTGTCGAGGTGCGTGCCGCCGGCATGGCCACCGTCGCCGAGGAGATGCCCGAGGCCTACAAGGACGTCGCCGACGTGGTCGACGTGGTCCACCGCGCCGGCATCGCCACCCGGGTCGCCCAGCTCCGCCCGCTGGGCGTGGTCAAGGGCTGACGGGGGCGCACCGCCGATGGCCGGCGCCTCCTTCTCGATCGGCTTGAACGCCGTGATCCTCACCGTCAGCGGGGAGACGCCGCGGGTGCTCACCGTCACCGACGACGGCGCCGAGGCGGCGCTGCCCTTCGACCTGCTCGATCCGGAGAGCGAGCGCACCCTGGAGCTCGCCCTGCGGGTGCGGGTGCGCGAGCAGACCGGCCTCGAGCTCGGCTACGTGGAGCAGCTCTACACCTTCGGCGACCGCAACCGCGACCCACGGGTGCGCCGCGCCGGCGTGCGGCCGATCTCCGTCGGCTACCTCGCCCTGGTGCGGGAGGCCGCGGTGGCCCCGGGGGCGGCGTGGCGCCACGTCTACCGCTTCCTGCCGTGGGAGGACTGGCGGGGCGGCCGCCCGGCTCTGCTCGCCGATGCCGTCGAGCCGGCCCTCGCTGCCTGGGTCGAAGGCGCCGCGCCGGGGCAGCGCCCCCGCCGGCGCGAGCGGGCCGACATCACCTTCGGCCTCGGCGGCGCCCCCTGGGATGGCGAGCGGGTGCTGGAGCGCTACGAGCTGCTGTTCGAGGCCGGGCTGGTGGCCGAGGCGGCGCGGGACGCCGGCGAGGGACCCCCGGGAATCGATCCTGCCGCCCTCGGCGAGGCGATGAGCCTCGACCACCGCCGCATGCTCGCCACCGCCCTCGGGCGCAGCCGGGGGAAGATCCGCTATCGTCCGGTCGTCTTCGAGCTGATGCCGGAAACCTTCACCCTGCTGCAACTGCAGCGGGTGGTGGAGGCGCTGGCCGGACTGCGGCTCCACAAGGGCAACTTCCGGCGCCTGGTGGAGCGGGGTGGGCTGGTGGAGGGCACCGGCGAGCTCACCCACACCGGCGGCCGGCCCGCGGAGCTGTTCCGCTTCCGGCGCGAGGTGCTGCGGGAGCGGCCCGCCCCGGGAGTCGGGCTGCCGGGTGCCCGACGATGAGCCACGCCGGAGCGGTTCCGGCACGAGGTTCGCACCGAACGACCAAGTGAAAGGAGATCGCCATGCGCTTCTGGGCTGCCTACCTGCACCGCCGCATCCTCAACCAGACCCGTCCCCGCCGCCCTCGCCGCTAGCGCGGACCGGCGCGGTTCGGCTGGGAATCCGCGTCGGCGTCACGGCGTTGACACCCACAAAGACTCAGGGCTAGCATAAGCACCCTGAACCCAAACCGCGGAGGCCGGCCCAGGCCGGCCTTTTCTCGACCCCCGATATGCTCATTATGAGCATAAGGAGTGTGGCCAGCATGACCCAGACCGCCACCGAGATCCTTCCTGCCGACCTTCCGGCCCTCCGCCTGGCGTCCGCCGATCCGGCCTCCCCCGGAGCGGCGCGGCTCTATGAGCGCGTGCGCCAGGTGATCCCTCCTGTCGAGTGGGCGGTGCACGCGCCCCACGTCGCTGCCATCGAGCGGCTCAAGCGGGAGCGCAATGCCGTGGTGCTGGCCCACAACTACCAGACGCCGGAGATCTTCCATGGCGTCGCCGATTACGTCGGCGACTCCCTCGGCCTGGCCCAGCAGGGGGCGAAGACCGACGCCGACGTGATCGTGCTGGCCGGGGTCCACTTCATGGCCGAGACGGCGAAGATCCTGTCGCCGGAGAAGACCGTGCTCACGCCGGACGCCGCGGCCGGCTGCTCGCTCGCCGCCTCGATCACCGCCGCCGACGTGCGCCTGCTGCGCCAGCGCTACCCGGGCGTGCCGGTGGTGACGTACGTCAACACCACCGCCGAGGTGAAGGCCGAGAGCGACGTGTGCTGCACCTCGGCCAACGCGGTGGCGGTGGTCGAATCCCTCGGCGTCGACCGCGTGATCTTCCTGCCCGACGAGTACCTGGGCCAGTACGTGGCGCGGCAGACGGCGGTCGAGATCATCCTCTGGAAGGGCCATTGCGAGGTGCACGAGCGCTTCACGCCGCAGCAGATCCGCGACTTCCGGGGGCGCTACGAGGACCTGCAGGTGCTGGCCCACCCGGAGTGCCCGCCGGAGGTGCTGGCCGAGGCCGACTTCGTGGGCTCGACCTCCGGCATGATCCGCCACGTCGGCGAGACCCGGCCGCGGCGGGTGGTGATGATCACCGAGTGCTCGATGAGCGACAACGTAGCAGTGGAGTACCCGGACGTCGAGTTCGTGCGCCCCTGCAACCTGTGCCCGCACATGAAGCGGATCACGCTGCCGAAGATCGCCCACTGCCTGGAGACGATGCAGGGCGCGGTGGAGGTGGACCCGGAGGTCTCGGCGCGCGCCCGCCGCGCGGTGGAGCGGATGCTGGCGGTGGGGCGGAGGGTGGGGTGAGCCCGGCCGGCGGTTTGCGGGCCGGCGCGTCGGTGGCGGTGCGCACCAGCGTGGTGGTGGTGGTGGGGGCCGGCGTCGCCG
>DATACC010000224.1:0-7975 GCA_036259255.1 Thermoanaerobaculia bacterium | reverse complement strand
CGCCGCGGCGGCGAGGACCTGCCGGGCGGACGCCGGCCGCGAGGGAGGAGCCGGAGACGGGGCCGAGGCCGGAGCGGCCGCGGCGACCGCCGGCAGGTAGAGATCGCCGTAGCCGATGCCGCCCAGGTACTCGAGCAGCGGAGCGAGGTCGCGGGGGCTCGTCACCGCCTCAGCTTACCGTGGAGCGTGAGCCGTGGACCGTGGAGCGCGACCGCGGTGGAGCGCGATCCGTCGCGCCCGGTCAGTGGACCTCGGGCTCTTCGGCCATCGCGGCGCCCTGCTCGGCGGCGGCGGCGGCCGCCTCGGCGGCACGGATCTCCTCTTCCGACGGCCCATAGTCCCAGTCGAGCAGGTCGTGGCGCGCCTCGTTCATCGCCAGCGTGGTGGCCTTGCGGGGCAGGATGTCGGCCTTCGGACGGGCACCGCGCATCAGCTGCTCGGCGCGGGTGGCGGCGAGCAGGACGAAGCGGAACTTGCTGTCGAGGCGGTCGGGCAGGCGGTCGAACATGGAGTCTCCTCTCGGAATCGGGTCCGGTCACGGAACCTGAAATGCTTCACGGCGGCGCAACGGGCCACCGGATCGTGGGGTCTTGGATTGCGGGCCCGCCTCGCGGCGGGCTCACTTCGGCGCGACGACCGCCCGGGCCTGGGGGATCTCGCGGGCGAACAGGTCGACCACCGCATCGACCTCCTCGCGCAGGCGCCGCACGCGGTGCCGCGCCGCCTTCACGATGGCGGCCAGCGCGCGGCTCGCCTCGTCGACTTCGCGGTTGACGATAGCATACTCGTAGCGCTCATAACACCTGATCTCAGAGAGGGATACGGCCAGACGGCGGGCGATCTCCTCGCGCTGGTCGAGCCCCCGCCCGTGGAGCCGCTCGCGCAGCACCGCGAAGCTCGGCGGCATCACGAAGACGCTGTGGGCCTCCGGGTGCTCGGCCATCACCCGCTCGGCACCCTGGACGTCGATGTCCATCAGCACGTCGACACCGGCTTCGAGATGCGGCACCACCTCGGCCCGCGAGGTGCCGTAGAAGTTGTCGTGCACCTGGGCCCACTCGAGGAACTCCCCCGCCGCGATCATGCCGTGGAAGCGCTCGCGGTCGACGAACCAGTAGTCCTCGCCGTCGCGCTCGACGCCGCGCGGCGGCCGGGTGGTGTGGCTCACCGAGAAGCGCAGGTCGCCCACCGCGTAGCGCCCGCCCTCGAGCACGTTACGGATCAGCGTGGTCTTGCCGCTGCCGGAGGGGGCCGAGAGGATGAACAGCTCGCCGCGGGGCATGGGACGAGGATGCTACCACCCCGCCCGGGCTCCGGCGGCCCAACGGTGCCGCTCCGCTCAGCAGCCGAAACCGACGGAGAGCTGACCGCCGCCCACCACCCGCGTGCCGTCGCCCAGGCGCACGGCGGTGCCGGCGCACAGGGCGAGGTCGCCGCCGGCGGCGACGGTGAGGTCGGGTCCGGTGGTGATCGTGTCGCAGGCGCGGTGCAGCTCCTGGTCGGAGACGGTGTGCCCGCTGAGGGTGAGGTGGAGCGTCGTCGGGCACGGCACCACGTCCGCCTCGAGGGCCACCGACGCGGGCAGGAAGTTGCCCGCCAGCTCGAGGCCCGCCACCACCGGGCCGGTGGTCGGCGAGCGGAAGGTGACGCCGAGGGTGCAGCTCGCGCCAGGCGCCAGGCACGGAGTGAAGGTGCCACAGGGCGCGCTGCCGGCGCGGGGGTCGAGCTCGAAGCGGGCGTCGGTGAGCGCCCGCGACCTCACGGTCACCGCCTCCGGACCGCTGTTGGCGTTGGTGAGCGTCAGCACCGCGCGGACGGTGGCACCCTCCTCCACCTCGCCGAGGTCGAGCGGATCGGGGGTGACGGCGAGGTCCGGGCCGCCGGAGCCGGGGGCGAGCGTCAGCAGGTGGGTCTTGCTGGTGGCCGGCGCCGGCGAGCCGCCGCGGTACTCGGTGACGTAGAGCTCGCCGGTTTCGTCCTCGCCGAAGGCGGTGAGGTTGAACGGCGCATCGTAGAGCTTTCGGCTGTCGAGGGGACCTCCGCAGCTCGGCACGGTGCCGAAGATCTCGCCGGTGCAGAAGTCGGCGTAGAGGTAGACGCCGTGGAGGCGCGGCTCGGCGGTGCCGCGGTAGCGGAAGCCACCGGTCACCGAGCAGCGGCCGCCGCCCTGGGCGTACTCGAGCACCGGGTCGGTGAAGCCGCCGGCGGGGCAGTCGGCGTTGCCGTCGCCGTTGGGATCGGCGTAGGGATGGGCGCCCTCGCGGCAATCCCAGCCGTAGTTCTCGCCGCCGCTGCTCGCCGCGGGCTGGTGATCGATCTCTTCCCAGGCGTTCTGGCCGACGTCGCCGATCCACAGGTCGCCGAGCTGGCGGTCGAAGGAGAAGCGCCACGGGTTGCGCAACCCGTAGGCCCAGATCTCGTCCCGCGCCCCGGCCTGCCCCACGAAGGGGTTGTCCGGCGGCACGGCATAGGCGAGGCCCGGATCCTGGTCGTCGACGTCGAGGCGCAGGATCTTGCCCAGCAGGGTGCCCAGGTCCTGCGCATTTTCGCCCGGATCGCCCCCGCCGCCGCCGTCGCCGGTGGCGACGTAGAGATGGCCATCGGGTCCGAAGGCGAGCTGACCACCGTTGTGGTTGCTCGCCGGCTGGTCGACGACGAGCAGGATCTCCTCGGACGCCGGGTCGGCCGTGTCGGGATCGCCGTCGACCGCCAGGTAGCGCGCCACCACGGTCTGGAGCTGCCCGTCCTCCACCCGCGTGAAGTGGACGAACAGCTCGCGGTTGGTCGCGTAGTCCGGGTGGAAGGCCAGCCCGAGCAACCCTCTTTCGCCGCAGCACACCACCTTGCCCGAGAGATCCAGGAAGGGCTGGGCCAGCACGCCGGAGCCGTCCCAGATCACGATCTCCCCCGTCTGCTGGACGACGAACACCCAGCCGGAGCCATCGGGAGGGCTGGCCATCGCCACCGGCAGCGTGAGGTCCGTGGCCCGCTCCACGAGATCGAGGGCGAGCCCCTGTCCCGACGCCGGAACGGCGGCGACGGCGGTCAGCAGGACGACGGCGAAGAGGACGGCGGCGGCGCGAGAAGCGGCGCGGGCGGCGGGGAGGCGGGCGGGCCGAAGCGGCCTACCCGGAGAGTGCAGGCGGCGCATGTCGAAATCATACACCTTTCAGCAAGAACGCAGGATTGCGGCGCCCCCCCCCCCCTCACTCCACGTTCTGCACCTGCTCGCGGAGCTGCTCGCACAGCACCTTGGCGTCGAGGACGCGGCGGGTGATGGCGGTGTTGCGCGACTTGGCCCCCAACGTGTTGAGCTCGCGCAGCACCTCCTGGGCAAGGAAGTCGAGGCGCTTGCCCACCGGGGCGTCGGCGTCCAGCAGCTCGCGGAAGTGCTCGACGTGGGCACCGAGGCGGTCGATCTCCTCGGCCACGTCACTGCGCTCGACGAGGTGCGCCACCTCCTGCTCGAGGCGCCCCGGATCGAGGCGGCCGGCCTCCAGGCGGGGTCCGGCGGCGCCGGCCGGCTCCCCCACCAGCTCGGCGATGCGTGCCCGCAAGGCCTCGGCGGTCTCGCGGCGCGCCGCCTCGCGCAGCGCCGGCAGCTCGCCGACCAGCGCGGCGAGGGCTTCCAGGCGCTCGGCGAGCAGCGCCCGCAGCTTGCCGCCCTCGAGCTCCCGCGCCGCCACGAGCTGGGCCAGGGCGCGGCCGGCGACCTCGGCCAGCAACGCCCGGTCGGCGTCGTCCCAGACGTCCGGCGCCACCCGCACCGAGAGCGCCTCGGGCAGCCGCAGCAGGTCCCCGGCGGTGAGGCGCTCGCCGAGGAGTCCCGCCGCCACCAGCTCCTCCAGGGCCCCGTGGGCGGCCATCACCACCGCCCGGTTGACCTCCACGGCGACGTCGCGCTCGGCGAGGGGCGTCACCTCCACGGTGGCGTCGACGCGGCCGCGGTGGAGCTCGGCGGCGAGCAGCTCCTGGAGCGCCGACTCGCTGTCCGGATGGTCGTCGCCCAGGCGCAGCTTGATCTCCAGGAAGCGGTGGTTGACGCCCCGCAGGGTGACGGTGACGGCGTGGCGGGAGTTGCGGCCGGCGGCCTGGCCGAAGCCGGTCATGCTGCGCATCGTGGGCTGGTTCCTCGTCAGGTCCGGAACTGCAGGTCGTGTAGACGCTTGTAGCTGCCGCCGAGGCGCATCAGCTCCTCGTGGGAGCCGGACTCGACGATGCGCCCGGCCTCCATCACCACGATGCGGTCGGCCCGCTGCACGGTGGACAGGCGGTGGGCGATCACCAGCGTGGTGCGCCCCTGCATCAGGTTGTAGAGGGCCTTCTGCACCAGCACCTCGCTCTGCGTATCGAGGTGGGAGGTGGCCTCGTCGAGGATCAGGATCGGCGCGTTCTTGAGCAGCGCCCGGGCGATGGCCAGGCGCTGGCGCTGGCCGCCGGAGAGCTTCAGGCCCGACTCGCCGATGCGGGTGTCGTAGCCCTTCGGCAGGAGCATCACGAAGTCGTCGGCATAGGCCGCGGCGGCCGCCTCGCGCACCCGCTCCAGCGGCAGGTCGGCGCGGCCGTAGGCGATGTTGGCGCGGATCGTGTCGTCGAACAGCACCGTGTCCTGGGTGACGATGCCGATCAGCGCGCGCAGGCTCTCCAGCGTGAGGTCGCGGATGTCGATGCCGTCGATGGCCACCCGTCCGTCGACCGGATCGAAGAAGCGCGGCAACAGGCCGACCAGCGTCGACTTGCCGGCCCCGGACGGCCCCACCAGCGCCACGATCTGCCCGCGCGGGATCTCGAGGTCGACGCCGAGCAGCACCGGCTGGTCTTCGTAGGCGAAGCCGACGCCCTCGAAGGTGATCGCGCGCTCCACCGTCTCCAGGCGCCGGGTGCCCTGGCGCTCGCCGATCTCGTTGGGGATCGCCATCAGGCGCTGCACCCGCTGGCCGGCGGCACCGGCCTCCTGCAGGATCAGGTTGACCTTGTTCAGCTTGCGGATCGGGTCGTACATCATCAGCAGCGTGGTGAGGAACTTGAGCAGCTCCGGGGCGGAGAGCTCGCCGGCGCGGATCGCGTTGCCGGCGTAGATCAGCAGCGCCGCCGCCCCGAGCACCGCCAGCGACTCGACCACCGGGCTGGACAGGTTGACCAGCATCTGGGCCCACAGGTTGACCTTCAGGTGGCGCCGCGTCGCCTCCCGGAAGCGGCGGTACTCGAAGCCTTCCATGCCGAACGCCTTGACCACCCGGTGGCCGCGCACCGCCTCGGCCATCAGTGCCGCCAGATCCGCCATGCGCTCCTGACTGCGGTGGCTGGTGCGGCGCATCCCCTTGCCGAAGCGCACGATGGGGATCACCAGCACCGGCGCCACCACCAGGCAGATCAGCGCCAGCTTGAGATCGGTGGTCAGCAGCATGGCGAGCAGGAACAACAGGGTGACCGACTGCTGCACCAGGTCGAGCAGCCGGTTGGACACCGCGTTCTGCATCAGCGCCACGTCGGAGATCACCCGCGACACCAGCTCGCCCGAGGTGTGCTCGGCGTAGAAGCGGCTCGACTGCCCCAGGATGTTGCGGTAGAGGTCGTTGCGGATGTCGGTGGTCACCCCCAGGCCGATGTGCTGGAAGGCGTAGCCGGAGAGGAAGTCCGCCACCGAGCGCACCAGGAAGACCACCACCAGCAGCAGCGGCACGAACCACACCACGTCGTCCGGCGCCACGGCCATGCGGCGCTTCAGCGAGCGGTAGCCGCGGTCGAGCTGGGCCGAGACGTCGAAGCGGCGCTGGAGGTCGGCGGCGAGCCCCCCCGAGTCCGGCTCGGTGGCGTCCTCCGCCGCCTCCGCCGTGGCGACGTCGGGAAGGCCGAGGGCCGAGGCGCCGTCGCCAGCCAGCAGGACCTCGCCGAAGATCGGCTCGATCAGCGCCACCAGCGCCACCGTGGCCGCCGCGAACACCAGCACCGCCGCCAGGGCCAGCGCCGCCCAGGGAAGGTAGCGGCGGGCGTAGTGGAAGAAGAAGGGAACGAGCTTCAGCGCGCCACCCCCGCGCCGGCACCGGGCGCCGTGAGCCGCTCGCCGCGGCCGGCCGCCAGGTGCTCCGCCACCCTCTCGGCTGCCCGCCGCGAGGCGCCGCCCTCGCCGAGGCGCCCGCGCAGCTCGCCGAGGTCGGCGCGCATGCGGGCCAGGCGGGGGGCGTCGGTGAGCAGCGCCGCCGCCTCGCGGGCGATCGCCTCGGGCCGCGCCTGTCCCTGCAGCAGCTCGGGCACGGCGCCGCGCTCCAGCACCAGGTTGACCAGCGAGACGTGGGGCAGCCGCACCAGCATGCGGGCGGCGAGGTAGGTCCAGGCGCCGAGGCGGTAGAGGACGATCATCGGCGTGCCGAGCAGGCCGACCTCGAGGGTCGCCGTGCCGGAGGCGCAGAGCGCGAGGTGGGAGTCGGCGAGAGCGGCGAAGCGATCGCGCTCGGAGATCGTCACCGGCAGTCCGGAAAGGCGGATCGGTTCCTCCAGCAGCTCGCGCGAGATCCCCGGCGCCTGGATCAGCCGCACGAACACCGGCAGCTCCTCGGCCAGCCGGCGCGCGCCGTCGAGCATCACCGGGAGCAGGGCGGCGATCTCGCTCGGCCGCGAGCCGGGCAGCAGCGCCACCTGGAACGGGGCGTCGGGCGACTCCTCGCGGTCCCACACGTGGGTCGGCTCCGGAACCTCGTCGACCAGCGGATGGCCGACGTGGGTCACCCGCACGCCGTGGCCGTGGTAGAAGGCGCTCTCGAAGGGAAACAGCACCAGCATCTCGTCGACGTGCTCGGCGATGGTGCGCACCCGGCCGCGGCGCCACGCCCACACCTGGGGGCTGATGTAGTAGACCACCGTCAGCCCCCGGGCCTTGAGCTCGCGGGCGAGGCGCAGGTTGAAGTCGGGAAAGTCGATCAGCACCGCGACGGCGGGGCGCCGGCGGTCGGCCTCCGCCAGCAGCCGCGCGAAGATCTCGCGCGCCCGCGGCAGCACCTTGAGCACCTCCGTGAGGCCGACCACCGAGATCTCCGCCGCGTCCGCCACCGCGTCGAGGCCGGTGGCGCGCATCTCGTCGCCACCGAGGCCGAACGGCTCCAGGTCCGGCACCAGGGCGGCGAGCTCGGCGAGCAGGCGGGCCCCGTGGAGGTCCCCGGAGGCCTCGCCGGCGACGATCAGCAGCGGCGTTCCGGGGCCGGAGCCGCTGGAGGTCGGGGGGGTGGAAAGCGGCGACGGCGTCATGGGAACGGGGCCGGCGGACCGGCCGGGAACGGGGCCATCAGGTAGGCGACGGCGAGACCGATGCCGACCATCCCCACGAAGAGCTGCAGGAAGAGCCGGAGCTGGCCGCGCCAGCCGCGCCGCCACAGCAGGGCGAAGAAGGCGCTCACCAGGAAAGCGTACAGCACCATCAGGCCGAAGTGGCTCAACCCGCCGCCCACCACCGCGCCCTCAGGCCTTGTGCCCGCGGGCGACGTCCAGGGCGTCGAGCACCAGCAGGAGGTTCATGAGCCCGGCGGTGAGCAGGAAGGCGCCGCCGTATTCGTAGCCGGCGGCCATGAGCTGGCCGCGGTAGCCGGCGATCCAGCGCAGCACACCGTAGGGCAGGCCCATGCCGAGGCACGCCGGGGCCGCCAACCAGGTGACCGGCTGGGCACGCTCGAACCACCACAGCTCGCCGTCGAGGTCGACGCCGACGCCGAGGGTGGCGAGCACGAGGAGAAGGAAGGCGAGCCCGCGCCCCCAGCGGCCGAGCACCATGTGACCGGCCCCCGGGATCAGCCAGGCGAGCAGCGCGATCCAGCCGACGGCGAACGGCCGGCCGGCGACGGGCGGCGGCGCCTCGGTCGCCGCCTGGGGGGGCGCCGCCTCCGCGGCCGTCCGCTCGGCCGGCGCGGCCGCAGCGCCGGAGGCCGCGGCGGCGGGTGCCGTCTCGGCCGGGCTCGCTGCGGGGGGACTCGCGGCGTCGGGGGGG
>DATACC010000223.1:0-1573 GCA_036259255.1 Thermoanaerobaculia bacterium | reverse complement strand
CGGCGAAACCCAGCCCGGCCACGGCGCCGAAGGCTCCGGCGGCGAGGCGCAGAAGCTCGCGGCGGGTCGGTCCATCGCGCTCGGGGCGGGGACCGGTGCGGCCGGGCCGCGGCAGCTGGCCCGGTCGATCCAGGGCGCGGGACGTGGGGAGCGACATGGGAGCCGCCGACGAGCCTGCAACCCTGTTGCCACGCGGCCGCATGCTCAGCGGGTCTCGGAACCGCCCCCGTGGCCGCCGTGACCGCCTGCCCCGTGCCCGCCCGGGTGACCGCCGCCGCTCGTCCACGGCCCGGGCTCGTCGGCCGGCTCGGGAGGCTCGATGCCGTCGCGGGCCAGCTCGGCCGCGGTGGCCGGGCCGGCGACGGTGCCGGCCGGGTGGTCGTACCAGCCGGGGTCGGCGGCGCCGGTCGCGCGCTCGCGCACCTTGAGCAGGGTCGACATGCCGCCGAAGACGGTGGCGCCGAAGGGGCCCACCAGGCCGCGCATCGGCACCGTGTTCTCCGGCACCGGCATGCCCTGCATGTCGGCCATCTCGCCCATCCCCGCCTGCCCCATGGTCATGTAGGCGGGCACCAGGCGGCGGATCTTCGCCTCCAGCTCCGGCGGCACCCGCACCCCGACCATGTTGGGCACGTCGTGGCCCATCTGGTTCATCATGTGGTGGAACATGTGGCAGTGGAACGGCCAGTCGCCCGGGTTGTCGGCGACGAGCTCCACGTCGCGGCTGCTGCCCACCGGCACCAGCACGGTGGTCTCCGGCCAGCGCGCCGAGGGCGGCACCATGCCGCCGTCGGTGGCCACCACCGTCATGGTGTGGCCGTGCACGTGGATCGGGTGGTGGCTCATCTGCGACAGGTTGCCCAGCCGCACGCGGACCCGGTCGCCCAGCTCGCAGACCAGAGGCTCGGTGTCGGGGAAGGCGCGGCCGTTCATGGTCAGCAGGTTGAACTCCACCATCTCGTTGGTGAACGGCCGCGCCGTACCTGGGTCGATGCGCCACTCCTGGAGCAGGATGGCGAACTCGCGGTCGGGCGCCGGCTCGCGGCGCTCCCGGGGGTGGACCACGAACAGCCCGGCCAGCCCCATGCCGGCCTCGGTCATCTCCTCGAAGTGGGGGTGGTAGAGGAAGGTGGCCGGGTGCGGGCAGACGAACTCGTAGCGGAAGGTGGCGCCCACCGGGATGTCCGGCTGGGTGAGGCCCGCCACGCCGTCCATGCCGTTGGGCACGAGCTGGCCGTGCCAGTGCACCGAGGTGGGCGACGGCAGGCGGTTGGTGACGTAGATGCGCACCCGGTCGCCGGCCACCGCCTCGATCACCGGCCCCGGGGTGGAGCCGTTGTAGCCCCAGGCGCGCACCGTGAGCCCCTCGGCCAGCTCGTGGACGATCGGCTCGGCGACGAGGTGGAACACCTTCACCCCGTCGAGCACGCGGTGGGGCAGCGTGTGGCCGTTGGGCACCAGCACCGGCCGGTAGTCGCGCCCCGGCACGCCGGGCGGGTGGCGGGCGCGCTCGGCGGCGAGCCACGGGCGCTCCGGCGTCCGCCGGCCGCGCGACGCCGGAACCGCGGCGCGG
>DATACC010000222.1:0-4854 GCA_036259255.1 Thermoanaerobaculia bacterium | reverse complement strand
GGCGTGTCGGGCCCGGCAGCGGGAGCGGGGGCGGCAGCCGGGGCGGGAGCCGGGGCGGTGGACGGAACCGGCCCGTCCTGCGCGGCGGCCGGAGCCGCCACCAGCAGAGCCGCAAGGAGCACGGAGGGGAGGATCGTCTGTCGCATGGGCGCGCCGACGATACTGCGATCCCCCCGCCTTGTCATCCGCCCCCCGGCACGGTTCTTCCATCCGGCCGGGGCGGAGCCGGCTGCTAGAATCGCGGCGGCGTCGAGCAAATGCTGCCCCTGTACTCACCCCATAGCGAGATCGAGCTCCTCATCCTGCGGAGCATCCTGGACGATGCTGGCATCCACTACTTCGTCCGCAACGAGAGCTTCGGCTCCCTCTACCTGGGCGCCCACCTCGAGGCCTACAACCGCAAGACGATCTGCGTGCCCGAGGTCGAGGCCGACGAGGCGCGGGCGCTGCTGGCCGAGTACCTGCGGCGCACTGGCCCCGAGGCGGCGGACCCGGCGCCGAGCGATGATCACCCCCCGGAGCGCCACGGCTCCTGGCTGCTGCGACTGATCGACCGCCTGCTCCACCGTTGGCGCCGCGAGGAGCCCGGCGGCACGCCGGCGTTGCGGGTGATCCGCAACGACGAGTCGACGGCGCCGGCGTCCCGCCGGCCGCGCCGCGCCGGCCTGCGCCTGGTCCACGGCTTCCGCCCGTCCCGCGACCCGGAGCGCCCGCGCCGCCGCGAGCCCCGCGGGTGAGCGCCTGAACCGGCGGCCCGTGCTTCCCGCCTCCGATCCCGCCGCCGCTCCGCCTCCCCCGCGGTCCCCCGCCGGCATCGACCCCCGGCGTTTCCGCAAGCTGCGCCGCTTCCTCGCCCGCACCTTCCTGCAGGCGTTCTGGCACGACGTGGTGCTCAACCGGCCGCTGCTGCGCTGGGCGCGCCGCGAGCCGCTGGGGCGCTGGCAGCGGGTGGCGCAGGACTACCGCTCCCTGGCGGTGGAGATGGGCGGCGTGCTCATCAAGCTCGGCCAGTTCCTGTCGATCCGCGTCGACCTGCTGCCGCCGGAGATCACCCGCGAGCTCGCCGGCCTCCAGGACCGGGTGCCGCCGGAGCCGGTGGACGAGGTGATCGCCCAGATCGAGGCCGACTTCGGCCGTCCCCTGGAGGAGGTCTTCCCCCACTTCGACCGCGAGCCCCTGGGCGCCGCCTCGCTGGCCCAGGTGCACGCCGCGCGGCTGCCGGCGGAGCCCGGCGGCGCCCCGGGCGAGGACATGCCCGGCGAGGATGTGGTCGTCAAGGTGCTGCGCCCGCGCATCGGGGTGCTGGTGGAGACCGACCTCGCCGCCCTGCGGCTCGCCGTGCGCTGGCTCCGGCCGTGGCGGCGCATTCGCCAGCGGGTCGACCTCGACCGCTTGGCCGAGGAGGTCGCCGCCACCACCCGGGCCGAGCTCGACGTGGTCGCCGAAGGGCACAACGCGGAGCGCTTCGCCGCCGACTTCGCGGACGACCCGCGGGTGAAGATCCCCCGCGTCTACTGGCACCGCACCGCCGTCCACACGCTGACCCTCGAGAACGTCGCCTACATCCGCATCGCCGACCACGAAGCCCTCGCCGCCGCCGGGATCTCGCGCCAGGAGGTGGCCCGGGTGCTCTACGGCGTCTACATGCAGCAGCTCTTCGTCAACAACTTCGTGCACGCGGACCCCCACCCGGGCAACCTGTTCATCCGGCCGCTGCCGGCGGCGGTGCGGGAGGACGGCGGGATGGAGAGCGCGACGGCCGGGGACGGAGAGGGCGGCGCGGCCGCCGCCGCGGCGGCGGGTACCCCGTTCCAGATCGTCTTCGTCGACTTCGGCATGGTGGCCGCCATCGGGCCGCGTTACCGCCAGGCCCTGCGCGAGTACCTGTTCGGCCTCGGCAGCCGCGACGCCGAGCGGATGATCCAGTCCTACGTCGCCGCCGGGGTGCTGCTGCCCGGGGCCGACATCCAGCGCCTGGTCGAGGTGCACGAGGACCTGTTCCGCCGCTTCTGGGGCGTGCGCATCGGCGAGCTGCGAGAGGTCGCCTTCTCCGAGGCCGCCTACTTCTTGCGCGAGTACCGAGACCTGCTCTACGAGATGCCGTTCCAGGTGCAGGTGGAGCTGCTCTTCGTCTCGCGCGCCGTGGGATTGCTGGCCGGGCTCGCCACCAGCCTCGATCCGCGCTTCGACCCGTGGGCCGAGACGATCCCCTTCGCCGAGCAACTCGCCGCGGAGGAGGCGGGGCCGGTGCTCTCCGCCTTCCTGCGCGACGCCGCCGGCCAGGCACGGGCGGCCCTCGGCCTGCCGGAGAAGATCGAGCGGGTGCTGGCTCGCACCGAGCGCGGCAACCTCGCCGTGCAGGTGGCGCTGCCGGCCGAGTCGCGGCGCCTGCTGGAGCGTTTCGAGCGCACGGTGCTGCGCCTCGCCTGGTCGGTGGTCTCGGCCGGCCTGCTGGTGGCCGGCGCGGTGCTGCGGGGCGCCGACGCCGCCGACCCGCTGGCGCCCTGGCTGCTGGGCGGCGCCGCCGTGACCTTCCTGTGGGGACTGCTGCGCCGGCGCCTGCCGCTGTCTTGAGGCCCCGGCGACCGGGGATCTTCTCGAGGCACCGGGGATGTGGGGCCACGGCCACCGGAGGTGCGAGGGGCGTGGAGGACGCCGCGTCCTGCGCTCACCTGCTGGTGAGAATCTGCTCCGACGGCGAGAAGACCACCCCCTTTTTCCGTGGACCTGTACAGGACCACCCGATCACGGACACGGAAGGAGGAGGGTATGAGCGAGCGCAAGAGCGGCAGGCAGGAGGGGCCTTCGAGGACGGAGCGGTGCGAGCGGGAGGCGTTCGCGGCGGCGGATCGGCTGACCCGGGAGGTGGTGGCAGTCACCGAGGCGCTTTCGGAGGGGCCGGGATCGCCCCTGGGACGGCTGCTGCGGGAGGGCGCCGCCGCGGCGCTCGCCGGCGTCGCCAGCGCCTGCCGCGAGACGAGCCGCGGACGGGCGCTGCGCCACCTGGCGGTCACCCGCCACGGCGTGCGCCGCCTCGGCACCTGGATCGACCTGGCGGAGCGCTTCGGCGACGTGCCCCTGGAGTCGGCGCTGGAGATCCTGGAGACCCAGAGCCGCCTGCTGGTCGGCCTGGACCTGCTCGCCGCCGCCTGGCGCGCCGAGGGCGGCCGCTGCCCCTGGCATCGCCGGCACAGGAACGGCTACACCTCGATCGAGCTGACGCTGCCACCGTGCTGAGAGGCCGCTCCTTGACGCCTTCGGGATGGTGCCCGTAGCATCGCTCCGCCTCGCGCCGACCGGCGCATCGACCCGAACCACACCCGGGAGCCGTGATGATCCGCAAGCCCTCGCGCCCGCACCTGCGCCTGCTTCCCTGCCTCGCCCTGCTGCTCCTCGTCGCCGCGGGGCTCGCCGCCTGCGGACCGGAGCCGGCGGAGATCGATCGCAGTCCGGTGGCGGGCATGACGGAGGCCGATCCGGACGACGCCGTCTTCACCGGCGACACCGCCGAGGGGCCGCGCAACGAGGGCACGCTGACGCTCACCGGCACGGTGACGGCCGACGGCGCGGTGGAGGTCGATTGCGGCCCGACCCGCGAGTCCCACGGCTCGGAGGGCGACGCCGCCCGCGTGCCCTTCCGGGTCGCGATGCTGCCGGTGGAGGGCGAGGGGAGGGAGCTGGTGCTGCGCATCGACGACTTCCACGGCGAGGGCCGCTACGAGGCCGCCCTCAGTCTGCAGGTGGTCGATCCGGAGGGCACCTACCTGGAGTCCAGCGGCACCGCCCGGGTGGAGATGGAGGACGGCGCCCAGCTCGCCTCCGACTCCGCCACCCACTTCGCCACCGGCCGCTTCGAGGGCGAGTACGACGGCGCCGCCGGCCGCGGTACGGCGGCCGGCAGCTTCGAGCGCTGCTACTTCTTCGAGTAGGAGCCGGCACCCTCCGGGTCGTTCGGCCCGCCCGGCGGGTCCTCGCACGAGCCGACCACCTCGATCGTCTCCCACTCGATCGTGGTCCCCTGCTGGCAGAAGCTGATGTTGGCGACGGTCCCCGTGACGGTCACCAGGTCTCCCACCTGGGCGCCCTCGAGGTCGCGGGGCGTCAGCGTGTAGAGCTTGTTGTTCTTCGTGCGCAGGGCCGGGCACTCGGCCCCCTCGTCGGTCAAGCAGCCGGTGATCTCGACGGTATCGCCGGGCTGCGGCGGCTTCTGGGCGGCGTCCGCCGCACCCCAGGGGGCGAGCAGCAGGACGGCGGCGACCAGGACGAGGACGACGGGCAAGGGAAGCAGCGAGCGGCGACTGAAGCGGTTTGCAGGCATGGTCCGTCTCCTTGGGGAAGGGCGCCGACGGCGCCGGTTCAGGAGATTCACCGATGCAAAATCGTCACCGGGACGAGGGCTCCGGCCGATCCGCCGGCGCCAGCAGCAGCGCGACCGGCAGCCGGGCGAAGAGATCGACGCCGGCCAGCCCGCCGCCGCGGGCCGCGACCGCCTCTCCCGACAGCGCGCACCGCCACTCGCTCGGCGCCTCGTCGGGAAGGGGCAGGGTCAGCCCCTCCCACACCTCCCCCACCGGCGGCCGCCCGGCCTCGGTGACGCCAGTCAGCCAGCGCGGCACCGCCGCCACCAGCCAGCGGTCGCCGTGGCGGCGGGCGAAGGCGACGCAGTGGCGCTCCAGCGGCCCGGTCGGCTCGATCGGCTGGTAGTCGCCCTCCAGGAACAGGTCGCGGTGGGCACGGCGGGCGGTGAGGGCCTTCCAGGTGGTCCACAGCTTGATGCGGCCGTCGCGCCAGCCCGTCACCAGGTCGGCGACCAGCGCCGGGCGGTCCGCCTCCTCCACCGCCGCCAGCTCGTCG
>DATACC010000221.1:0-11011 GCA_036259255.1 Thermoanaerobaculia bacterium | reverse complement strand
CCCCCCCCCCCCCCCCCCCCCCCCCCCCCCCCCCCCCGCCCCCGCCTGCCGAAAGCGCCGTCTCCCACGGGTCCGCCCGCTCAAAACACGAAGGGCCGGCGTCGCCGCCCTCCGCCCCTACTCCTCCGTCGCCTCGCGCCGGTGCTCCTGGATCAGCTTCTCCAGCACGTTGCGGGGCACGTCCTCGTAGTGGGAGAACTCCATGTGGAAGCTGCCGCGACCCTGGGTCATGGCGCGCAGCGAGGTGGCGTAGTCGAGCATCTCGCTCATCGGCACCACCGCCTTGATCACCTGGTTGCCGTTGGCCGAGTCCATGCCCTGGGGCCGGCCGCGGCGCTGCGAGAGGTCGCCGATGAGGTCGCCGGTGAACTCGTCGGAGGCGGTGATCTCCACCTGCATCATCGGCTCCAGGATGGTGGCGCCGGCCTTCGCCATGGCGTCCTTGAAGGCCAGCGAACCGGCGATCTTGAAGGCCATCTCCGAGCTGTCGACGTCGTGGTACTGGCCGTCCTTCAGGCGCACCCGGAAGTCGACCACCGGGAAGCCGGCCAGGTAGCCGCGCCGGCGCGCCTCGTCGATGCCCTTCTCCACCGCCGGCCGATAGTTCTGCGGAATCGAGCCGCCGAAGATCTCGTCGACGAACTCGAAGTCGCCACCCCGCGGCATCGGCTCGACGTGAATCCGGCAGTCGGCGAACTGGCCCCGGCCGCCGGTCTGCTTCTTGTGCCGTCCGTGGCCGTCGGCGGCGCGCAGGATCGTCTCCCGGTACGGCACCTTCGGCGGGTGCAGCAGCACCTCCACGTTGTAGCGCCGCTTGAGCTTGGCCACCGTGATCTCGGCATGGCGCTGGCCGGTCCCGGAGAGCAGCCACTCGTGGGTCACCGGATCGCGGCCGGTGTGCAACGCGATGTCCTCGTCCATCAGCCGTTGCAGCGATTCGCCGACCTTCTCCTCGTCTCCCTTGGCCTTCGGCTCGATGGCGAAGGCCATCGCCGGCTCCGGTGCCTCGAACCAGCCGAGGTGGACCGGCCGGTCCTTGGCGCACAGCGTGTCGCCGGTCGCCGTCTGCTTGAGCTTGGCGATGCCGCCGATGTCGCCGGCCACCAGGTGGTCCACCTTGGTGCCTTGCTTGCCCTGGAGGGCCAGCAGCGTGCCCGTCTTGTCGCTGTCCTCGAGGCGCGGGTTCCACAGCGTCGAGTCGTGGCTCAGCGTGCCGGAGACCACCCGAACCACCGAGATCTTGCCGCTGAACGGGTCCTGCAGCGTCTTGAACACCAGCGCCGCCAGCGGTCCGGCCGGATCGCACCCCACGGGCACGCTCTCGCCGCCCAGGTTGGTGGCGGGGAAGGGACGGCACCGGGCCGGGGAGGGCACCGCTTCGAGCACGAAGTCGAGCAGCGCCGAGGGGCCGATGCCGTGCAGCGCCGCCGAGCAGGTGACCGGGAACACCAGCCGCTGGGCCACCGCCTTGCGCAGACCCTCGGCGAGCTCCGGCTCGTCCAGGGCCCCGGCCTCGAAGTAGCGCTCCATCAGCATGTCGTCGGTCTCGGCCACCGCCTCCACCAGGCGCGAGCGCCACTGCTCGATCTCCTCGGCCATCTCCGCGGGCACCTCGCCCTCGCTGCCCTTGCCATTCCCATCGCGCTCGAAGAGCCACGCCTTGCGGTGCACCAGGTCGACGACGCCGCGCAGGTCCCCCTCCTTGCCGATGGGAAGCTGCACCGGTACCACCTCCCGGCCCAGGCTGCCGGCGAGGGCTTCGACGGTGGCCGCGAAGTCGGCGCGGTCGCGGTCCGCGCGGGTGAGGTGCAGCACCACCGGCTGGCCGATCTCGGCCGCGGTGGCCCACGCCTTCTCGGCGGTCACCTCCAGGCCGGAGACGGCGTCGATGGTGAGCAGCAGGCAGTCGGCGGCCCGCATCGCGGAGCGCGTCTCGGAGAAGAAGATGCCGTAGCCGGGACAGTCGAGCAGGTTCACCTTGTGCTGGCGCCAGGGGACGAAGGCGGGGGCGAGGCCGATGGAGATGCCGCGCTCCACTTCCTCGGGATCGAAGTCGGTGATCGTGCCGCCCTCCTCGACCTTGTTCAGCTTCGCGGTCACGCCTCCGGCATAGAGCAGCGCGCTGACCAGGGTGGTCTTCCCCGTGCCGTTGTGACCGGCGACTGCAAGGTTGCGGATCCTGTCCGGGCTCTCCACCTGCATCGATCGAGACCTCCTCCGTCGGAAATTGGGCGGCCACTATAGCATAGGGATCGACCCCCGCCGGGAGGGTCGGAGCCGCATGCAAGCTCTCTGTTTTCAGGCGCTTGGGCGAAGCGTCGCCGCCGCGCCCCGGTTTGACTCACCGCCCCGGCGGCCCTAGAATTTCGCCACCTCCGAACCGTTTCCTCCGGTCGGGACCCATCCCGCGACTCCATGCCCTTCCCCCACCCCAGCCGACTCGGCCGCTACGACGTCCAGGCGGAGCTCGGCCGCGGCTCCATGGGGGTGGTCTACCTCGCCCGCGATCCGCTGATCGGGCGCCTGGTGGCGCTCAAGGTGTTCCACCCGTCGGTGGCCTCCGATCCCGACGAGCGCGACCGCTTCCGCTCCCGTTTCCTGCGCGAGGCCCAGAGCGCCGGCATCCTGTCGCACCCCAACATCGTCACCATCCACGACGTGGTGGACGACGCCGTGGAGGAGCGCAGCTTCATCGCCATGGAGTACGTCCAGGGCACCAACCTCAAGGACGTGCTGCGCCACGGCAGCGGCCTCGATCTCGTCCAGGTGGTCGACGTGGTGCGCCAGGTGGCGGCAGCCCTCGACTACGCCCACGCGCGCGGCGTGGTGCACCGCGACGTCAAGCCCGCCAACGTGCTGCTCACCCCGGAGCGCCAGGTCAAGATCACCGACTTCGGTATCGCCCGCTTCGAGTCGTCCAACATGACCCTCGACGGGCAGCTCCTCGGCACCCCGAACTACATGTCGCCGGAGCAGGTGCAGGGGCGCGAGGTCGACCACCGCTCCGATCTGTTCTCCCTCGGCGTCGTGCTCTACGAGATGATCACGCGGCACAAGCCGTTCGCCGCCGACAGCTTGACCGCCGTCACCCACCGCATCGTCTACGAGGACTTCACCCCGCTCACCGAGTACATCGGCGAGCTGCCGCCGGGGCTCGACCAGCTCTTTCGCCGGGCCCTGGCCAAGGACCCGGCCCGCCGCTACCCGCGGGCCGGCGAGCTGGCCGGGGATTTCGAGCAGGCCGTGCGCACCTACACCCGCGAGGTGGCGCTGTCGGAGACCCAGAGCCTGCCGCGGTCCGCGCTGGCCGGCGGCGCGGCCGCCGGTCCGTTCCCGCCGGACGACGACGCCGACACCCTGCCGGGTACCCTGGACGGCCCGCGCACCCTGCCGCCGTCGCGGGCCCGGGCCGGCCTCGCCGCGCTGCGCCGCCGCTGGGCCACCGGCTGGCCGGCACGCCAGGGGGCCGCCGCCCGCCGCCGACTGGCGCCGGTGCTCGCCGGCGCCGGCGGACTGCTGGAGCGCATCGCCCCGGAGGACCGTCCCCCGGGCCGCCGGCTGGCGCTGGTCGCCGCCCTCACCCTGGCCGTGGCGCTCGCCGTCGGCGTGCCGGCGCTGCTGCTCTCCAGCCCCGATGCCGAGCCGGTGGAGTACTCGCCGGAGTACCGACGCCAGGTCGAGTACCTCGAGCTGCTGCGCGAGGGCTACCGCCTGCTGGCCGCCGGCGAACCGACGAACGCGTTGATGAGCTTCCGCCAGGCGGAGGTGCTGGTGCCGAACCGGCCCAGGGCCGGCGAGCTGGCCGAGCTGGCGGTCCAGGCGGCCCGCGAGCAGCAGAGCAGCAGCCAGCGCGAGGCCCAGGTGGCCCTGCAGCTCATGGCGGCGCAGTCGGCCCTGGAGGGCCAGCGCTACGAGGAGGCGGTGGTCACCGCCGAGGCGGTGCTCGAGGTCGAGCCGGAGCACGAGGCGGCGGCGGCGGTGGTGGAGCAGGCGCGACGGGCCCTGGCCCGGCGGGCGGCCGCGGCGCGCCGGGCCGAGCGCGAGCAGACGGTGGCCGAGCCGGCGCCCCAGGAGGTGCCGGCGTCCGCCGAGGAGCGGGGGGCGACGCAGCCGGACGAGGAGATGGGACCGATCAGTCCGGCGCGCTTGGTGATCGTGGCGGTGGCCGAGGGCGGCGGCCAGGTGCGGGTGCGGGACGGGCAGCGCGAGCTCGCCACCTTCGAGTACGACCACTCCGAGAGGGCGGGACTGCTGCGCCGGCGCCGGCCGGTGACCGGCACCACCCGCGCACCGGACATCGTTTCGCTGGCGCCGGGTGCCCACACCCTCGACGTGTGGGTGACGCCGCTCAACGAGCGGGCGATCCATCACCGCCTCACCGGCACCTTCCGCCCCGGTGCCACCCACACCCTGCGCATCGTGGAGCACCCCTCCGGCGAGGTCACCGCCCGCCTGGAGTAGCCTCCGTGCCGGCGCTCAGTCCGGCGTCGAACCGGGCACCAGGGTCGCGGCGGTTTCCGCCGGGCTCGGGGCGGGAGCGGGGGTGATCACCTCCACGGCGCCGAGCTCCGCGAGCTGGGGCTCGAGCTCGCCCGCCGGTCCCACCGCCACCACCACCAGGTCCCGCGGGTGCAGGTGCTCGCGGGCGACCCGCAGCACCGTCTCGCGATCCACCGCCAGCACGCTCTCGGGGAAGCATTGGTAGTAGTCGTCCGGCAGGTCGTAGACCGCCAGAGTCTCCAGCCGGTCGCGCAGGCCCGAGGCGCTCTGCAACGTGTACGGGAAGGTGCCCACCAGGTAGCTCTGGGCGTCCTCCAGCTCCTCGCCGGCCACCGGCTCGTCGCAGATGCGGGCCAGCTCGCCCAGGATCTCCCGGGTCGCCGCGCCGGCCACCTCGGTGGCGACCGCCGCCTGCACCACGAAGGGACCTGGGCCGCAGCGCGCCGTGAAGCGGCTGGTGGCGCCGTAGGTGTAGCCGTGGCGCTCGCGCAGGTTGAGGTTGATGCGGCTGGTGAACTTGCCCCCGAGCAGCGTGTTCATCACCGCCAGCGGTAGGTAGTCGGGGTGGCGCCGCGTCACGCCGGTGTGGCCGACGCGCAGCTCCGTCTGGGCGCCCCGGGGGCGGTCCACGATCACCACCCGGGTGCCGGTGAGCGGCGGCGCGGCCAGATCGGGACGCGGCAGCGGCGTGCCGCCGGGCAGCGCGCCCAGCACCCGCTCGGCCTCGCGGTACAGCTCCTCGGGGTCGAGCGCGCCGGCCGCCACCAGCAGGGCACCGGCGGGCGCGTAGGCAGCGCGGAAGAAGGCCTCGGCCTCGGTGCGGTCGAAGCGGCCGATGCTCGCCTCGTCGCCCAGCGTGCTACGGCCGTAGGGGTGGTCTCCGTAGACGGAGCCGGCGAAGTGCTCGGCGGCCAGGGCGCTCGGATCGCTGCGCCGCCGCAGCAGCTCGGCGAGGCGTCGGCGCCGGGTGCGCTCCAGCTCCTCGGCCGGAAAGGTGGGCACGGTTGCCAGCTCGGCGAGCAGCGCCAGGGCCTCGCCGGCGTGCTCCGCCAGCACCTGGACCTCGAGGTAGCCCACGTCCCAATCGGCACCGGTCGCCAGGCGGCCGCCGAGGTCGGCCACGGCGGCGGCGATGGCCAGCGCGTCGCGGGAGCGGGTGCCCTCGTCCAGCAGGGTGGCGGTGAGCGTGGCCGTGCCGTTGGCGCCCGCCGGGTCGCGGTCGGCGCCGGCGGGAAAGACCAGGGCGAGCTCGATCAGCGGTGCCCGCTCACTGACCGTCGCCATCACGGTGAGGCCGTTGCCCAGCGGGCGGCGCAGGAACGGCGGGAAGGCGAAGGGGCGCAGCGGTGCCGGTGCCGGCGGCCGGTCGCGGCGCGGCGCCGGTCCGCCCGGTGGGGGGCTCACGGGGCCTCCCGCGGAACCACGGTGACCACCACCCGCTCGTCGGCGACACACCAGCGGCGGGCGTAGTCGCGCACCGCCTCGGCGCGGATGCGCCGGTAGCGCTCCGGCTCGCCCACCACCCGCTCCGGGTCGTCGAAGTAGGTGGTGTACTGGGACAGCAGGTCGGCGCGGCCGTCGAGCTTCTCCATGGCGATCCAGAAGTCCTGCAGCACCCGCGCCCGGGCCCGCTCCAGGCGCTCCTCGGGCAGCGGCTCGTCGGCGCAGCGCGCCAGCACCTCGCCGAGCGCCGCCTCCACCTCCGCCGGGTCGACCCCGGGCCGGGCGGTGGCCACGGTGAGAAAGGTGGCGGCGATCTCGGTGGGGTAGACGTAGGAGATCACGTCCTGGGCGATCTGGCGCCGGTAGACCAGCTCCTCGTAGAGCAGGCTCGCCTTGCCCGACGACAGCGCCGTCGCCAGCACGTCGGCGGCGTACCACACCTCGTCGCCGAAGCGCGGCGCGCGGTGGGCCATGTAGACGCGCGGCAGCAGCACGTCGTCGCCCAGCACCTCCCGGCGCTCGCCCCCCAGCGGCACGAGCTCGGCCTCGACGGCGGGCACCTGCGGACCGCGGGGCAGGCCGCCGAACCAGCGCTCCACCAACTCGCGGGCGGCGTCTGGCTCGAAGTCGCCGGCCAGCGTGAGCACCGCGTTGTTCGGCGTGTAGTAGGTGTGGAAGAACTCCTGCACGTCGTCCAGGGTGGCGGCGGCGATGTCCTCCATGTAGCCGATCACCGGCCAGTGGTACGGGTGCCCGGGGTAGAGCAGCTCGTGGACCCGCTCCATGGCGCGGCCGTAGGGCTGGTTGTCCACCCGTTGACGGCGCTCGTTGATCACGACCTCGCGCTGGTTGTCGAGCTTCTCCTGGGTCATCGCGGGCAGCAGGAACCCGAGGCGGTCCGACTCGAGCCACAGGCCGAGCTCCAGGTAGTGGCCCGGCAGCGTCTCGTAGTAGTTGGTGCGGTCGTACCAGGTGGAGCCGTTGGCCACTCCCCCGGCCTGCTGGATGTAGCGGAAATGGTCGTTGGTGCCGACGTTCTCGCTGCCCTGGAAGAGCATGTGCTCGAAGAGGTGGGCGAAGCCCGTGCGGCCGGGGCGCTCGTTCTTCGAGCCGACGTGGTACCAGACGTCCACGGTGACCAGCGGCAGGCCGCGGTCGGGGTGGAGCACCAGGCGCAGCCCGTTGTCCAGGGTGTGGCGCTGGCAGGCGAGCTCGGCGGGGGCGGTGGAGGATCGGGGCATGGGAGGCGTGGTCATCGCAGACGGGGCAGTGTATGGAGCGTCCGCGGGGGGTGTCAAACCGCGGCCGCGGGCACGGCGGCGAGGGGGCGGCGCTTGACTTTCGCCGTGTTACCGCCCAAGATACGCCTTGGGTTCGGAAGACAACGACAGGGACGAAAGCGGGAGGATCAGCCGATGAGCGCGAGACCGGCGGGCGACACGGACGACAAGGCGGTGTACCTCACCGAACGTCAGCGGGACATCCTGGAGTTCATCGAGCAGTTCCAGGGCGAGAACGGCATCGCGCCGACCCACCGCGAGATCTGCGAGCGCTTCGGCTACTCCTCCTACGGCACCGTCTACAAGCATCTGAAGCTGCTGCAGGACAAGGGCTTCCTGCGCAAGGACTGGAACCAGAAGCGCGGCATCGAGCTGCTGCGCCGGTTGCCGCCGGCCCAGGTGTCGATCAGCACTCAGGACCTGCCCTTCTTCGGCCGCATCGCGGCGGGCCAGCCCATCGAGGCGCTACCGGGTCACGAGACGATGACGGTCCCCTCGCACCTGCTGGGCCGCCGCCGGGGCGAGCACTACGTGCTGGAGGTGGTCGGCGACTCGATGATCGACGAGGGGATCCACGAGGGCGACCTGGTGATCGTGCTGCAGCGCGAGCTGGCCCAGCCGGGAGACATGATCGTCGCCCTGGTCGGCAGCGACGCCACGCTCAAGCGCTTCTTCCCCGAGGGCGACACAGTCCGCCTGCAGCCAGCCAACCCCAACATGAAGCCGATCCGCGTCCCGGCGCGCGACGTGCGGGTGCAGGGCATCGTGGTCGGCCTGATGCGGCGGTTCTGAGGGGAAGGAGGCGGGGTGAGATGGATTTCACCTTCGAGGCCCTCAGCATTCTCGTAGTGCTCTTGCCGGGCTTTCTATCCTCGGCGTTGCTGGATCACGTCGTCGTGCGACGGGGCCGCGACAACGTCCAGCGTGTTGTCGAGGCACTGGTCTTCAGCTTCGTGATCTACGCCGTGCTGTTGATTGTCCTGGGGCCGCCGGTCCACCCGCTCCCGATGACCGCGGGGGAGCTCGCGCGGTTCCCCTTGAGTCGTGTCTTCGTCGGTGGATCGCTGCTGCTCTCGATCCTGTTGCCGTCTCTCCTCGGATTGTTGATCACGACCGACTGGCACATGAAGCTGCTGCGGCGACTCCGAGTCACCAACAAGACCAGCCGGGAGACCACCTGGCTGGATGTGTTCAGCGAGCAGCAGCGCTATGTGATCGTCAATCTCAGCGGAAACCGCCGGGTGTTCGGCTGGCCCATGTACTTCTCGAGCAACCGCGACGAAGGTCTGCTCTACCTCTACGATCCGGCATGGGTGAACGATGATGGCACCTATACGGCATTGGATCTCCACGGTCTGTTCCTGGTGGAGCCTGATACCATCGAGTCGATCGAGTTCACCCAGGTAACTCGCCAGAATGCCAAGCTCGAGGTGAAGAATGAAGAACCGGCTCCAGCGTGATCAGCATCTTGCCGGCAAGGATCGGCCGCCTCCGTGTCCGCCGGCGGAAGACCGTGGCTACAACAAGCCCCCGGTGAGCAACGTGGTGAGGCCCAAGCCGACGCCGCCTCCGCCGAAACGGAAGTCGGCCTGACACGGCGACGACGACTTACCGGCCCTCCCGGGTCAGCAGGCGGCGCTTCATGTCGAGGCCGCCGGCGTAGCCGCCGAGGGTGCCGTCGGCGGCGATGACGCGGTGGCAGGGGATGACGACGCCGATGGGGTTTTTCGAGTTCGCCTGGCCCACGGCACGAGCGGCGCCGGGACGGCCGACGGCGGCGGCCAGGGCGGCGTAGGAGCGGGTCTCGCCGCAGGGAATCGCCTGGAGCGCCCGCCACACCTGCTGCTGGAAGGCGGTGCCGCGGGGGGCCAACGGCAGGTCGAACTCGTCGCGCTCGCCGGCCAGGTAGTCGGTGAGCTGCCGGCGCAGCTCCGGCAGCGGTGCGGCCTCCGGATCGTGCACCGCCTCCGGATGGTAGCGGCGGCGGCGCAGGTCGGCCTCCTGGGTCGTGGCCACGTGGTCGAGGCGCAGCAGCGCGCCGCCGGCGGCCACCGCCAGGGCCACCCCCAACCCGTTCTCGAAGACGTCGTAGGACACCCCGGAGTCGTTTCGCGCCATGAGCGCATTCTAGCTCTTCCTGTATGATCCGCGCCCAGGTAACCCGCCATGGATCTCGACCGCCTGCTCAGGCTGATGACGGAGAAGGGGGCTTCGGACCTCCATCTCAAGCCCACTCGGCCGCCGTTGCTGCGCATCAACGGCCGGCTGATGCCGCTCGAGATCGAGCCGCTCAAGCCCGACGAGATCCGGGACATGCTGCTCGCCGTGCTCACGCCGCAGCAGAACGAGCGACTCGAGGAGCGCATGGCGGTGGACATCGGCTACGGGGTCCACGGCCTCGCCCGCTTCCGCGGCAACCTGTTCCTGCAGCGCGGCACGCTGGCGGCCACGTTCCGGCGCATCCCCTTCCACATCGAGAAAGCCGAGGACCTGGAGCTGCCGGCCACGCTGATCGATTTCTGCGATCTGCCGATGGGCCTGGTGCTGGTCACCGGTCCCACCGGCAGCGGCAAGAGCACCACGCTGGCGGCGCTGATCCGCCACATCACCGAGACGCGGCCGGTGCACGTGATCACCATCGAGGACCCGATGGAGTTCCTGTTCACCGACGGCGCCGCCTCGGTGTCGCAGCGCGAGGTGGGCACCGACACCATCGGCTTCGCCGAGGCGCTGCGCAACGCAGTACGCCAGGACCCAGACGTCATCATGGTGGGGGAGATGCGCGATCCGGAGACGGTGTCGACGGTGATCACCGCCGCCGAGACGGGCCACCTGGTGTTCTCGACGCTGCACACCAACAGCGCCACCCAGACGATCGACCGCATCCTCGACAACTTTCCGGCCAACCAGCAGAAGCAGGTCCGGGCGCAGCTCGCCCAGGTGCTCAAGGGGGTCGTGTCGATGAAGCTCGTCGAGCGCGCCGACGGCAGCGGCCTGGTGGCGGTGCTCGAGATCATGAAGGCGTCGCCGAAGATCGCCAATCTCATCGAGAAAGGCGAGACGGCCCAGCTCCACGAGGAGGTGGAGTCCTCGGTGGGGTACTACCGGATGCAGTCGATGAACCAGTCGCTCCTGGCGCTGCTGGTCCACAACACGATCACCTACGCCGAAGCCATGCGGCAGTCGCCCGATCCGGAGGATCTTTCGCTCAAGCTGCGCAAGATGTTTCCGAAGATCGAGGAGCGGGGAGGGGACGAGATGCCCACGACGTCGGATTTCTCCGAGATCCTGGAGCTCCAGCAGTTCCGCCGGCTCTACGAGGAGCAGGAGGAGAAGACCCGCCTGCGCCTAGCCGAGCGCGACGAGCAGATTGCCCGTCTCGAGAAGGCCCAGGCCGAGCGCGACGAGCAGATCCAGCAGCTCCGCCAGCAGCTCCAGGCCTTCGGCCAGGAGCGCGAGCGCTTGCGCGCCGATTACAACCGGCTGCGCCAGGAGGCGCAGGAGAAGATCGACAAGCTCATGGAGCGCATCAAGGAGCTCAACCAGCGCATCATGGGCGGCGGCGAGTCGGGGCAGAAGTCCGGGATCTTCTCGCGGTAGGGGCGGCGGCAGAAGGCAACACGGACGACCACGGACCAGCAAGGATAGACAAGGACAAAGAAGATCCCACGGTACCCGCCGTGTCGTCCGTGCAGGTCCGTGTCAGGCCGTATTTGCCCGTGTCGCCTCCGTGAGAAACCTCACCGCCTCCTCCTTCGTCCGCACCCTCCCGTCGATCTGCGCCTGCC
>DATACC010000220.1:0-1671 GCA_036259255.1 Thermoanaerobaculia bacterium | reverse complement strand
ATCGCCACCGCCCACGGGCCCGCCGACCCGCTCCACGCCGCCTCCTCGCTCGCCAGCCGCTCGAGCAGCGCCACGTACTCGCCGAACATGTCGTCCAGCAGACCCGCCGGGAACAGCTCGTCCACCGTGTCCCAGTTGAAGACCAGCGAGCCCTCCGCCTCCGAGACCTGGTGGTCGAGCCACACCTGGGGCGTCTGCGAGATGCCGTAGATCCCCTCGCTCTCCTCGAGGCCGCCGGCGGAGGTCAGGCTCTGGCCGCCGGTGTCGCCGAACAGCGCGCTGGTGAACACCACCGGCATCAGCGCCCCGGCTCCGCCGCCGCGCCGCCGCGCCAGCTCGCGCATCACCTGGACACCACCGATGTAGCGGTGCTCCAGGTCCTGCCAGAGCTGCTCCTGGAGGCGGCGCGCGCGGACCTCGAAGCAGTCGCCGCCGGCGGCATCGACCTCGAGCAGGGTGAGCGAGGTGAAGTCGCCCACGATGTCGTCGACCTGGCGGTGGAACGGCAGGCGGTTGAACAGCGTCAGGTTGATGGTGAAGCGCGGGTCCTTCGACCACCGCGCCAGCACTTCGGCGAAGGCCGCCAGCACCACCCCGGACGGCGTCACCCCGAGGCGGCCGGCGCGCTCCTTGACCTTGCTCCACGGCGCCGGGCGCAGGATCGCCTCGCGGCGCGCGAAGCGCGGGTGCTCCAGCTCCGCCGGCGCCTTGACCATCGGCAGCTCCGGGGCGGGCGGCAAGGTGCCGAGGCGGTCGAACCAGTAGTCCCGGGCGCGGCGGTACCAGTCGCTCTCGGCCATCTCCCGCTCCGCCAGCACGTAGTCGCGGAACGACAGCTCCAGCGGCACCAGCGGCGCGTCGAGGTCGGCGTAGAGGGTGCCCAGCTCGCGGGCCAGGATGCGGGCGCTCCAGGCGTCGACCAGCAGGATGTCGACGCTGATGTGGAGGCGCACCCGGGGGGGTCGGCCGCCGCCCCCGTCGGCGTCGCCGTCGAGCAGCGTAGCGCGGACGTCGAACAGCGGCCAACGGTCGGCCGCCAGCACCTGGTGCGACATCTCCTCGCGCAGCGAGGCCAGCGCCGCCTCCACCTCGTTCGCCGGGCGGCCCCGCAGATCGGTGACGGCGATCTCGTAGGACGGCACCTCCGGCAGGATGCGCTGCTCGCCGCCGGCGTCGATCACCGCCCGCAGCATGTCGTGGCGGTCGATCAGGCGGCGGAAGGCGGCGGTGAGGCGGTCGAGGTCGAGCCCGCGCACCTCCACCTCGCGGTAGCCGTGGGAGGCCACGTTGCCCATTTCGAAGGCGTCGGTGCGGCCGATCCAGTAGGCCTGCTGTACGTCGTTGAGGGGGAACGGCAGGTGGCGTCCGGCGAGATCCGGCACCAGCACCGGGAAGGTGTCCTCCACCCGGCCGGCGGTCCCCGCCGTCTCCGCCCGCGCCCGGCCGACGGCGAGCGCCACGGCGGCCACGGTGGGCACCTCGAAGAGCTGGCGCAACGGGATCTCGACACCGAGGTCCTGGCGAATGCGAGAGACGAGCTGGATCGCCACGAGCGAGTTGCCGCCGAGGTCGAACAGGCTGTCGTGGACGCCCACCTCGGCGACACCGAGCACGTCGCACCACACCTCGGCGAGACGCCGCTCCACCGGGGTGCGGGGCGCCACCCGCTCG
>DATACC010000219.1:0-1897 GCA_036259255.1 Thermoanaerobaculia bacterium | reverse complement strand
GCAGGACGTCTAGGGGCCCCTCGACACCCGCTGGCAGCACGAGTTGGCCCGCGCCGTCGGTGGTGCCGAGCGGCCAGGCGGGGCTGCCGGCGGTGACCACCGCTCCGGCGGCGGGAGAGCCGTCGGCGTCGCGCAGCTCGATCGGGGACCCGGAAGGGTCACCGGCCCGGGGCGGCTCGAGCACCAGCGTCGCTCGGGAGGCGCCGCCCGGCACCGCGACCGTCGCCCGGCTGCCGGGCACGAAGGCGGTGACCTCGAGCGCCTCGCCGGGTGCCCGCGGCAGCGCCAGGCGACCGGCCGCGTCGGTGCGCCCGAGGCGGGGCGCCACCCCCCACCCGTCGGCCTGCAGCGGGCGCCAGAGCTCCGGCGAGGCCGAGGTCAGCAGCACCCAGGCTTCGGCCGCCGCCCGGCCGTCGCGCCGGCGCACCGTCACCTCGACGCCGGCGTCGGCGAGCAGGGCGAGGGGCGGCAGCTCGCGCGCTGCGGTCACCGCCAGCGGCACATAGCGCATCGGCACCCGACCGGGCGCCGAGGCGACCAGCGACCACATTCCCGGCGCCGGTGCCTCGACGGCGAAGCGGCCGTCGGGCGCCGCCGCCGTCGCTGCCACCGGCTCGCGCTCGCCGCGGCCGGCCAGCACGTCGCGGTGCCACTCGTGGTTGCTCGGCAGCGGCAGGAGGGAGGCCCGGGCACCGGCCGCCGGACCGTCCGCGCCAGCGACCGTGCCGGTGATCTGCAGCACCTCGGGCGGTCCGCCGGCCGCCGGCGTGGCGCCGACGCACGGACCGAGCAGGCAGACGATAGACAGCAGGATGCCGGCAGTGGACCTCATGCGCAGCATTGTAGACTCTCCATTGAGCCTATGATATTTTAATTCCGTGATCCTGGGTTAACTACGATAGGTTGCCGGGGTGGTCGACCGGCCGGTCGCAGGGCAGGGCCGCCTTTCCACCGTGTGGCGAGGCGTTCGATCCACCTTCCGGCGGCGGGCCTACCCGCCTGCCGGCGACGGAGGAAGACCATGAACAGGAAGTGCATTGGACTGACGGTTGCCATCGCCGCGGGGGTGCTGTCGCTGATGGCCACCGCCCCGGCCTCGGCGCTGGACTGTGTCTGGCAGTGTACGTGCGAGTCGAGCTGCGACGACATCTGCATCACCGGGCCGTTCATCCAGGACTGCCCGGAGTGCAACCAGATTCCGTGCGGCGATTACGGCACCTGCATGGGGAGCGCAGCCTGCCCGACCGGTACCACCTGCTCGAACGCCGGCTTCACGAGCACGATCAACGGCACGAGCGGTGGCGACAACCTCAACGGCACGTCGGCCAACGAGCGCATCAACGGTTTCGGCGGCAACGACACCCTCTACGGCCACGCTGGCGACGACCGGCTCTACGGCGACGCGGGGGCCGACACCCTCTACGGCGGCTCCGGCGACGACTGCCTGTTCGGCGGCGACGGCAACGACCACCTCGCCGGCGAGACCGGCACGGCGGACTGGGCCGACGGCGGCTTCGGCACCGACACCTGCACCGCCGAGACCGAGACGAGCTGCGAGATCTGATCGTTCGGGCCGCTCTGCGCCCCGAACGACGAGCTGCCGGGCGCCGCGCCGCGGATCGCCCGGCCGCTCTGCCGGCGCCGCCAGAAGGGCGCGTCCGGCCAGCGCCGCTCGCGGGCGTAGTGCTCGTACTGCAGGGCGAGGCAGGTGCCGTAGGACCCTTCCAACAGGTGCAGGTAGGCGGGAATCGCCTCCTCGCGACCCGCCAAGTGGTCGGCGATGGCGTGGCCGGCGTAGAGGCCGCCGCCCATCGCCGAGCCGATGCCGTGGGACGACAGCGGATCGTAGGCCGCCGCCGCGTCGCCCACCGCCAGCCAGCCGTCGCCGGCGACGGCG
>DATACC010000218.1:0-9950 GCA_036259255.1 Thermoanaerobaculia bacterium | reverse complement strand
CCGTCGGGCTCGGAGACGACCTCGAGCGGCGCCGGCTCCAACGCCCCTGGACCGGCCCTTGCGACCCGCCGGACGCGCGGCGGCGGCCTCGCCCGCCTCCGGCGGTGACGCCTCCCGGAAGACGAGAAGAAAGAGCACCCCAGGCCCGTTCGCAGGGCTCGACGGCACGGCTCGGAGAAGGCGGGGATCGTCGTGGTGTGACTGGGGTATCCGCGGCGCCGCGACCGTCGGAGGAGGCTCCGTGGTGGGGCTCCTGGCCGACCACCAACGTCGGAAGCGGTCCTGCGCGTTCGTTCCTCATTGCCGAACTCATGAAGACACCTCCCACCGAACCCGTTCCCCTGGTCCGCACCGCCTGGGGGTTCTACCTCCTGATCGCGCTGGCGGGTCTGTTGTGGATCGGTTTGCGGGAGGACGTCATCCCGGTGTCGCTGTTCCTCGATCTCCAGACCTGGTGGATCGATCTCGGGCTCGGCATCGGCAGCGGCCTCGTGCTGGTGGGAGTGTGGCGCCTGGCGGTGGTGGCGGTGCCGGGGGCCCGGGAGCTGGAGGAGCGCATCGCGGCGCTCCTGGGGCATCTTTCCGGCGACGAGGCGCTGGCGCTGGCGGTGCTCTCGGGGATCGCCGAGGAGCTGTTCTTCCGCGGTGCCCTCCAGGGCTCCTGGGGGTGGATCGCGGCGACGTTGCTGTTCGCCCTGCTGCACACCGGGCCGGGCAAGGTGTTCGGCCTGTGGACCCTGTTCGCCGTCGTCGCCGGCGGTCTCTTCGGCGGCCTGATGCTGTGGCGGGGCAACCTGCTGGCGCCGATGCTGGCCCACTTCGTGGTCAACGCCATCAACCTGCGGCGCCTGGTGCGCGAGGCCGCCGCGAGCCGGGACGCCGCGGAGCCGGAGACCGGCGAGGACGAGACCACGCCGGAGTGAGGGCTGCCGAGCCGCGGTGACGAAGCCGGCACCCCCCGGGCGATCGCCGAGCCGTGCTCAGCCCGCCCCGGCCGGGCCGAGCCTCTCCACCAGCAGCACCGTCACGTCGTCGTCCACCGGGCGGCCGGCGCAGTGGCCGGCCAGGGTGGCCGTCAGGTGGTCCACGGCCCGGCGGGCGTCGCGATCCGCGGTGGCGCGAAGGGCGGCCTCGATCCCGTCCAGGCCCAGCTCGCGGTTGTCCGGGCTCAGCGCCTCGGTGAGGCCGTCGGTGTAGAGCAGCAGGCGGTCGCCCGGCGACAGAGCGATCTCGCCCACCGACCGCGGCAGCGTGCGGACGATCGGCGCGGTCAGCAGCTTCGGCCCGGTCGAGGGCAGCCGCTCCACCGGGCCCGCGCCGCCGCCGCTGCGCAGGAGCAGCCCCGAGGGATGCCCGGCACTCGCGTAGCGCAACCGGCCGGAGGCCTCCAGCAGGCCGTAGAACAGCGTCGCCCCGCTGTTGGCGGCGAAGAAGTCGAGGCCCTCGAAGAGCCGCCGGAGCACCGCTGCCGGATCGGGGTCGAGGCGCCGGGCGGCGTCGAAGGTCGAGCGCAGCATGCCGGCGTACATCGCCGCCGGCAGCCCGTGGCCCACCACGTCCACCACCAGCACCGCCAGCCGCGAGCCGTCGTCCAGCGGCTGCACCGCGTAGAGATCGCCCGAGACCACGTCGGCCGGTGCGAAGTGGGCGCGGATCGTCCAACCGTGGGCGGTCAGCGGAGTGGCGGGGAGCAGGTTGCGCTGGATCTGGCGCGCCTTGTCCTGGTCCGCCGCCAGCCGCGCCAGGTGGCGGCGGCGCTCTTCGCGCAGGCGGCGCAGCCGCAGGCAGCGATCGACCAGGGCGATCAGCACCCGGCGGTCGAAGGGCTTGAATAGGAAGTAGAAGACGTCCTGCTCGAGGGCCTGGAACAGCTTCTGGTCCTGGCGGCTGGTCGAGCCGGTCATCAGGATCACGTCGGTGTCCGGCGAGTCGCGGCGGATCGCCTGCTGCACGTCGTAGCCGCTTCCGTCGGGAAGCTGGAGGTCGAGGATCGCGAGGTCGAAGGGCTCGCCCGCCCGCGCCTCGCGCAGCCGGTCGAGGGCCTCGGAGACCCGTTGGGCCGGCGTCACCGTGTAGCGGCCGCCGAGCACCCGCTCGATGGCCAGCAGCACCCCCGGCTCGTCCTCGACCACCAGCAGGCGGGTCTCGGAGGAGCTCACGAAATCAGCTCCACGGCCGCGTCCTCGACGCCCGGGCCGTCGCAGCCGTCGTCCACCGCGGCGATCGGCAGGCTCAGGCGCACCGTGGTGCCCTCGCCCGCCACCGAGCTCAGCTCCACCCGGCCCCGCACCTCCTCGAGGAACGTCCGGACCAGCGGCAGCCCCAGGCCGCCGGTGCCCTCCCGCTTGGTGGTGAAGAACGGCTCGAAGGCCCGGCGCCGGTCGTCCTCCGCCATGCCGCATCCGTTGTCGGCCACTGTCAGCTCGACCCCGGCGGCCGACCCCTCGGCGCCGTCGACACCGCAGCGGGTCGACAGGGTGATCCGACCCCCCTCCTGGGGCAGCGCCTCGAGGGCGTTGACCAGCAGGTTCCACAGCACGTGCTCGAGACGGTCCTGGTAGATCGCCGCCCGCGGCAGGGCCTCGTCGAGATCGAGGACCACCTCGGCGCGGCGGCGCTCCAGCGGCGCCTGGAGCAGCGCCAGGCGGTCCTGGATCACCCGGTTGACGTCGGCACCGGGAGCCTGCATCGAGCGGCGGCCGCGCTCCTGGCGCAACAGGCGCTCGAAGATGCCACGGCTCAGCTCGACGCTGCGGATGATCTGCGCCAGGTCGCGGCGCCAGGTCTCCGGAGCGTACACCCCTTGGGCGAGCTCCGCCTCGATCTGCTGGGCCAGCGGCAGGGCGCTGCCCAGCGCGTTGTTGATGTCGTGGGCCACCACCCGCGCCACGTCCACCAGGTGGGCGCGCTGCTCGGCGCTGAGCGCCTGGTGCTCGCGCACCAGGCGGTGGTGGGCCTCCTGGATGGCGTTGACCGCCGCGGGAATGAAGCGGCTCACTACGCGGGCGTCCCACGACTGGAAGGCCGAGCGGCGCAACGCCGCCACCCGCAGCACTCCGAGGAGCTGCCCGCGGTCCACCAGCGGCGCGCAGAGAGTGCTGGCGGGCTCCGGAGCGCCCTCGAGCAACGGGTAGGAGAGCACCTCGGCCAGCTCGCCCTCGGGCGCAAGGATCACCGCCGCCTCCGGCCCGATGTCGCCGTGGCGCCGCGAGACGATGCGCTGCCCGCGCACCAGCAGCTCCTGGGCGAGCTCGGCGGAGATCGGCAGCTCCCGGTCGATCGACCGGCTCTTGCCCTTCGCCCAGGCGACCTGCTCGGCTTCCACGCGCAGCGCCCGGGCGGCGGGGTCGAAGGTCAGCAGCGCCGAGGAGTGGTCGTAGCCCACCAGCTCGCGCAGCCCGTGCAGGATCTGGTACGCCAGGTCCCGGGGCCGCAGCTTGCCCAGGATCTCCTCCTTGATCCGCAGCAGCACTTCGTCGACCCGCCGCTCCTCGCGCCGCATCAGCTCGTTGGCCAGCAGACGGCACAGGGCGTTGAGCTGGTGGCCGTCGCCGCGCTCGAAGGGTCGTGCTTCGCGCGCCACGGCGATCACCGCGCTCAGCCGCCCGTGCACCCGCACCGGCGCCAGCAGCATGTCCGCCGCCAGGTCCGGGTGCCGCCGCTCGGCGAAGGCACGGACCAGCTCGAGGTCGAGGGACCGGTCGGTGCCGTCCCAGGCCGGCCGCGGACCCTCGGCGCGAACCGGCACCGGCACCGCCCAGGCGGTGTCGGCGGCGAGGGCCAGGCGCACCGCCTTGAGGAAGTGGCGCTCGACCTTGCGCTCGAGGACGATGCGCCCCAGGTTGTACTCGAGGGCGAAGCGAAACCAGCTCTGTCCGTGGTGCGGAACCCGGAGGGTCTGGGCGAGATCGATCATGGGCAAGTGATTGCGGGAATCCTAGCACCGGGACGACCCCGGCATGCTCGCGGCGCGGCGAGGGCGGGGCGCGATGCTGGTAGACTGCGCCTCCCCGCGAACGGCCGTCCGACGAGCACTCTCGCGGAGCGGCCCATCAACCCGGAGGACCCGTGACTGCCACCACCCAGGACGTCTTCGACCGCATCGACCGCGAGCAGGACCGCTACCTCGGAGAGCTCGAGGACTACCTGCGCATCCCGTCGATCTCCACCGATCCCCAGTACCGTGGGGAGGTGGAGCGGGCTGCCGAGTACCTGCGCGGCAAGATGGAGAGCGCCGGGCTCGCGGCCGAGCTGGTGCGCCACGGCGACGGCAACCCCCTCGTCTACGGCGAGTGGAACGGCGCGCCGGGCATGCCCACCGTGCTGTTCTACGGCCACTACGACGTTCAGCCGGCCGATCCGCTGGAGGAGTGGCGCCATCCGCCCTTCGAGCCGACCCGCGAGGGGCACGACCTGGTGGCCCGCGGCGCCACCGACGACAAGGGCCAGAGCTTCACCCACCTCAAGGCCGTCGAGGCGATGCTCGCCGAGCGCGGCAGCCTGCCGGTCAACGTCAAGTTCATCGTCGAGGGCGAGGAGGAGTCGGGCGGGGAGACCATCGAGGCCTTCGTGCGCGACGACGCCGGCCGCCGCCTCGCCTGCGACGCCGTGGTGGTCTCCGACTCGTCGATGTACGCGCCCGGCCAGCCGTCGCTGATCTACGGCCTGAAGGGCATCGTCTACATGGAGATCCGCGTCCACGGACCGAACCGCGATCTCCACTCCGGCACCTTCGGCGGCGCCGTGGCCAACCCGGCCAACGCGCTCGCCACCATCCTCGCCCGCCTGCGCGACGCCGACACCGGCAGGGTGTTGATCCCCGGCTTCTACGACGCCGTGCGCCCCCTCGAGGAGTGGGAGCGCAAGGAGTTCGCCGCCCTGCCCTTCGACGAGGACGAGTACCGCGCCGAGCTCGGCATCGCCGAGACCGCCGGCGAAGAGGGCTACAGCACCCGCGAGCGCGCCTGGGGGCGGCCCACCTGCGATGTCAACGGCATCGCCTCCGGCTACCAGGGCGAGGGCGCCAAGACCATCATCCCGGCCCGCGCCATGGCCAAGGTTTCCATGCGCCTGGTGCCCGACCAGGACCCGACCGAGATCCGCCGCCTGTTCCAGCAGCACGTCGAGGCCGTCGCGCCGCGCGGCGTCCGCGTCGAGGTGGTGCACATCCACAGCGCGCCGCCGACCCTGGTGCAGGCCGAGGGACCCATCATGGACGCCGCCCTGGACGCCCTGGAGGACGTCTGGGGTGCCCGGCCGGTGCGGATCCGCGAGGGGGGCTCGATCCCCATCGTCGCCACCTTCGCCGAGGTCCTCGATGTCCCGGTGCTGCTGATGGGCTTCGGCCTGGCCGACGACCGCCTCCACTCCCCCAACGAGAAGTTCGACATCCGGCACTACTACGGAGGGATCCGCTCGGTGGCCCGCTTCCTCGACCGCCTCGGCGAGACGTCGGCCCCCGCGGACGCAGAATGAGCCAAGACGGACCCATCGAGCGGGAGCTGAAGTTCCCCTGCCGCGACCTCAACTCCCTGCGCGACCGCCTGCTCGAGATGTCCGCCGAGCGGGTGGCTGCCAGCGGCTTCGAGGAGAACTGGATCTTCGACCACGAGGGCGAGCTGCGCGACGCCGGCTGCCTGCTGCGCCTGCGCAAGGACACCCAGGGCTCCTACATCGCCTTCAAGGGGCCCATGAGCTTCGAGGGCCACACCCGCATCCGCGTCGAGCAGGAGACCGGCATCGCCAGCAGCGACACGATGCACGCCATCCTCGAGGCCCTCGGCTACCAGGTCGAGCGGCGCTACCAGAAGATGCGGGAGGAGTGGCGCCTCGGTGGCGTCACCGTCGCCCTCGACCACACCCCCATCGGCGATTACGTGGAGTTCGAGGGCGAGGCCGCCGAGCGGGTGGCCCGGCGCTTCGGCTTCGCCCCCGACAAGGCGGAGCGGCGCAGCTACGTGCGTCTCTACGAGGACTACCGCGCCGCCCATCCGGACGCCCCCGACGACATGGTGTTCCCCGACCGCGGCTGATGCCGCCGAGCATCACCACCGCCGGCGGCGCCGCCGCCGGACGCCACCGGCACGCAGATTGCCACGTCGAGGGGCGATGACCAGTCCGCGCATCCGAGCGCTCGTCCTCGCGGCCGGCCACGGCACCCGGCTGCGCCCGCTCACCGACTTCCTGCCCAAGCCGCTGCTGCCGGTGGCCGGGCGCACCGTCCTCGACTACACCCTGGACGCGCTGATCGACGCCGGCTGCGAGGCCGCCGCCGTCAACCTCCACCACCTGGGCGACCAGATCCGCGGGCACTATGGCGACTCCTACCGCGGCATGCCGCTGGAGTGGTCGGAGGAGAAGGGCGAGCGCCAGGGCACCCTCGGCGCCCTCTACCCGCTGCGCGACTTCCTCGGTCAGGCCGACCTGGTGGTGCTGATCAACGGCGACACCCTGTGCCCGTGGCCGCTCTCCCGCCTGATCCGCAGCCACCGCGCCGACCGCGCCGCCGCCACCCTGATGCTCACCACCCGGGTCGATCCGGAGGGGTTCGCCGGCGGCGTCGGCATCGACGCCGAGGGGCGCGTGCTCTCCTTCTTCCGCGGCGCCACCGAGCGCGGCACCGTGGTGCGGCGCGCCGTCTTCGCCGGCGCCCACGTGATCTCGCCGCGGCTGCTGGAGCGCATCGAGCCCGGCCCGTCCGACATCGTGCGCAAGCTGTACATCCCGCTCCTCGAGGAGCAGGGCGACGAGGGGGCGATCCACGCGATTCCCAGCCGCCGCCGCTGGCACGACCTCGGCACGCCGCAGCGCTACCTCGAGGGCGTCCTCGACTGGGGCCGCGGCGAGTGGCCCGGCCGCTTCTGGCGCCGTTGCTGGGTCTCGCCCGGGGCGACCGTCGAGCCGGGGGCGCGCATCGTCTCCTCGGTGGTGGAAAGCGGTGCCCACGTGGCCAGCGGCGCGGTGGTGGAGCGCAGCGTCGTGCTCGCCCGTGCCCGCATCGAGTGCGGCGCCCGGATCGCCGAGTCGGTGGTCGGCTGCGACGTGACGCTGCCGTCGGACGCCCGCATCGAGCACCGCATGATCAACGTCGCCCGCGACGGCGTCCACGTCGAGGACCCCGACTCCCACGTCGGCGGCCTGGTCTACACACCCCTCGACGTCGTCCGCCGCACCGCCAACCCGGGCCTGTGAGGGGTCCCGCCGCGCCGCCCGACGGGGCCGCCCACCGGCGCCCCTACGACCTGCTGGTCTTCGACTGGGACGGCACGGTGATGGACTCGGTGGACTCGATCGTCGCCTGCACCCGGGCGACGGTGGCGGAGCTCGGCCTGGCGCCGATGCCGGAGGAGCGCATTCGCGAGACCATCGGCCTCGGCATGGGCGAGACCATCGAGCGCCTGGCGCCGGACGCCACCGCGGCGGAGGCGGCGCGGGTGCTCGAGTGCTTCCGCCGCCTCTGGATCGAGACCTACCGCCACCGGCTGGTGCTGTTCGCCGGCGCCACCGGCCTGCTCGACGATCTCGCCGATGCCGGGTACCTGTTGGCGGTGGCGACGGCGAAGAGCCGCCGCGGGCTGGACCACGACCTGGCGGTCAGCGGCCTGGCCGGACGCTTCCACGCCACCCGCACCGCCGACGAGGCGTTCTCGAAGCCCCACCCCAAGATGCTCCTCGACCTGCTCGACGAGCTGGGCGTGGCCGCCTCCCGCGCGCTGATGGTGGGCGACGCCGTCTGGGACCTGCAGATGGCCGCCAACGCCGGCGTCCCCGCCCTGGCCGTCTGCTCCGGCGCCTGCACCCGCGACGAGCTCCTCGCCCACGGCCCCCTCGCCTGCCTGCCCGGCATCACCGAGCTCGCCGGGTGGCTGGAAGGGGCTACGCCGGCTCCAGCGGGGCCGGCGGCGACGACGGACGGGGGCGCGAGACGCTGAGAGCGATGGCGAGCACACCACCCATCAGCGCGGCGGCGATCCAGAAGGGGGCCGCGCGGCCGATGTGGCCGAAGACCGCCGTCGCCCACACCGGACCGAGCATGCGGGCGACGCCGCCGAAGGCCTGCTGCACCCCCAGGTTCTGGCCCGTCTCGCCGCGCAGCGAGTAGCGGGACACCAGCGACGTGGTGGCCGGGAAGAGTAGCGCGGTGCCGATCGGCACCAGGGCGATGACCACGGCGAGGCCCCAGAGGGTGGACGGAACCGGCGCCAGCGCCAGCCCCAGGCCGAGGGCCAGGGCACCGATGCGCAGCGTGCGCACGTCGCCCAGGCGCTCGTTGATGGGGCCGAGCAGCAGGGCCCGCATCAGCAGCGACAGCCCGCCGACGTAGAAGTAGAACCAGCCCACGTTCTCGGCACTGACGCCGAAGCGGCGGTCGAGGTAGAGCACCACCACGCCGTTCATCGCCATGAACGCCATCATCCCGAAGGTGTAGATCCAGATCAGGCGCGAGCGGTCGTTCGCCGGGTGGCTCAGCACGTCGACGACCGAGCGCCGCAGCGACGGCCGGAGCCGGGCCGGCGGCGGGATCTCCTCCATCGGGCCGCCCGTCGACGGTGCCGCCCCCTCCTCCTCGCGCGCGATCGATTCCGGCAGCAGCCACCAGGCGAACAGGAAGTTCACCACGCACAGCCCGGCGGCGATGTAGCCTGGCGCCGCCTCGCCGAGGCGGGCGGCGGCGGACCCGATCAGTGGGCCGATCATGACGCCGGCGCTGGTCGCCGCCGACAGCCAACCGAGGGCCTTGGTGCGCTGGTGCGGCGCGGCGGTGTCCGAGACGTAGGCCTGGAGCACGCCGGTCGTGCCGCCGCCGATGCCCTGGACCAGCCGCGAGGCGAACAGGAGCGCCACCGACTCAGCGAGGCCGAAGAGCAGGAAGGCGGCGGCGGAGACCAGCAGGCTGCCGAGGATCACCGGTCGCCGACCCAGCCGGTCCGACAGCCGCCCCCACAGCGGCGAGCTGGCGAGCTGGGCGAAGGCGAAGGTCGAGATGAGCAGGCCCACCATCGTGTCGCTGGCGCCGAACCGAAGGGCGTAGAACGGCAGCAGCGGCAGGACGATCAGGAAACCGATCATGTCCACCAGCACGGTGGTCATCAGCACGCCGAGGCGGAAGACGAAGAAACGGCCGCTCATCGGTGCGAGGCCGGCGTCGGAGCCCGGGGTCATTGCCGCACCTCGCCGCGCCCCCAGGCGAGGAACGCCGCCGCCCCGGCGGCGGTGAGCAGCACGCCGTAGACGCCCGCCACCCCGAGCTCCTGAAGGCGCAGGGCGGCGATGATCTCCATGGAGATCGGCCGGGTGTCGAAGGTGTAGAGCACGATCGAGGTGACGAAGTCGCCCAGCGCGGTGATGAAGGCCAGCGCCGCGCCGGCCGCCAGCGCCGGCCGCACCAGCGGTACCACCACCCTGCGAAGGGTGCGCCAACGGGAGGCGCCGAGGGAGGCCGCCGCCTCCTCGAGTGCGGGATCGAGCTGCCCCAGGCCGGAGAGTGCCGCCCGGCCAGTGAGCGGCAGGTCGCGCAGCAGGTAGGCCAGCGGCAGCATCACCGGCGTGCCCACCAGCACGAAGCGCAGCGCCAGCGGCTGGTGCACCGCGAAGGTGGTGGCCAGCGCCACGGCGAAGACGGTGCCCGGGATCGCCCACGGCAGCGCCACCAACCCCTCGAGGGAGCGCCCAAGGGCGTCGCGCCGCGTCGTGGAGCGCCGCGCGGCCGCGAACCCCAGGGCGACGGCGGCAACGGTGGCCACCGCCGCCATCCACAGCGAGTTGGCCACCGGCCGCAGTCGCTCGAGGTCGGAGAACACGGCCGCGTAGTTGCCGAGGGAGAGCTGCGGCGGCAGCGCCTCGGTGGTCCAGGTGCCGGGCGGCACGAGCGAGATCAGCACCACCGTGGCGTGGGGCAGCAGGAGCAGGATCGCCAGGCTCCAGCCCGCCGCCGCCGCGGCCCAGCGGCC
>DATACC010000217.1:0-12072 GCA_036259255.1 Thermoanaerobaculia bacterium | reverse complement strand
GCCGCCGACCACGATGAGCGTCGGCGGCGCGGCATCGCGGCGGCGGACCGGTGCCGGTGCCGCATCCGCTGGCGCGCCAGTCTCGGCGCGTTCGTCCGGCCAACTCGCGCCGGGCCGTGCCGCGGGCGCTTCCGCCGCCGGAGCGGACTGGAGCTCGTCGTTCCGGGCCGATCCGTCGGCCGCCGCAGCCGGTGCCGGAGAGCTGGTGTTCGTGTGCGGCGGCGGCGGATTCGCCGGCAGCGGCACCGCGATCTCGGCCACCGCCCGGTGCGCCGGCTCCCGGACCTCCCCCGCCGCTCGGTTCGCGGGGCCGTCCGGAAGGGGAAGGGCCTTCTCGGGACCCGCCGCGGGCGCCGCTGCCTGGGAGCAGCCCAGGACGGCCGTCATCAGCAAGGTCGCGGCGGTACGGGGCCACCCGGTCGCGGTGCGGGTGGCCACGCCTCGCCCGCGGTCCTCCGCGCTGCCGCCCCTCCCCTGCCCCACCGGACGTCCCGCTGCCGGCAGGGTGATCACTGCGCCCTCCGCAGGGTGGATTCCTCCGCCGGGGCGCTGGCGGCCGACCGGCGGGCGGCGAAGAAATCGGCGGCGTGGCGCTCCACCTCGCTGGCCGAGGCGAGGGAGGTGCACTCGCCGACGAGCTGGCGCAGGGCGGCGTACTCGAGCTGCCGGATGCGGGTCTTGACCTCGGGCACCTGGCGGGGGCTCATCGACAGGCGCGTCAGCCCCAGCCCGACCAGCAGCGGGGCGTAGCGCGGGTCGGAGGCCATCTCGCCGCAGATCTCCACCTCGATTCCCGCCGCCGCGGCCGAGTCGACGACGAAACGCAGCATGCGCAGGATGCCCGGGTGGAGCGGCTGGTAGAGGTCCGCGACGTGCTCGTTGTTGCGGTCGACCGCCAAAGCGTACTGGATCAGGTCGTTGGTGCCGATGGCGAAGAAGTCGACCTCGCGGGCCAGCAGGTCGGCGGTCAGGGCCGCCCCCGGCACCTCGATCATGATGCCGAGCTTGAAGTCGCGGGCGAAGGGCACGCCCTCGGCCTCGAGCTCCGCCATCACCTCGTCGGCGAAGGCGCGGAAGCGGTGCACCTCCTCGACGGCGGAGACCATCGGCAGGAGAACCCAGAGATCGCCGTGGAGCCCGGCCCGGAAGAGGGCGCGCAACTGGGTCCGGAAGACGTCCGGGCGAGCCAGGGTCAGGCGGATGCCGCGCAGCCCGAGCACCGGGTTGTCCTCGGAGGTGTGCATCACCTCGCGGGCGAGCTTGCGACCTCCCAGGTCGTAGGTGCGGATCACCGCCGGGAACGGCGCGGCCACCTCGACGATGCGGCGGTAGATCGCCAGGTGGTCGTCCTCGCTCGGCAGCTCGGGGCTCGATTCGATGTACAGGAACTCGCTGCGGTAGAGCCCGACGCCGGCGGCGCCGAAACGCCTCACCTCGTCGATCTCCTCCGGCAGATCGATGTTCGCCATCAGCGACACCTCGACGCCGTCCCGGGTGCAGGCGGCCAGCGCGCAGGTGGCGAGCATCTCCTGCTCGCGCTCCTGCTGCTGCTGCTGTTGCTGCCGGTAGCGGGCGAGCATCGCCGGCGTCGGGTGCAGCACCACCTCGCCGCGGTCGCCGTTGACGATCACCGGGTCGTTGTCGGTGATCTGGCCGGTGATGCCCGCGACCCCGGCCACTAGCGGCACGTTGAGGGACCGGGCGATGATCGTGGTGTGGGAGGTGCGGCCGCCGCCTTCGAGCACGAAACCGTCGACGCCCTGGCGGCCGAGCTGCACCGCCTCCGACGGCGTGAGATCGTCGGCCACCACGATCACCTCGTTGCCGAGCTCCGAGAGCTCGTGGGCCGAGACGCCGCGCAGGATGCGCATGATCTGGCGGCCGACGTCGCGGACGTCCTCGTTGCGCTCGCGCAGGTATTCGTTCTCGATCTCCGCGAAGCGGCCCTCCAGCTCCTCCACCGTCTTGTGCACCGCCCACTCCGCGTTGACCTGTTCGGTGCGGATGCGGTCGACCACCCGCTTGCCGAAGGAGGCGTCCTCGAGGAGCAGCAGGTGGGCGTCGAAGATGGCGGCGAGATCGCTGCCGAGCTCGCCGTCCACCTGGGTGCGCAGGCTGCGCAGCTCGTCGCTGGTGCGGCGGCGCGCCTCCTCGAAGCGCTCCACCTCGGCCCCCACCTCCTCGGCGCCGGCGAGCGGAAAACGGTAGATGTCGGAGAGATCGGCGTGCATCGTCACCACGCGGCCCATCGCCACGCCGGAGGCCACGCCGCGGCCGTGCAGCACCTGCATCAGGTGATCCACCCGGTCAGCTCTCCTCGCCGAAGCGGTCCGCGATCAGACCGGTGACGGCCTCGATCGCCGCCTGCTCGTCCGGGCCGTCGCAGCGCACCGTCACCTCGCTGCCCTGGCCGGCGGCGAGCAGCAGGATGCCGAGAATGCTCTTGGCATCCACCACCTCGCCGTCGCGCACCAGCACCACCTGGCTGTCGAAGCGCCCGGCGGTGTGCACCAGCTTGGCCGCGGCCCGGGCGTGGAGCCCGAGGCGATTGACGATCTCGACGTCCCGCTCGATCACTCGTTGCGCCCCATCCCTCGTGCGGCTCGCGTCACTCGTTGGCGACGCCGACCGGCACGCCGCCCGCGCGCCCGTTGCCGGTGGGCTTGCGGTCCGCCAAGTCGCCGGCAACGCAGATCGACTGGCGGCCCTTCGTCTCCAGCCAGTGGGCCAGCTCCTCGATGCCCATCTCCTGCCGATTGCCGTTGCAGGCGAGCCGCATCAGCATCGGCAGGTTGACGCCGCTGACCACCTCCACCCGGCCCGGCTCCCGGAAGCTGAGCGCCAGGTTGCACGGCGTGCCGCCGTAGGTGTCGGTGAGGATCAGCACCCGATCGGCGCTGGACAGCCGGGACAGCGCGGCGCCGATCTTCGCTTCCGCCGCTTCGCAGTCGTCGTCCCAGGCCAAGCTGACGGCCTCGAACTGCTCCTGCTCCCCGGCGATCTCTTCCACCGCGGCGAGCAGCTCCCGGGCCACGCCGCCGTGCGTCAGGATCAGTGTACCAATCATTGCTGGAATCCAAACCCTTTCAGGCCATCTCCGTCACGGAGTCGGCACCGAGAAATCACAACCGGCCCCCGCCAAGCGTATTCCGCAGGCGTAGGGCCGATCCGACCATTGTAACGCGGTGCCCCGTGCCCCGCTCCGGGGCCGGCGCGGGCGTGTCAGCGGCTGGTGTCCCGGTGCACCAGCCGCACCGGCCAGCCCTCCTCGCGCAGGCGTTCCTTGAGGTCCTCGGCGATGCACACCGAGCGGTGGCGGCCGCCGGTGCAGCCGATGGCCACCGACAGGTAGCTTCGGTGCTCGCGGCGGTAGCGCGGCAGGAGGAAGAGGAGGAGGTCGGCGAGGCGCGCCAGCAGCTCGTTGTACTCGTCGAGCTCGTGGAGGTAATCCTGCACCGGCCGGTCACGGCCGGTGAGCTCGCGCAGGCCGGGTACGAAGTGGGGATTGGAGAGGAAACGCACGTCGAACAGCAGGTCGGTGCCGTAGGGGATGCCGTGCTTGAACCCGAAGGTCACCAGCGTCACCACCATCGAGGGCATCTCGCCCGGCGCATCGGTGAACTGGCGGTAGATCTCGTTGCGGGCGTCGTGGACCGACCAGTCGCTGGTGTCGAGCACCAGGTCCGCCGCGGCCCGCAGATCGGCGAGCAGCTCGCGCTCGCGCTGGACTCCCTCCATCACCGAGCAGTCCGGCGTCACCGGGTGGGGCCGCCGGGTCTCCGAGAAGCGGCGCACCAGCACCTCGTCCTTCGCCTCGAGGAACAGCAGCGTCAGGTCGAGGCGGCTGCGGTCGATCTCCTGCATCAGCCGCGGAAACTCCTCGGCGAACCCCGGCACCCGCACGTCGGCGACGATGGCGATGCGACCGTCGCCGGGCACCAGCTCCAGTGGCCGCTCCAGGAACTCGCGCAGCATCGGCAGCGGGAGGTTGTCGATGGTGTGGTACCCGAGGTCCTCGAAGACGTTGCCGACGCTGCTCTTCCCGGAGCCCGAGAGCCCGGTGATGATCACCACGCGGGCGCGGTCGACGTGGCGCGGCGGCGGCTCGGGGAGGGGGTCGAGCATCGGGGTCTCAGCGCGCCCCCGGACGCGGCGACGACGTGGTGCGCTCCGCCGCCCCCTGGGACGAGGCGCTCTTCGGTCCACTCTTGGCCGGGGCGGGTTTCGACGGGGCCGGCCGGTGCCGCCGGGTGGCGGCACGGTCGCGGTGGCGGCGGCGGTCCCTCTCGAGCTGCTCTTCGAGCTTGCGGGCGAACTCGCGCCCCGAGTGGTGACCCTGGAGCTTCAGCACGTGGTTGCGGGCCGCGATCTCCACCAGGATCGAGAGGTTGCGCCCCAGCGCCACCGGCATCTTGATGTACGGCACCTGGACCTCCAGGATCGGGTAGAGCGTCTCGTCGAGGCCCAGGCGGTCGTACACCTGGCCCTCGCGCCAGTGCTCGAGCTCGATCACCAGGTCCACCCCCTTGCGCTCGCGCACCGCGGCGAGCCCGAACAGGTCCTGGACGTTGACGATGCCGAGGCCGCGCAGCTCCATGTGGTGGCGCAGCGGGCCCTCCGAGTAGCCGATCAGGTCGTCGCTCGGGTAGCGTTTCACCGTCACCCGGTCGTCGGCCACCAGGCTGTGGCCGCGGGTGATCAGGTCCATCGCGCACTCGCTCTTGCCCACCCCGCTCTCGCCCACCAGCAGCACGCCGATGCCGTAGATGTCGAGGAAGACGCCGTGCATGTGGGTCGAGGGCACCAGGTGCTCCTCGAGGAACCACGACAGCCGCTTGATCACCGACGACGACAGCGCCGTGGAGCGCAGCAGCGGCACCTTGCGCTCGCGGCAGCGGGCGAGCAGGCCGGCCGGCGGCTCCAGGCCCTTGGTGACCACGAAGGCCGGCACCGCCAGCGCCGTGATCGTGTCGAAGCGCTCCACCCGCTCGGCCTCCGGAAGCGTGGCGACGTACTCGATCTCGCTCTCGCCGACGATCTGCACGCGGCCCGGCTTGATGTAGGGGTAATAGCCGGCGAAGGCGAGACCCGGCTTCTGCACCCGCGGGTGGACCACCGGGTTGTCCAGCCGCTCCTCGCCGGCGAGAACGGTGAGCTCCAGGCCCGCCAGCTCGTCGTCCGAGAGCAGCTCGCGCACGGTGACCCGCGGCGCGGCTCCGGGGCTCTCCACTAGCGGCCTTCCCGCTTCAGCATCTCGTAGATGGCGGCGCGGTCCCGGGTGCCGAGGAGACGTTCCACATGGTGGTCCGCCTTCACCCAGCGGCTGATCGACGACAGCACCTGCAGGTGGACCGCCGGCGAGTCGGCCGGCGAGATCACGAGGAAGAACAACCGCACCGGCTGACCGTCGACGGCCCCGAAGTCGACGGGGCGGCGGGTCTGGGCCACCGCCAGCACCGCCCGGCTGAGCCCCGCCATCTTGCAGTGCGGGATGGCGACGCCCGAGCCGATGCCGGTGGAGCCGAGCTGCTCGCGCTCGATCAGCTTGGCGTGGAGGTGGTCGCTGTCGGTGACGTAGCCGAGCTCCGCGACGCGGCGGGCCAGCGAGTGCAGCACGGAGGAGACGTCGTCGCCGGGCAGGTCCGGAAACACGAGCTCCGGCTCGGTGAGGGAGGCGAGATTCATCGTCAGAGGCGCTCGGCGGGCGGCTAGAAGATCTTCTTGCGTTCGGTGGACGACGGGATGTTCAGCTCGTCCCGGTACTTGGCCACGGTGCGGCGGGCGATCTGGATGCCTTCGCGGTTGAGGATCCGCATCAGCTCGCTGTCCGACAGCGGGCGCTTCGGATCCTCCGACTCGATCAGCTTCTCGATCTTGCGCTTGACGGTGAGCGACGAGATGTTGTCGCCGTACTCGCGGTCGATGCCGCTGTGGAAGAAGAACTTCATCGGGAACAGGCCGCGCGGCGTGTGGATGTACTTGTTGGAGACCACCCGGCTCACGGTCGACTCGTGCATCTCGATGTCCTCCGCGACGTCGCGCAGCACCATCGGGCGCAGCCGGTCGATGCCGTGGTCGAGGAACTCGCGCTGCTGCTTGACGATCGAGTTGGCCACCTTGTAGATGGTGCGCTGGCGCTGGTCGAGGCTCTTGATCAGCCACACCGCCGAGCGGATCTTCTCCTTGATGAATTGCTGGGCGTCGGCCTCGTTGCCGTCGCTGCGCATCTTCTGGAGCATCCGCCGATAGGCGCGGGAGACCCGCAGCCGCGGCATGCCGTCGTCGTTGAGCTGGATCACGTACTCGCCGGAGACCCGCCGCACGTAGACATCGGGCTCGATGTAGTGGGCGCGGTCGCTCGAGAACTTGCGCCCGGGGCGCGTCTCGAAGGTCTTGACCAGCTCGACGACCGACTCGAGCTCCGCCAGCTCGACGTCCATCTCCTTGGCGATGGCCGCGAACTGGCGGCGCAGGAACAGGTCCCAGTGATCGGCGATCATCGTCCGCGCCAGCACCAGGTCGTGGGGCGGATCCCACTCCTCCAGCTCCTCGCCCGCCTCCTCCGCCTCCTCCTCGGCGATCTCGCGCAGCTCCGCGAGCCGCGCGTCGAGCTGCATCAGCAGGCTCTCGCGCAGGTCGCGGCAGGCCACGCCGGGCGGATCGAGGTCGCGCACCAGGGCGAGGGCCGCCTCCACCTGCTCGCTCGAGTAGGGCTCGGTGCGGCCGTTGCTGCCGTCGCTGCCGTCGCAGCCGAGGGCGCAGATCTCGTCCACCGAGGCGACCAGGAAGCCGTCCGGATCGAGGTTGCCGATGATCAGCTCGGCGATCTCGCGCTCCAGCGGCGCGGCGTCGCTCATGTGGAGCTGCCAGAGCAGGTGGTCGTAGAGGTCCGGCTGGCGGGTGAGGCTGTTCTCGATCGGCGGCTCGTCGCGATGCTCCGACATCGAGGCGTAGCCGCTCGATTCGAAGTAGTCACCGAAGTAGGCGTCGAGATCGATGTTCTCGATCGACTCGTCGTGGTCGATCTCGTCGTCCTTCTTCTTCTCGTCGGCGGCCTCCTGCTCCGCCGGCGCCTCGCCGTCGTCGTCCTCGCGGATCTCGCGGGAGTCCTCCAGCACCGGGTTCTCGACCAGCTCCTGGGTCAGCAGGTGGTCGAGCTCCATACGGGTCATCTGCAGCAGCTTGATCGCCTGCTGCAGCGACGGCGTCATCACCAGCTTCTGGGTGAGCTTGAGGGAGAGTTTCTGCTCTAGGGCCATGCTGCGTCCGTCACGACAGGCTGAATTCCTCGCCCAGGTAGATCTTCCTCACCTGGGGATCGCTGGAGAGCTCTTGGGGGGTGCCGGCGCGCAGGATCTCACCGTTGTTGATGATGTACGCGCGGTCCGTGATCTTCAGTGTTTCCCGTACATTGTGGTCCGTGATGAGGACACCGATCCCCATCGCCTTGAGGCTGCGAACGATTCCCTGGATGTCGAGCACCGCAATCGGGTCGATTCCCGCGAAGGGCTCGTCGAGAAGGATATACCAGGGATCGATGACCAGGGCGCGAGCGATCTCCACCCGCCGCCGCTCGCCGCCGGACAGGGCGTAGCCGGGGCTCTTGCGCACCTTGGCGAGACCGAGCTCGTCGATGAGCTGCTCGATGCGCCGCTCCTGCTCCGCGTGGGGCAGGTCGAGGGTCTCGAAGATGGCGCGCAGGTTGTCCTCCACCGACATCTTGCGGAACACGGAGGGCTCCTGGGGCAGATAGCTGATGCCGCGCTGGGCCCTCAGGTACATCGGCAGCTCGGTGATCTCGTCCTCGCCCAGGAACACCCGGCCGGAGTCCGGCGGGGTGAGGCCGACCACCATGTAGAAGGTGGTCGTCTTGCCGGCGCCGTTGGGACCGAGCAGCCCGACCACCTCGCCGGGGCCCACCTCGAGGGAGACGTCCTGCACCACGGCGCGGCCACGGTAGGTCTTGCGCAGGTTGCTTGCCGCCAGCACGCGGGCCGACAGCCGGTCGGCCTCGGGCCGCCGCGCCGCTTGGCGGTGCTGGGGGGCCTGGCGGTGCCGGGTCGCCTCGGGAGGCTGGGAGGGCTCGCGCTGCGGCGCCGCCTGCCCGCGCGGAGCCCGCCGACGGCCGGAGGCGTCAACCACCACGGTTCGCCTCCCCTTCCGTGCCCGAGGCGGACGCGGGGCCCGGCGGCGCCGTCGGCGCGGTCTCGGGGGTGGTGGGACGCGGGGCCGCCGCCGGCGCCGCCGAAACCGGCTGCGACACCACCCGGGCCGTCCCCGTCTCCAGATCGTAGCTCACCCGCTGCCCCGTCACCTGTCCACCGTCTCCCTTGTTGAGCACCGCCGGATCCCCGATCAGGGTGACCAGCCGGCTGGCAAGATCGTATACCGCCCTCTCCCCGCGGGCCGTGTTGCCGGTCTGCTTGTCGTCCAGGCGGGCATCGCCGATGCAGGTCATGCGCTCGGCTTCGCCGGTCGCGTCGACGGCCACCTCGAGCCGCGAGCAGACCAGCGACTGTCCGGCCTGGTCGGTGCGCACGCCACCCTCGTAGACCAGCAGACCGTCGCCCTCGTCGTAGGTCATGCGCGGGGCCGTGACCTCCACCGGGCGCTGCGGCTCGCCGCCGCCGGGGGGGCGCTGCGGGTCGGGGCGCCACACGGTGCGCACGCCGCCGGTCGCCTCCAGCCGCTCGCCACCCCGCGCACCTGCCGCGCCCTGCTGCTCGCCGTAGAGGGCCTGGGCGGTGAGTAGGTTCTCGCCGCGCCAGGCGCGCACGTCGCCGCGGAACAGCGCCGAGCGCGGGGTGTCGCGCCAGAACGCCTCCCGCGACTCCACCCGCACCGGGCCCTCGCCCTGGCCCATCGGCGTGCCGCCGAGACCGGCCGACGAGGCGTCCTCCATCTCCGCGCGCACGCCGCCGGTGGCGTGCAGCAGGCCCTGCTGGCGGTCGTAGGTCACCTTCGGAGCCAGCAGCTCGCCCCGCTCGGCGACCGCATGCACCGGCGAGCCGGTGAACTCGGCGGTTTCGGTGGCGGCGACGAAGCGGCCCTGCTCGCCCTCGGCGCGCACCTCCGGGTCGCGGTAGCGCACCTGGCCGTCGGCGCGCAGGGTGGCAAGGCGGCCGTCGGCGCCGTAGTTGGCCTCCAGGCGGCGGGCGGTCAGCTCGCGCAGCTCCTCACCGCTGCGGGAGATCTCCTGCAGGCGCGGCGCGTTGAAGGTCTCCACCTGGGAGAGCCTGCCGCCGGCGAACTGCACGGTGGCGAAGCCGGCCACCAGGCGCTGGGTGATGCCGCCCTCGGCCGGCACTTCCACCACCACCGGCACCGACGGCGCTCCCTCGAGCTCGGCGTTGACCGGCAGCCCCTGCGGATCGCGCAGCAGCGCCAGGCTGCGGGCGGTGAAGCGCACCGGGCGTTCGGAGCCCGGAGCAGCCCCGGGGCCCGGCATCCGGGCGATGCGGCCGGCGACCTCGAAGCGGGCGCGCACGAAGAGCACCGTGCGGTCCTGCTCGTCGAGGAAGGCGTTGATCAAGGTGGCCTCGAGGTGGTCCTCCCCCCGGGTCAGCTCGACGTCCTGGGCGGCGCGAATCTGGTGGCGCTGACGGTCGAAGAGCACGCGCCGGGCGACGAGCGACGTCGGCTGCTCCGCCTGGGGGCCGCTGTCGATGCGCACGCGGCCGCGGAGCTGATACACCTGCGCGCTGCGGTCCACCCGCAGGCGGTTGGCGCGCCCGGTGTAGCCGGCGTAGGTGAAGCGCACCGGGCCCGTCGAGTCGATGCGCTGGCCGCGATCGCGCAGGCGCAGGCCGCCGGTGCGCAGCGCGGTGTCGTCCGGGCCGCGCAGCAGCACGTTGCCGGAGAGCACCGCGTCGCGGCTCTCCGGATCGAAGCGCGCCTGCCGGCTCGCCACCTCGTAGGACTCCCCCTCCTCGGTGTAGAGCGTCAACCCGACGCCCTCCAGGAACACCATGCCGGCACGGTCGGCGCGCACCGACTCGCCGCGGATGCGGAACACCGGGCGGCGACCCTCCGAGTGGGTGAACTCGAAGCCCTCGCCGATCATCGTGATCTCGCCCTCGGGGGCCCGGTCCAGAGCGGAGTCTCCCGCCGGCAGCGGCTGCGGGCGGCCGGAGCGGCCGAACCAGTACAGGGCCGCCGTCCCGCCGGCAACCAGCAGGATCAGCACGAGGAGAATTCGGCGCAGGCCGGAGAAGAAGGGCTTCGGTCGTCGAGGCATCGAGTTCGTCGGGATCGCCGCGCGAGGCGGTGCCGGGCCGGGCCCGGCGTCGCCGGGCCGGAGAGTGGTGAGCTCCGGGTGCGGACGTCGCAGGCGCTGCAACAACGGGGCCAGCGTCCGCATTCTCTCACGGCGCGGCGGCCGGCGCTGGCGGGGCTCGGGCAGGGAGCATCCGGCGGGTTCCAGCGCCGGGCCGGGTGCCGGCCCTCGGGAGGATCGGGACGATTCCGAAACCGGCTCAGGCCGGTCGGCTGTCGAGCAGGCGCACGCGGGGCAGTCGGCGGTAGGGATCGAGCTCCTCGACGTGGCCGAGCACCTCGAAGGTGCCGGCGAGGCGGTCCTCGCGCCCCTGCCAGCGCCAGCCGACCAGCGCCAGGCGGCCGCCGTCGGCGCCCACCGCCACCGCCGAGAGGTGCCCGTTGCCGAAGCGCCGCGGCGTGCCGGCGAGCGTCAGGGGGCCGATGCGGGCGAGGGGCTGGGGATTGCCCTGGCCGTGGGGCTCGAGGTGGCGCAGCTCGGCGAGCAGCGCCGGGTCCACCGCGCGGGGGGCGAGCTCCAGCTCGTATTCGTGGCGTGGCCGCAGCAGCTCCGGGGACCACGCGGCGGCGGCCTGCTCCCAGGTCGTCCGCAGGCGCTCGAGGCGCCCCGGCTCGGTGGCGAGGTCCACCGTCAGCCCCACCGCCTGGTCGTGGCCGCCGAAGCGGGCCAGCTCCGCGCGCCAGGTGTCCAGGAAGCCGTGGAGCGCCAGGCCCGGGACGCTCCGGCCGGAGCCGACGGCGGCATCCTGCTCCACCGCCAGCAGCACGCAGGGACGGTGGAAGCGCCGGGCGATGCGGCCGGCGGCGATCCCCACCACGCCGCGGTGCCAGCCGGCGCTCCACAGCACCACCAGGGGGGGCAGCGGCGAGCGCTCGGCGACCATTGCCTCGGCCTCCTCCACCGCCCGGCGCTCCTCGTCCTGGCGCTCGCGGTTGAGGCGCTCCAGCGACTCGGCCAGCTCCTCGGCCCGCGCCGGCTCGCGGCAGACGAGCAGCTCCAGGGCCTCGGCGGCGTCGGCCAGGCGGCCGGCGGCGTTCAGGCGCGGACCGAGGCGGAACCCGACGTCGGCGGCGGTGAGCGGCGAGCGCACGCCGGCGCGGCGGAACAGTGCCCGCAGGCCCGGCGACGGCGTGTCGGCCAGGGCGCGCAGGCCGAGGGCAGCGATGGCGCGGTTCTCGTCGACCAGCGGCACCAGGTCGGCGATGGTGCCGAGGCAGGCGATGCGCAGCAGGCGGGTGGGATCGAGGGCGCGGCCGAGCCGGGCGGCGACGGCCAGGGCCAGCTTCAAGGCCAGGCCGACGCCGGCGAGACCCGAGAACGGGTAATCGCACAGTTCCTGGCGCGGGTTGACGAGCAGCGTGCCCTCCGGCAGCGCCTCGCCGGGCAGGTGGTGGTCGGTGATGATGACGTCCATGCCGGCCTCGCGAGCCGCGGCCACCGCCGCCGCCGAGCTGGTGCCGCAGTCCACCGTCACCACCAGGCCGCAGCCGAGGCCGGCGGCGCGCTCGGCGTGGCACGGCTGGAAGCCGTAGCCCTCGCGCAGGCGGTGCGGCAGGATCGGGTGGGCCGCCAGTCCGCAGGCCTGGAGCACCGCCACCAGCAGCGCCGTGGCGGTGACGCCGTCGACGTCGTAGTCCCCCACCACTGCCACCGCCTCGCCGGCGGCGTGGGCCGCTGCCAGCCGCTCGACGGCGGCGGTCAGCCCGTACAGGCGCAGGGGGTCGTGGAGCTGATCGAGGGAGGGAGCGAGGAAGCGGCGCGCCGCCTCCGGATCGGCGACGCCCCCCCCCGCCAGC
>DATACC010000216.1:0-2987 GCA_036259255.1 Thermoanaerobaculia bacterium | reverse complement strand
CTTCGGCACCTCGATCCGGCACATGCCGGGAGGGAGGCACGAGGGGGGATCTGGCGGGGGGCGGCTCCGGGTTAGACTGGCGGGGTGGGCGCATCCTTCGACCTTTCGACTCCGCTTCTGCTCATCGCCATGCCGCAGGTGGTGGATCCGTTCTTCCACAAGAGCGTGGTGCTGCTGGTTCACCACGACGAGGAAGGCAGCCTGGGGCTGATCGTCAACCGGCCCACCGAGCTTCCCGTGCGCGAAATCCTCGAGGGAATGGAGGTGCCGTGGCTCGGCCGGGACGGGGTGATGACCCACTTCGGCGGACCGGTGCAGCCGCAGCTCGGCACCGTGATCTTCGACGCCGAGCCGGCCGAGGTGGAGGCGGCCAACGTGGTGGCGCCGGGGGTTTTGATCAGCCAGCACGTGGGCGATCTCGGGCGCCTCGCGGCGGAGCCGCCGGAGCGGTTCCGGCTGCTGCTCGGATACGCCGGCTGGGGCGAGGGGCAGCTACTGGAGGAGATCCTGCGCAACGACTGGCTCACCGCGCCGGTGACGGCCGAGCTGGTGTTCGCCCCCGGCGAGGCGGCCTGGACCGGCGCCCTGCGCTCCGTCGGCGTCGACCCCGCCTCGCTGCCGGCGTGGACGCCCGGCATCCCGGACGGCCAGGAGGCCGCCAACTGAGGGCGTGGGGGCGGCGATGCGCACCGAGGACCAGCATTCGGCCGGTGGCGTCGTGGTCCGCGCCGGGCGGGGCGGCGCCGGAGGGAGCGGCGGCGGTGCCGAGGTGCTGCTGATCTCGGTGGGAGACGGCCGCCGCTGGCAGCTTCCCAAGGGACGCATCGAGGCCGGCGAGTCGCCGCAGCAGGCCGCCCTGCGGGAGGTGCGCGAGGAGACCGGCGTCAGCGGCCGCGTCCTCGCCGAGCTGCCGGCCATCGACTACTGGTTCGTCCAGAGCGGACGGCGCATCCACAAGCGGGTGGACTACTTCCTCCTCGCCTACGAGTCCGGTTCCACCGCCGACTTCGACTCCCGGGAGGTCTCGGGCGCCGAGTTCCTGCCCTGGGACGAGGCCGAGAGGACCTTGAGCTTCGCCAACGAGCGGCATGTGGTCGCCGCTGCCCGGGAGGCGTGGGCGCGCCGCGGCGGCGAGGGCGGCAGCCGCGAGGAGGAGGCACCATGATGCGAGCGGTGATCCAGGTGGTCGTCAACGCCGTGGGGCTGCTGGCCGCCGCCTGGCTGGTGCCGGGGGTGGACTACACCGGCGGCGTGCTGTACCTGCTGCTGGCCGGGCTGGTGATCGGCCTCGTCAACCTGCTGGTCAAGCCCCTCGTCAGCCTGCTGTCGCTGCCGCTGATCCTGCTCACCCTGGGGTTGTTCTACCTGGTCATCAACGGCGCCATGTTCTGGCTCGCCGGCTGGCTGCTCGGCGGCCTCCACGTCGACGGCTGCCTGCCGGCGATCCTCGGTGGCCTGGTGCTGGCGCTGGTCAACTGGCTGGTGCGCGCGTTCCGGGAGGATTGACCGTGACGGTGCACGAGGGGGATCGGCGGGTGGCGGTGGTCACCGGGGCCAGCTCTGGGATCGGGGCGGCCACGGTGCTCGCCCTGGCGCGGGCCGGGTTCCGGGTGTTCGGCGGCGCCCGGCGCCTCGAGCGGGTGCGCCGGGTCGTGGCGCGGATTTCTGGGCCCTCGGGGGCCGAGGCGATGGCCCTCGACGTCACCGAAGCCGCCAGCGTCGACGCCTTCGTGGCGGCGCTGCCGGAGAGGGTCCACCTGCTGGTCAACAACGCCGGCGGTGCGCTCGGCCTCGAGCCCATCGAGCAGGCGGTGGACGAGCACTGGCGCACGATGTTCGAGACCAACGTGCTGGGCACGCTGCGGGTCACCCGCGCGCTGCTCGGGCGGCTAATCGCCTCTGGCGATGGGCACGTGATCACCGTCGGCTCCACTGCCGGCCTGGAGGTCTACCGCGGCGGCGCCGGCTACACCGCCGCCAAGCACGGCGAGCGGGTGCTCACCGAGACGCTGCGCCTCGAGCTGCTCGGCCGGCCGGTGCGGGTCACCGAGGTGGCCCCCGGCCTGGTGGAGACGGAGTTCTCCGTCGTGCGCTTCGGGGGCGACCGGGAGCGGGCGGCGGCCGTCTACCGCGGCATGACGCCGCTCGCCGCCGAAGACGTTGCCGACGCCATCGCCTGGGCGGCCACCCGGCCGTCCCACGTCAACGTCGACAAGATCGTCCTGCGCCCCCGCGACCAGGCCACCTCCACCGAGGTGTTCCGGCGCGAGGAATGACGGCGCCGGCCGCCGATGACCAGGGCTGGGGCCAGGGCGGGAGCGGAGGCGGGCGTGCTGGCGGGCGGGATGCGGCACCGGAGCCCGGTGGTCGCCGGCTGGGTCGTCGCTGGCTGCCTGCTGGCGGGGTTCGCGGCGGCCGCCTGCCGGGGGGGTGACGAGAGCACCGACGCCGGGCTCTACCGCCGGCACTGCGCGCGCTGCCACGGCCTGGACGGTGCCGGCAACCCGCGGGCGGTGGGTCGCCAGCCGGGGCTCGACCTCACCCGGCCCGAGGTGCTGGCCGAGGGCCGCGACGAGATCCGCCGCCGGATCGTCGAGGGCGAGGGCACCATGCCCGCTTTCGGCGAGAAGCTCACCCGCGAGCAGATCGACCGCCTGGTGGCACTCACCGAGCACCTGGCCGCCGGCGGCGAGATACCCTGACGGCCGGCCCGACACGCCCGCCGACCCTGGAAGGAGCACGATGGACCCGCAACGCCTGAAGAACGCCTGGCAGCACCTGCAATCCCTCGACGAGCGGCTCACCTACAAGGTGCGCCCGAAGACCGGCGGAGCCCTGACCCGGCCCGACCCCGACCGCCTGGAGCACCAGCTCCGCGACCTCGCCAACTACACCGTGGAGCTCAAGGAGATCGTCGGCGAGCTGATCCTCGCCATCGGGACGCGGCCGAAGGAGGGGACGGGGAAGGGGTGAGGTGGCCCCCCCCC
>DATACC010000215.1:0-2444 GCA_036259255.1 Thermoanaerobaculia bacterium | reverse complement strand
GCCCCCCCCCCCCCCCGCCCGGCGCACGGGGCACAACCCGGCCCTGAGATAGTGTCTTCCCTGAGATAGTGTCTTCCGCCGTGAACCTGCTCGATCTCCTCGCCATCCCCCGCGCCCGCCGGCCCCACCACCCGGCCCTGCGCACTCGCCGGGCGGACGGCTCGTGGCAGGAGCTCACCTCCGCGCAGCTGCACGCCCGCGGCGAAGCCCTGGCGGCCCGCCTCGCCGCCGAGGGGCTGGCGCGTGGCGAGCGGCTGGCGCTCTACCTGCCCAACGGCCCGGAGCTGGTACTCGCCTACCTCGCCGCCCTGCGCCTGGGAGCGGTGGTGCTGGCGATGAACCTCGCCTACCGCGCTCCCGAGGTCGCCCACCTGCTCGCCGACGCCGAACCGCGCCTCCTGCTCACCGACGCGGCGGGCCGCGAGCACCTGGCCCCGTTGCTTGCCGGCCCCGCGGCGCCGCGGGTGCTGCTCGCCGAGGAGGTGGCCTCCCCCGGCGCACCGGCAGCGGCGGCGCCGGCTCCCGGCCTGCACCCCCCGGTCGACGGCGGCGAGCCCGCCCTGCTCCTCTACACCTCCGGCACCACCGGGCGCAGCAAGGGAGCGGTGCTGACCCACGACAACCTGCTGGCGACCGTCACCGGCCTGCTCGCCGCCTGGGGCTGGCGCGACGACGACCGGCTGCTGCTCGCCCTGCCGCTGTTCCACGTCCACGGCCTGGTGGTGGGCCTGACGACGGCGCTCGCCGCCGGCGCGACGGTGGTGCTCCACGAGCGCTTCGACGCCGCCGCGGTGCTCGACGGACTCGCTCCCGGCGGCGCCACCCTCTTCTTCGGCGTCCCCACCATGTACGTGCGCCTGGTCGACGCCCTGCGCTCGCCGGGACTCAGGGACGCGGGCGCCCCGGCGGCGCGCCCCCTTTCCGGCGTGCGGCTGTTCGCCAGCGGCAGCGCACCCCTCGCACCGGAGACCTTCGCCGCCTTCCGGCAGCTCACCGGCCACGCGATCCTCGAGCGCTACGGCATGAGCGAGACGGGGATCACCCTGTCCAACCCGCTCGCCGGCGAGCGCCGGCCGGGCACCGTGGGCACGCCCCTGCCCGGGGTCTCTGTGCGGATCGTGGACGAGGACGGCGGCGACGTGGCACCCGGCAGCGAGGGCGAGCTGGTGGTGCGCGGCTCGAACGTCTTCGCCGGGTACTGGCGCGATCCCGAGAAGACGGCCGCCAGCTTCCTCACCGCCCCCGACGGCCGGCGCTGGTTCCGCACCGGCGACCTGGCCCGCCGCGATCCGGGCACCGGCCACGTCACCCTGCTCGGCCGCCGCCACGACCTGGTGATCTCGGCCGGCTTCAACGTCTATCCGCGGGAGGTCGAGGAGGTGCTGTGCGCCCACCCCGCGGTGGCGGAAGCCGCGGTCACCGGGATGCCCGACCGCGACCGCGGCGAGGTGCCCGCCGCCTGGGTGGTCGCCGCCGATCCCGCCGAGCGCCTCGACCCGGCGGCCCTCGCCGCCTGGTGCACCGACCGCCTCGCCTCCTTCAAGATTCCCCGCCGCATCCGGCAGGTCGAGGCGCTGCCGAGAAACGCCCTCGGGAAGGTGCAGAAGCACCGCCTGGAGAGCGGCTGACGCCGGAGGAGGAGATAGCATCGGCGCATGGAGCACGGAACCTTCACGGAACATCACGTCAACGTGCCGCCGGCCGAGCGGGTGCTCTCGGCCCTGGCGGGTGGGGCGCTGCTGGTTGGCGGGTTGCGCCGGGGCTCCCTCGGCAGGAGCCTGCTCGGGGCAGCCCTGGTGCTGCGGGGGGCGAGCGGACATTGCCCGGTGCGCCACCTGCTGGAGGTGGATGCCGTCGAGCGCCACGCCACCCCCGAGTTCGTCGACTCCCTGGAGCACCAGCGGCGGTAGACGTTCCGCGCAACCCGTGCGTCGACGTTCGCCTCCGAAGCGAAGGGCCCGCCGAAGCGGGCCCCGTGTGGCTGTCGCTGTGCCGAGGCCGCCTCAGCGGCGGTCGCGGTCCAGGCCGCCGTCGCCGGCCACCCGGCGATCGGTGCTGTCGTCCACCCGCACCCAGGCGTCGCGGGTCGCGGGGCGGGCGTCGTCCCAGGTCAGCCTGGAGGTGCCGCGGGCGCTGTCCCAGCCGCTCGACAGCTCGGTCTCCAGCTTGTCGTCCCACGGCCGGCCTGCGTGGCGAGCCCGGCTCTCCCAGCCGTAGCGGTAGGCGGGCCGGTAGTCCTCGTCGTAGCTGAACCGCTCGCTCTTGGTGTAGTCGCGGTGACGCCAGGTGTCGCGCCAGTAGCTGTCCTCCACCGTCGGATCGATGCGCTCGGCCACGCCGTGCCCGGCCGCGCCGCCCGCGACGGCGCCCACCGCGCCACCCACCAGCGCGCCCACCGGCCCGCCGCCCGCGGATCACCACCTGCTCGACGTCGAGCACGTCGA
>DATACC010000214.1:0-22546 GCA_036259255.1 Thermoanaerobaculia bacterium | reverse complement strand
GCTGCCGGCGGTGTGCAGCGCCACCCGGGCCTGGGGCCGCCGGGCGAGCCGGTCGGCCACGGCATCGAGGGCGGTGTCCGCCACCGCCACCAGCAGCAGGTCGCTGCCGGCGCTCTCCAGCTCGTCGAGCGCCACCAGCGGGCAGCCGGCCTCGGCGGCGAGCTGCCGGGCGGCCGGCGAGCCGGCGCCGCGGGAGGCGACGGCGGTGAGCCGGGCGCCGGCCGCCAGCGCCCAGCGGGCGAGGCTGCCTCCCACCCGCCCCGCCCCGGCGAGGGCGAAGGTGAGGTCGGCGAGGGGGGCGGAGCGGGATTTCGCCGCCCCGGTCGGTGGTCGGGGTTGCACTTGGTTACAATAGCGGCGCCCCACGCTGGCGGCAAAGGCCGCGCCCGCGCCGGTCGCCCCGCCGGCACCCTGTGCAAGCACCGAGACACGAGCCCGAGAACCGATGGCACGACCCAAGAACCTTCGCGAGCTGAGCGAGCGGGACCGCGAGATCCTCAAGGCGGTCATCCTCTGCTACGTCATGGACGCCGAGCCGGTGGGCTCGCGGTCGGTGGCGAAGCGCTCCGACCTCGGGCTCTCGCCGGCGACCATCCGCAACGTGATGGCGGACCTCGAGGAGGCGGGCCTGCTGGTGCAGCCCCACACCTCGGCGGGGCGGGTGCCGACCCCGGCCGCCTACCACCTGTTCATCGAGTCGATGATGCGCCGCGAGGGGGTGCCGCCGCGCATCCGCCGCTACATCGAGGAGAACCTGCGCGCCGTTCCGGGCGATCCGGGCGACCTGATGGAGGCCGCCTCCCACCTGCTCTCCGAGCTCACCCACCAGGTGGGCATCGTGGTGACGCCGGTGATGGGCGACACGGTCCTCAAGCAGATCGAGCTGGTGCCGCTGTCGGGCCGGCGCGTGCTGGCGGTGGTGGTGTCGGCCAGCGGCTTCGTCGACAACAAGGTGTTGGAGACCGACCAGGAGGTGCCGCGCGACACCCTGACCTGGATCTCCAACTACCTCAACGAGCACTTCGCCGGGCTCACCCTGCGCGAGATCCGCGACCGCCTGCTCGCCGCCATGGCGGAGGAGCGGGCGCAGGTGGACCGCCTGCTCGGGCTGACCCTGGAGCTCGCCCAGAAGGGCTTCCAGGGTGGCGACGACCCGCGGGTGCTGCTCGACGGCGCCTCGACCCTGCTCGCCCACCCGGAGCTCGCCGACATCGACCGCGTGCGCCGCCTGTTCGATCTCTTCACCAACCAGGCCCAGCTCGTCAAGCTGCTGAGCCAGTGCATCGAGGGCGACGGCGTGCGGGTGACGATCGGGGAGGAGAGCGACCTCACCTCGCCCTTCGACTTCAGCCTGGTCTCGACCAGCTACCGGGCCGGCGGCGAGACCCGGGGCACGCTCGGGATCTTCGGGCCGTCGCGCATGGAGTACCAGAAGGTGGTGCCGCTCGTGCACTACCTCGGCGAGACCCTGAGCCGCGCCCTGGGCGAGGTCTACGGGCAGGAGCACTGAGGACGGAAACCATGGCAGACGAAGACATCCAGCGACCGCCCACAGAGGACGAAGACATGGCCGAAGAGGTGGACCAGGACGTGGAGATCCTCGAGATCGACGGGGACGACGCCGGCGCCCCCGGCGACGACGGCGAGCGGCTGGACGGCGTGGCGGCGCTGCGCCGCGAGCTGGCGGACCTGAAGGACCGGTCCATGCGCACCCTGGCCGACTTCGACAACTACCGCAAGCGCAGCGAGCGCGAGCGCCGCGAGTCGCTGCGCTACGCCTCGGCGGATCTCCTGCGCGAGCTGCTCGAGGTCTCCGACAACCTGGAGCGGGCGGTGGCCGCCGGCGGCTCGGCGGAGGACCTGAAGACCGGCGTGGAGATGACGCTGCGCCAGCTCCAGGACGTGCTGCGCCGCCACGGCGCCGAGGAGGTGCCGGCGGTCGGCGAGGCCTTCGACCCGGCGCTCCACGAGGCGGTCTCGCGCCAGGAGGACCCGGACGCCGAGGAGCCGCGGGTGGTCGAGCAGTTCCAGCGCGGCTACCGCCTGCACGAGCGGCTGCTGCGGCCCGCCCGGGTGGTGGTGGCGGTACCCCCCGAGGAAGGGTGAGGACCTGAGCAAGATCCTGGGTATCGACCTCGGGACCACCAATAGCTGCGTCTCGGTGGTCGACGCGCTGGCCCCCCGCGTGCTGCCGAACCGCGAGGGCAGCCGCACCACGCCTTCGATCGTCGCCTTCACCGAGGAGGGCGACCGGCTGGTGGGGCAGATCGCCAAGCGCCAGGCGATCACCAACCCGAAGAACACGGTCTACGCCGTCAAGCGGCTGATCGGCCGCAAGTTCGAGGACGACGAGGTGCAGCGCTCCGTCGCGGTGCTGCCCTACGCCCTGGTCAAGGCGCGCAACGGCGACGTGGAGGTGATGATTCGGGAGCGCCGTCACAGCCCGGCGGAGATCTCCTCCCACGTGCTGCGGGAGCTCAAGGAGTTCGCCGAGGAGGCGGTCGAGGAGCCGCTCGAGCAGGCGGTGATCACGGTGCCCGCCTACTTCGACGACTCCCAGCGCCAGGCCACCAAGGACGCCGGCAAGATCGCCGGCCTCGACGTGGTGCGCATCATCAACGAGCCGACGGCGGCGGCCCTCGCCTATGGGCTGGAGCGCCGCGGCGACAAGCAGCGCATCGCCGTGTTCGACCTCGGCGGCGGCACCTTCGACATCTCGATCCTCGAGCTGACCGACGGGTTGTTCGAGGTGCGCGCCACGGCGGGCGACACGTTCCTCGGCGGCGAGGACTTCGACCGCCGCATCATGGACTGGCTGATCGAGGAGTTCCGCGCCGAATCGAGCCTCGACCTGGCGGACGACCGTATGGCGTTGCAGCGCCTGAAGGAGGCGGCCGAGCGCGCCAAGTGCGAGCTGTCCACGGCCGAGGAGGCGAAGATCAACCTGCCGTTCATCGCCGCCGGCGACAGCGGCCCGCAGCACCTGTCGCGGGTGCTCACGCGCCGCCACTTCGAGGATCTGGTCGCGGAGCTGGTCGCCCGCACCGAGGAGCCGTGCCGCGACGCCCTGCGGCAGGCCGGCATGAGCGCCGAGCAGGTGGACGACGTGCTGCTGGTGGGCGGGCAGACGCGCTCGCCGGTGGTGGTCGAGGCGGTGCGGCGGTTGTTTGGCCGCGAGCCGAACCAGGACATCAATCCCGACGAGGTGGTGTCGATGGGGGCGGCGATCCAGGGGGCGGTGCTGACCGGCGAGGTCAAGGACGTGGTGCTGCTCGACGTCACGCCGCTGTCGCTCGGCATCGAAACCCGGGGTGGCCTGTACACTCGGCTGATCCCGCGCAACTCGACGATCCCCACCAAGAACAGCCAGGTGTTCACCACGGTGGCGGACAACCAGGAGAAGGTGGAGATCCACGTGCTCCAGGGCGAACGGGAGATGGCCTCGGAGAACCGCTCCCTCGGCCGCTTCGAGCTGGTGGGCGTGCCGCCGGCGCCGCGGGGGGTGCCGCAGATCGAGGTCAACTTCGCCATCGATTCGAACGGCATCGTCAACGTCACCGCCCGCGACTTGGCCACCAACCGCTCCCAGAGCATCCAGATCACGCCCGCCGGGGGGCTCTCCGAGGAGGCCATCGGCAAGCTGGTGCAGGAGGCGGAGCAGCAGTCCGAGGCCGACCAGACGCGGCGCGAGACGGCGGAGCTCAAGAACCGGGTGGAGGGGCTGGTCTACAACAACGAGCGGGTGTTCGACGAGTTCCGCAAGCTGATGCCCGAGGACGACCAGAAGCGCGTGCAGGAGGTCCTGGGCAAGGCCCGGGGGGCGGTGCTCAACGAGCATCGGGCCGACCTCGAGGCGGCGGTCTACGATCTCAACGACGTGTCGCGGCTCCTCTCCGAGGTGATGCTGCGCCGCAACCAAGCCTGAGCCCCGGGGCCCTGGTGCCCCGGGCTGGCGAACCAGCAGGGACGATTTCCGAATGGCTGCGAAAAGGGACTACTACGAGGTGCTGGGCGTTGCCCGCGACACCTCGATCGGCGACATCAAAAAGGCGTACCGCCGGCTGGCGGTGCAGTACCACCCGGACAAGAACCCGGGCAACCAGGAGGCGGAGGAGCGCTTCAAGGAGGCGGCGGAGGCCTACGCGGTGCTCTCCGACAACGAAAAGCGCGCCCGCTACGACCGCTTCGGCCACGCCGGGATGGGCGGCGCGGCGGCCGCCGGCGGTTTCGACCCATCGACGTTCGGCGACTTCGCCGACATCCTGGGCGATCTGTTCGGCTTCGGCGCCGCTGGGGGGGGCCGCCGCCGCGGCGGCCGCGCGCCGACCCGCGGCGCCGACCTGCGTTACGACCTGTCGATCCGCTTCGAGGAGGCGGCCTTCGGCGCCACCGAACGCCTGCGCATCCCGCGCCTGGAGACCTGCGACACCTGTTCCGGCAGCGGCAGTGCCGGCGATGGCGCGCCGAAGGCGTGCAACGCCTGCGGCGGCCGCGGGCAACTGCGCTACAACCAGGGCTTCCTCACCGTCGCCCGCACCTGCCCGCAGTGCGGCGGCGAGGGCACGGTGATCACCGATCCGTGCGAGACCTGCCACGGCGAGGGCCGGGTGGAGAAGGAGCGCACCATCGAGGTGCGCATCCCGCCGGGAGTGGAGAACGGCTCGCGCATGCGGCTGGCCGGCGAAGGGGAGCACGGGCGCCACGGCGGCCCGGCGGGCGACCTCTACGTGGTGCTGCGGGTCGAGCCCCACGAGCGGTTCCTGCGCGACGGCACTACGGTGTTCTCGGCCGTCTCGATCGGCTTCCCGCAGGCGGTGCTCGGCACCAAGATCGACGTCGAGACCCTGCATGGCGAATCACCCCTCGAGGTGCCGCCGGGGACCCCGGCGGGCAAGGAGTTCCGGCTGCGTGGCCAGGGCATCGACCGGCTGGGCGGCGGCGGGCGGGGCGACCACGTGGTGCGGGTGGACGTCGACGTGCCGCATCCGAAGGATCTCTCGGAGGAGGAGGTGGAGCTGCTGCGGCAGCTCGCCGAGCTCGGGGGGCAGTCGGTGCGGGGCAAGGTGCTGGATCGCGTGAAGAAGATGTTCGGGTAGGGCGGGCAGGCTTCGGGCCGGGGCGGTGGGGGTGAAGGAGAGGACGGGTCTCGGAGCTTCGCTCCTCGACGGCGCGAGGCTCGATGGCGAGAGGGTGGGGCTCGGGCCTCGATCGGGCGACTTCTCGGGAGTGCGCTCGGCGGAGGAACGAGCTATTCGGGGCTTCGCCCCTCGAACGAGAAGGTGGATCTCTAGATGAGTTATCTGCGGCGCACCTATCTCGTTCCCCCGGAGCTGGAGGAGAACGCCTCGGCCCTGCTCTGGGAGGCGCGCACCCTCGGCTTCACCAGCCAGGCGGAGGCCGACGGGCGGGTGCGCGTGGAGGCTTGGTTCGCAGGGGAGGCAAGCAGCGATCCTCTCGCCGATCTGTTCGAGGTGGAATGCCTCCCTGCCGAGCGGGTCGAGGAGCAGGATTGGCTCGCGCCCTACCGCGAACGGGTGCTCCCCTTTGCCCTCGGGCGCACCTTCTTCGTCGATCCCCGCGAGCCGGGAGAGGAGACCGCCGTCCCGCCCGGCCGCACGCTGCTGCGGCTGCCGGCCCGCACCGCCTTCGGCACCGGCAGCCACGAGTCGACGCGGCTCGCCCTCGAGCTGCTGGAGGACGTGGCGGTGGCGGGGCGCACGGTGCTCGACGTGGGAACCGGCACCGGAATTCTCGCCTTCGCCGCGCTCGCGCTCGGGGCGCGGGAGGCGGTGGCCTTCGACGTCGATCCCGCCGCCCTCTTCCAGGCGCGCATCAACCGGCCGCTCAACGGGCTGTTCCCGCGCCTCTACACCGGCACGGTGGAGGCGCTGCGGCCGGGGGCGCGGTTCGATCTCGCCGTCGTCAACATCATCCCCGAGCTGTTCCTCCCCGTGATAGGGGAGATCGCCGGCCAGGTGGCCGGGGGCGGCGAGATGGTCCTCTCCGGCATCCTCGCCGAGCGCGCCGGCGCGGTGCTCGCGGCGGTGGCCGAGGTCGGCTTCGCGGAGCGCGCGCGGCGCGTGGACGGGGAGTGGATCGGCCTGCGCGTGGGACGGGGGGCGCCGTGATCACCCTGCTGGTGACGCCGGAGGAGCTGACGGCGGCCGAGGTGGTGGTCGAGGGCGACGCCTACCGCCACCTGTTCCGCGCCCGCCGCGCCGCCGCCGGCGAGCGGCTGCGGGTGGTCGACGGCCGGGGCCGGGCGCGCTGGGGCACGGTGGCGGCGGTGGACCGCAGCGCGGGCACCATCGGGCTGGCGGAGGCGGCACCAACCCACGAGCCGGATCGGCGGGTCCACCTGCTGGTGGCCGCGCCGAAGAAGGAGCGCGCCTCCTGGCTGGTGGAGAAGGCGACGGAGCTGGGGGTGGCCGCGGTGCGGCTGATCGCCACCGAGCGCACGCCGCGGGAGTTCGGCGACGGCACGCTGCGCCGGCTGGAACGGGTGGCCGCCGCCGCCCTCGAGCAGTGCCACCGCTCCCGCCTGCCGGAGCTCTCCGGCAGCCACGAGTGGGACGAGGTGCCCGGCCTGCTGGCGGGGATCCCGGCGGGACGCCGGTGGATGCTCGACACCGGCGAGGCCGCCGCCGGCGGCGAGGCGCTGCGGGCGTGCGCGGGGGAGGCGGCCGCCCTCCTGGTGGGGCCGGAGGGCGGCTGGACCGACGGCGAGCGGCAGGCGCTGGCGGCGCTCGGCTGCGAGCCGGTGAGCCTCGGACCGACCGTGCTGCGGGTCGAGACTGCCGCGCTGGCCGGCGCCGCCCTGCTGCTCGCGCGGTGAACGGCGCCTACCGTGGGGTGGCGATCAGGTGATGCCGCGGGTGCGATAGCCCTGGGTCACCGGCGGCACCATGCGCACGGCGCGGATCAGCACCGACGGCCACGGCGGGCCGAAGTCGCGCTTCAGATCCACCGCGTCGCCCGGCGGGATGCGCACCGTGGCGATCGACCGGTTGCCCTCCGGGTCCTCGCGCACGACGCGGAACTCCATGTCGCCGAGCCGCTCGTTGGAAAGGCCGGCGGTCACCGTGTAGGTGGCGTCCGGCCGCTCGAAGACGCGGGTCTCGCCCTCGTTGAAGGTGAGGTTGTGGGCCTCGTCTTCGAAGTTGAGGCGGAAGTACATGCGCCGGTCACTGGTGCGCTCGGTCACGTCGTCGCGCTCGGGGGTGCTGGCGCAGCCGGCGAGCCCCCCCATCAGGACGACCGAGGCGAGCAGCAGGACGGCGGGGAGCCGGGTTGCGACGGAGCACAGCTTGGCGGGATTCGCACTCATCGAGAGACTTCCTCCTGGACATCGGTTCGACGAAACCTGTGGATGCTGGAGTATACGCGCGAACGGAGGGGGACGTTCTTGGCCGGCGGTTCCGGCGGGCGGGCTTGCGCGGGGCGGGCGGGGGCACTAGCATCGACGGTTGACGAATTCCTGCAAGGAGGCGCGGCATGAACATCAACGATCTGCTGAAGATCGCCGTGGAGCGCAAGGCGTCGGACCTCCACCTGAAGGTCGGCGGTCATCCGGTGGTACGGGTCGACGGCGAGCTGGTGCCGCTGCCGGAGCTCAAGCGGCTGATGCAGGAGGACACCATCGCGATGGCGTTCTCCATCATGAACGCCCGCCAGAAGCAGCGCTTCAAGGAGGAGCTGGAGCTCGACATCTCCTACTCGGTGCCGGGGCTCGGGCGCTTCCGCTGCAACATCTTCCAGCAGCGCGGCACGGTCGGACTGGTGCTGCGCGTCATCCCGGCCCGCATCCTGTCGATCCGCGAGCTCACCCTGCCGCCGGTGCTCGAGCGCATCTGCGGCGAGCGCAGCGGCCTGGTGTTGTGCACCGGCACCACCGGCTCCGGCAAGTCCACCACGCTGGCCGCCATGCTCGACGCCATCAACGCCCAGCGGGCCGAGCACATCATCACCATCGAGGACCCGATCGAGTTCCTGCACCGGGACAAGAAGTCGCTGGTCAACCAGCGCGAGGTGGACGTCGACACCCGCGCCTTCGCGCCGGCGCTGCGCTCGGCGCTGCGCCAGGATCCGGACGTCATCCTGGTCGGCGAGATGCGCGACTACGAGACCATCGAGACGGCCCTGCTGGCGGCCGAGACGGGTCACCTGGTGTTCTCCACCCTGCACACCCTCGACGCCACCGAGACGATCAACCGCATCATCTCGGTGTTCCCGCCGCACCACCAGAAGCAGATCCGCATCCAACTCGCCCAGGTGCTGCGGGCGGTGATCTCGTTGCGCCTGATGCCGCGGGCCGACGGCATCGGCCGGGTGCCGGCGGTGGAGGTGATGGTGAACACGGCCTACATCCGCGACTGCATCGAGAACAAGGAGAAGACGAAGTACATCCGCGAGCAGATCAAGCTCGGCACCAGCCAGTACGGCATGCAGACCTTCGACCAGTCGCTCTACCTGCTGTACAAGAACGGCCTGATCACGCTGGACGAGGCGATGCGCCGCGCTTCGAACCCGGACGAGTTCCGCCTGAAGATCCAGGGTGTGCAGTTCACCTCCGACGACGCGCGCGATCAGATGGACGAATCGCTGCAGATGGGCTCGGGCGACATGATGGAGGAGCCTTCCCCCTTCGAGCTCGAGACGGGCTAGCGTCGCCCATGGCCGAGCGCCCGACGGCCTACCGCAAGGCCCAGGACCTGCTGGCCCGCCGCGGCCACTTCCGCGCCGAGCTGGCGGCGAAGCTGCGCCAGCGCGGCTACGAGCAGGAGGAGGTCGCCGCGACCCTCGATCGCCTGGCCGAGCAGGGCTGGCTCGACGACCGCCAGGCGGCCCGCGACTTCCTGCGCTCCCGCCTCGCCCGCGGACCCGAGGGACGCCGCAAGCTGGCCCACGAGCTGGCCCGCCGCGGCGCCGCCGACGAGGTGATTGCCGAGGCGATGGCCGATCTCCTCCCGGAGGACGAGGCCGCCACCGCCGTGCGCGCCGCGGAGCGCTGGCTGGCGCGGGGGGGCGACCCGGCGGATCGCGCGGCGCTGGCACGGCACCTGGAACGCAAGGGGTTCGCGGGGGGAGCCATTCGCGGGGCGCTGGAGCGGGTCTAGGCTTCGGCCCGGCGGGAGGGGTGGCCGTTGCGCTGGGCGGGTGGAGGCGGTGGGGCTGCGGACGCGGGGCTGCTCGGTAGGGATAACGGCTGGCCCCGCTCTGTCGAGCCGGCTGCCATCGCCCGGGGCTCCATCACCGCCCGGAGCGACGCCGGCTCAAAGGCCGCTGCCCCACCGCCTCCACTCGCCCCGTCGCTCCAGCGGCCACCCCTCCCGCCTCCGGTGCTGAAATCCTCTCATGGGGGGCGTTGCGGGAGCCGGGCTGGCGGATCGGACCCGCTTTGCGTCCGCTCCGGCTGCCGGCCCGATAGACTCGGCTCGATGGCCGAATCCGATCTCGCCGCCCCGGCCGCGCCGAGCGCGACTTCCCTCGACAAGAGTGGTCGCACCATCCGCGACATGTTCGCGGGGGTGGCGCCGCGCTACGACCTGTTGAACCACCTGCTCTCCGGAGCCCTCGACCACGTGTGGAGATGGCGCTCGGCGCGGGCGCTGGGGCTGGGGGCGGGGGCGCGGGTGCTCGATCTTTGCTGCGGTACGGGCGACCAGGCACTCGCCCTCAACCGGCGCGGACCGCGGGTGGCGGCGGCGGACTTCTGCGTGCCGATGCTGGTGCGGGCGCGCAGGAAATTCGAGACCAGGCGGCGGCGGGGCGGCGCCGGGTCGGCGGCGATGGCGGCCGATGCGCTCGCCTTGCCGTTTCCCGCTGCGAGCTTCGACGGCGCCACCGTGTCGTTCGGGCTGCGCAACGTGGCGGACCTCGACCGGGCATTGACCGGCATGGCGGCGGTGCTGCGGCCGGGGGGGCGCCTGGCGGTGCTCGAGTTCGCGGTGCCCGAGAACCGGCTGGTGCGCGCGCTCTATCTCGCCTACTTCCGGCACGTGCTGCCGGTGGTCGGTCGCCTGCTCTCGCCACGCGGCTCGGCCTACACGTACCTGCCCGCGTCGGTGCTCGAGTTCCCGCAGCGCCAGGGCTTCGTCGCGGCCCTCGAGGCGGCCGGGTTCGAGGCGGCGGCGTGGCGGGACCTGACCTTCGGCATCGTCTGTCTCTATACGGCAAGGAGGGTTTCGTGAGCAGGACGGGAGGAAGTCTCGGCGACGACACGACGGTCCTCGAGACCACGGCGAGGATCCTGGACGGCAAGGCCGTCGCGGCCGAGATCCGCGCCGAGGTGGCGCAGCGAGTGGCCGAGCTGCTCGCCACCGGCGGCCGGCGGCCGGGCCTGGCGGCGGTGCTGGTGGGCGACGACCCCGCCTCGAAGGTCTACGTGGGCTCGAAGAAGCGGGCCTCGGAAGAGGTGGGGATGCTCGGTCGCGTGGAGATCCTGCCCTCGGACACGCCACGCGAGCGCGTCGACGCCCTGCTCGACGAGCTCAACGGCGACGACGCCATCGACGGCATCCTGGTGCAGCTCCCGCTGCCCGAGCATCTACCGGAGCGCCCCATCGTCGAGCGCGTGCTGCCCGAGAAGGACGTGGATGGGTTCCACCCGCTCAACGTCGGCAGCCTGTGGCTCGACCAGCGGGGTCTGGCGCCGGCCACGCCCTCGGGGGTCATCGAGCTGCTGCACCGTTCCGGTATCGAGATCGCCGGCCGCCGTGCCGTCGTGGTGGGCCGCAGCGCCATCGTCGGCAAGCCGATGGCGGGCCTGCTGCTGCGCGAGCACGCCACGGTCACCGTGTGCCACTCGCGCACGCGCGACCTGCCGGCGGTCTGCCGCGAGGCGGACATCCTGGTCGCGGCGGTGGGCCGTGCCGGGGTGATCGGTCCCGAGCACGTGCGCGAAGGCGCCGTGGTGGTGGACGTCGGCATGAACCGGCTCACCGAGCGCGCCCAGGTGGACCACTTCTTCCCCGGCGACGCCCACCGCCGCGACGTCTTCGAGCGCCGCGGCTCGACCCTGGTGGGCGACGTCGACTTCACGCGAGTGGCTCGGAAGGCGGCGGCGATCACGCCGGTACCCGGCGGCGTCGGCCCGCTGACGGTGGCGATGCTGCTGGTCAACACGCTGGCCGCCGCGCGCCGGCGCCAGGGCCTGGACTGAGCGGCCGGGCGGGCGCCGCCGTGGCCCATCTCCTCGGTCTCACCGGAGGCCTGGCGAGCGGCAAGTCCACGGTGGCGCGCCTGCTCGCCGAGCGCGGCTGCCAAGTGGTGGACGCCGACCGCTTGGTGGCGGAGCTCTACCGCCCCGGGGAACCGGGTGCCGAGGCCGTGCGCGACCTGTTCGGCGACGAGGCGCTGGACGGCACCGGCGCGGTGGATCACGCCAGCGTGGCCGAGAAGGTGTTCGCCGACCCCGCCGAGCGGCGCCGCCTGGAGCAGGCGATCCACCCCCTCGTGCGCCGCCGCTTCGAGGCGGTGGCGCGGGCGGCGACGGAACCCTGCGTGGTGCTCGAAGCGACCCTGCTGGTGGAAGCCGGCTTTGCCGACGACTTCGACCTGGTGGTCACGGTGGAGGCGCCGGGGGCGCTGCGCCTGGAGCGTGCCGTCGCCCGGGGCCTGCCGGAGGCGGCCGCCCGGGCGCGCCTCGAGGCCCAGGGCGAGGGCGACGAGCGCCGCGCCCGCGCCGACCGGGTGCTGGTCAACGACGGCACCCTGGAGGACCTGGAGCGCCAGGTGGACGACCTGCTCGCCGCCCTCGCCGAGACGCCCGGGGCGGCATGACGAACCTCCCCTTCCTCTTCGTCACCGGCAGCGCCGCCAAGCGGGCCGAGGCCGAGCGCATCCTGGGCGAGACGGTCGAGGTCCATCCGCTGGACCTGCCGGAGATCCAGTCCCTCGACCTGTTGGAGGTCCTGCGCGCGAAGGCGGAGGAGGCCTGGCGGTGCCTCGGCCGGCCGCTGGTGGTGGAGGAGAGCGGCCTCGATCTCGAAGCCCTGGGCGGTTTCCCCGGCCCGCTGGTCAAGTGGATGTTGGAAGCCGCCGGTGCCGAGCGTCTGGCCGAGACGGCGATCGCCCTGGGCGATCCCCGGGCCACGGTGCGCTGCGCCCTCCTCTACCGGCCCGGCCCTGATCCGGAGCAAGCGGTGGTCGTCGAATCCGCCCTCGAAGGCCGCCTGGTGCTGCCGCCGCGGGGCACGGGAGGCTTCGGCTGGGACCCCGTGTTCGAGCCGCAAAGCGAAGAGCGGACCCTGGGCGAGATGAGCGGCGAAGAGAAGGACGCAAAGGCCCCCCGAGGCCGGGCCTGGCGCGAACTCCGAGGCCGACTCCGAGCCCCCGGTGCCGGGACGGGAGGGGACGAAAATTAGCGGACGGAGCCGGGAGGGTGGCCACTGGAGCGTCCGGGCGGGTGGAGGCGGTGGGGCAGCGGCCTCGTCGCCGGCGCCGCTCGGAACGGTGAAGGAGCCGTCGCCGGTGGCAGCCGGCGCGCAGAGCGGGGCCAGCCGTTGAACCCTTTTCGAGGAGCCCCGCGTCCGCAGCCCCACCGCCTCCACCCGCCCAGCGGAACGGCCGCCCCTCCCGCCGGCCGAAGCCCCACCGCCCGCTCTTGCCGAGCCGGCCCCTCCGTGGTACCATCCATCCCTCGCCGCGGAAAACCGCGGCCGAGCAGTCACGACTGACCTGGCGCCTTGACAGGCGCGCCTGCTCCCCTTTAGGATCAGAGGTCCTTTGCGCCGCAAGGGCCGGCCGCTGTTTGCCGTCCCCGCGGCCATCGTTGCGAGCAGAGGCCGACGCCAAGCCGGCCGGAGCGAACTCTGGAGATGCGATTGATGCGGACGTACAGCCCCAAGGCCGCCGACCAGGACCGGCGGTGGTACGTGGTCGATGCCGAAGGACTGGCCCTCGGACGCCTGTCCTCCACCATTGCCCGCCTGCTGATGGGCAAGCACAAGCCGACCTGGGCACCCCACATGGACATGGGCGACTTCGTGATCGTCGTCAATGCCGAGAAGAGCGTGCTCACCGGGCGCAAGGAAGAGCAGAAGGTGTACTACCGCACCAGCGGACGCCCCGGCGGCATCAAGGCCACCACCGCCGCCGAGATGCGGGTCAAGCGCCCCACCAAGATGGTGGAGGAGGCGGTGCGGCGCATGCTGCCCAAGAGCCGGCTGGGCCGGGCCCAGTACAAGAAGCTGAAGGTCTACGCCGGCCCGGAGCACCCGCACCAGGCACAGCAGCCCCAGAGCTTCGACGTGGCCGCGGCCATCTGAACGAGGAGAGGATTTTGAACGGCACCCAGTACTACGGCACCGGCCGCCGCAAGACCGCCGCCGCCCGCGTGTTCCTGCGCCCCGGCGACGGCACGATCCGGGTCAACGACCGCGAGATCGACGACTACTTTCCGAACGATATCCACAAGATGATCATCCGGCAGCCGCTGGAGCTCACCGAGACGGGGGCCCAGTTCGACGCCTACGTCACGGTCGAGGGGGGCGGCGCCTCCGGGCAGGCCGGCGCCATCCGCCACGGGATCTCCCGCGCGCTGCTCGTCTACAACGTCGAGCTGCGCGACCGCCTCAAGGGCGCGGGGCTGCTGACCCGGGATCCCCGGAAGAAGGAGCGTAAGAAGTACGGCCAGAAGGGTGCCCGCGCTCGCTTCCAGTTCAGCAAGCGGTAAGGAGAAAGCTCGTGACCGTCGAAGTGAGCATGAAGGAGCTGCTGGAGGCCGGAGTCCACTTCGGTCACCAGACGCGACGCTGGAACCCGAAGATGAAGCGCTACATCTTCGGCAAGCGCAACGGCATCTACATCATCGACCTGCAGAAGACGGTGCGCCTGTTCCGGGAGGCCGCGGACTTCGTCCACGAGCTCGGAGCCAACGGCAAGCGTCTGCTGTTCGTCGGCACCAAGCGGCAGGCCCAGGAGGTCATTGCCGAGGAAGCGTCGCGCTGCGGCGAGTTCTACGTCACCAACCGGTGGCTCGGCGGCACGCTCACCAACTTCGTCACCCTGCGCGGCTCGATCCAGCGCCTGAAGGAGATCGAGGAGAAGCTGGGCGACCCGGAATCCGGCCTGACCAAGAAGGAGATCCTGCGCCTGGACCGCGAGCGCCAGCGCATGCAGGAGAACCTGGGCGGTATCCGCGAGATGGAGGACGTGCCCGACGCGTTGTTCGTCGTCGACCCGAAGAAGGAGTCGATCGCGGTGGCCGAGGCCAACAAGCTCGGCATCCCGGTGATCGCCATCGTCGACACCAACTGCGATCCCGAGCTGATCGACTACCTGATCCCGGGCAACGACGACGCCATCCGCGCCATCCGCCTGTTCTCTTCGCGCATCGCTGACGCCTACATGGCCGGCTCGGGGCGCCTCGAGGAGCGGATGATGGAGCAGACCGAGGGCGCGGCGACGGCGGCCGCGGCCGGTGGTGGCGCCTCGGAGGCCGCCGCGGCGGCCCAGTAGGCGCCGCGCGAGCCCGCAGGATCACGGCCGGCCCGCGGCGCATGCCGGGGCCGGGGTGGAGGAGGCCAGTCGAGCGCGAGCTTGCTGGCCTCTTTCCGCGTCAGGACGACATTTCTCACCGCCCCAGTTTTCATTTCGGAGGACACACCGATGGCTGTCACCCCGCAGATGGTCAAGGAGCTGCGCGAGCGCACCGGCGCCGGCATGCTCGACTGCAAGAACGCCCTGGTCGAGACCGGCGGCGACATGGAGAAGTCCGTGGAGCTGCTGCGCACGAAGGGCCTCGCCGCCGCCGCCAAGAAGGCCGGCCGCATCACCGCCGAGGGTGCCGTGGGCTCCTACATCCACGCCGGCGGCAAGCTCGGCGTGCTGGTGGAGGTCAACTGCGAGACCGATTTCGTCGCCCGGACCGACCAGTTCCAGGAGCTGGTGCGCGACGTCGCGATGCACATCGCCGCCGCCGACCCACGCTTCGTGCGCCGCGAGGAGGTGGGTACCGAGGATCTGGAGACCGAGCGCCGGATCTACCGCCAGCAGGCCCTGGACGAGGGCAAGCCGGGCAACATCGTGGATCGCATCGTCGAGGGCCGGGTGGAGAAGTTCTACGGCCAGGCGGTACTGCTGGAGCAGCCGTTCGTCAAGAACCCGGACCAGACGGTGGGTGAGATGATCGCCGAGCGGGTGGCGACCATCGGCGAGAACATCCAGGTGCGCCGCTTCGCCCGCTTCGTCCTCGGCGAGGGCATCGAGAAGCGCAGCGAGAGCTTCGCCGACGAGGTGCGCAAGGCCGGCGGCTAGCCGGACCGCCCTCGCCGGCGGGCCTTGCCGGCACGGCCCTCGCAACCGGCGGCAGGCGCCCGCTGCCGGTCGCGGCCGGCGAGCAGCGTCTGGACCTCCCCGCGTCCGCCCAGCGCGGGGAGGCGAGCCCCGAGGGGCGCCCACACTTCGAGGAGAAGGCCACCATGCCCGAGCCCGGCTCCGAGCCGTCGACCCCCGCCGCCGACCCCCGTTCCCGCGAGTCGGCCTCCTCCTCGGGCGGCTCCGTCGTCCCCGGCCGCCGCGCCGGCGGCGGCGAGGCGGCCTACGGGCGCATCCTGCTCAAGCTCTCGGGGGAGGCCCTGATGGGCGAGCAGAGCTTCGGCATCGACGAGGCCGTGGTGGCCCAGATCGCGGACGAGATCCGCGACGTCCACGGCCTGGGCGTGCAGGTGGCGGTGGTCATCGGGGGCGGCAACATCATCCGCGGCCTGGCGGCGAGCCACCGCGGGATCGACCGGGTGACCGGCGACTACATGGGCATGCTGGCGACGCTGATCAACGCGCTGGCGCTGCAGGACGCGCTCGAGAAGCGGGGGGTCACCACCCGGGTGCAGACGGCCATCGAGATGCGCGAGGTGGCCGAGCCGTTCATCCGCCGCCGCGCCATCCGCCACCTGGAGAAGGCCCGGGTGGTGATCTTCGCCGCCGGCACCGGCAACCCGTTCTTCACCACCGACAGCGCCGCGGCCCTGCGGGCGGCGGAGATCCACGCCGAGGTGGTGCTCAAGGCCACCAAGGTCGACGGGGTCTATACGGCCGATCCCGAGAAGGACCCCGACGCCCGCCTGCTGCAGGACCTCTCCTACCAGGACGTGCTCGAGCGCAACCTCCAGGTGATGGACGCCGCCGCCATCAGCCTGTGCCGCGACAACGGCATCCCCATCGTCGTCTTCAACATGTTCCAGGCCGGCAACATCCGTCGCGTGGTCGCCGGCGAGCGGGTGGGCTCGGTGGTCACCGAGAGCGGCTCGTAGCGTCGTCTGCGGACGGCCGCCGGCCCGATTGACACCCGGCGGGGAGCGGGAGAAGATCCCGGAGCGCTCGAGCGCTGATTCTGTTGGACTTCGCGGGAAAAGGAGAGGTCATGAACGAGGTGTTTCGCCAGACCGAGGTCGCCATGAAGAAGGCGGTCGACCACTTCCACGAGGAGATGAAGCACCTGCGCACCGGGCGCGCGTCGATCACCATGCTCGACGGCATCACCGTCGACTACTACGGCACGCCGACGCCGCTGAACCAGCTCGGCCAGCTCTCCGCGCCCGAGGCGACGCTGCTCACCATCCAGCCCTACGATCCGTCCCAGATCGCGGCCATCGAGCGCTCGATCCGCAGCTCCGACATGGGGCTCAACCCGTCCAACGACGGGCGGCTGATCCGCGTTCCGGTGCCGTCGCTCACCGAGGAGCGCCGCCGCGAGTTCGTGAAGAAGGCCCACGACATGGCCGAGCACGCCCGCAACTCGGTGCGCCAGGCGCGGCGTGACGGCAACGACGCGCTGAAGAAGAAGGAGAAGGACAAGGAGATCTCCCAGGACGAGGAGCACCGCGGCCTCGACGAGGTGCAGCGGCTCCACGATCACTACATCCAGGAGATCAACTCTTCCCTCGCCAAGAAGGAAGAGCAGATCATGGAAGTCTAGGCCGGCGCCGCCGTGCCTCGAGCCGACCTCCTCTACGGCTTCCACCCGGTGCGCGAGGCCCTGCGCCACCGGCCCCACCAGGTCCAGCGCGTGATGATCGCCTCGCGGCGCGGCGGTGCCCGGTTGCGCGAGGTGCAGGACCTCTGCCGCCGCCATCGCGTGGAGCTCGTGGAGCTCTCCGAGCACGATCTGTCCGCCCGCACCGGCCAGGGCGCCGCCGTCCACAACGGCTTCGCCGCCGAGCTGCACGGGGCCGGGTTGCACGGCGCCGGGTTGCACGGGGCCGAGCGGCACGACGGCGCGGCGAGCCCTGCCGCCCGCCCGCGCCCTCCCGCGCCCGCCGCCATCCCCCGCGACCCCGATCTCGTCGTCCTCGTCGAGGACGTCCAGGACCCGCGAAACCTCGGCGCCCTGGTGCGGGTGTGCGAGGGCGCCGGCACCGGCCGGCTGCTGGTGCGCGACCGCGGCTCGGCGCCGATGTCGCCGGTGGCAGTGAAGGCGAGCGCCGGCGCTTCCGAGTGGCTGCCGGTCGAGCGCATCACCAACAGCGCCCAGGCCCTCGAGGCACTGAAGGCCGATGGCTATTGGGTGTACGGCCTCGCTCCCGGCGGCGACCCGGTGTGGGAGCTCGACCTCACGGGCAAGGTGGTGCTGTGCTTCGGCGGCGAGGAGAAGGGCCTGCGCCAGCGCACGGCCGGCCTCTGCGACCGCCTCGCGGGCCTCCCGATGCGCGGCCGGGTCGAGTCGCTGAACCTGTCCACCGCCGCGGCGGCCGTGCTGTTCGAGGCGGTGCGGCAGCGGACCACGGTGGATGCGAAAGGCAAGCCCTGACGCCCCAGCGCGTATACTTGCCTGTATCGTGATCCGCTTCATCACGCCCGTTCCCCTGGAGGGGGCGGGCGGCCTGGTCGGCGAGGTGTACCGGCGTGTCCGGCGCGACTTCGGGGTGCTGGCCGAGCCGTTCCCGCTCCATTCGCCGCTGCCCGAGCTGCTGGCCGGCTCGTGGTGCGCATTGCGCGAGACGCTGCTCGCCGGCCACCTGGAGCGGCCGCTCAAGGAGCTGGTGGCCGCCGTCGTCTCGCGGGCCAACCGCTGCCCCTACTGCGTGGAGGCCCACACCACCATGCTCGAGGCGGCGGGATACCGGGGGGCTGCCTGGGGCGTGCGGCTCGGCCGGCGCCGCCTGGGGGCCGAGCGCTTCGACGCCTACGCCCGCTGGGCGGCCGCCACCGGCGACCCCGACCACCCGGACCTCGCCGAGCCACCGTTCCCGCCCGAGGCGGGGCCGGAGGTGCGCGGCACCGCCTGCTGCTTCCACTACGTGAATCGCCTGGCGACGGTGTTCCTGGGGCCCGGCATCGTGCCGCTGCCGGGGCGCTGGCTGCGGGCCGGAGCGCTGGCGGCGGTCGCCGGGCGCCTGCGGCCCCGGGTGCAGCCGGGGCTGCCTGCCGGCGAGTCGCTCGACCTGCTGCCCGAGGCGGCGGCGCCGCCGGAGTCGTGGTGGGCGGAGGCGAGCCCGCCCGTCGCCGGCGCCCTCGGCCGCTGGTTCGCCGCCACCGCCGAGGCGGGCCGCGAGGCGCTGTCGGAGGCGGCCCGGCGCCGCGTGAAGGAGCGGGTGGCGCTGTGGCGCGGCGAGCCGCTGCCCTTCGGCTCGTCCTGGGTGGAGGAGGCCCTCGACGGCCTCGTCGCCGAGGATCGCCCCGGTGCCCGCCTGGCACTGCTCGCCGCCCTGGCGCCGCACCGGGTGGGCCATCCCGAGATCGCCGCCTTCCGCTGCCTCCACCCCGGCGACCGTCACCTGCTCGGCGCCGCGGCGTGGGGGGCGGCGCAGGCGACGCTGCGGGTGTCGAGCTGGCTGGCACCGGGGGAGGTGCCCGGGCGAGCCGGCGGCGAGGCGACGCAGTCCGTCGGCGGACCGCCCGCCGGACCTCGCTAGCCCAGCGGCCGCGGGCGGACCGGCAGCGGCCCGCGTGGGTGCAGGGTGAGCAGGGCATCGAGCGCCACCGGCGGCACGGATCCCGTCCTCGGGCTGGCCTCCCGCCCGCCCGGCGACCAGGCCCCGTGGGCCGGGCCGGGGGCCGGCTCGAGCCGCCACCGCCCGGCGAGCGCCGCCACCGCCAGGGTGGCCTCCATCAGGCCGAAAGCGCTGCCGAGGCAGGCGCGCGGTCCGTGGCCGAAGGGGATGTAGCTTCCCGCCGGCCGCGGCGGCCCGCCGCGGAAGCGCTGCGGGCGGAAGGCCTCCGGATCGCTCCAGAAGGCCGGGTGACGGTGCAGGGTGTAGACGGAGACGAGGAGGTCCGCGCCGCGCGGCACCCGGTAGCCCATCACCTCGTCGTCGGCCAACGCCCGGCGGGTGATCATCCACACCGGCGGGTAGAGGCGGATCGCCTCCTCGACGGCGGCGCGGGCCGCCGGCAGGTGCGGCAGGTCGTCGAAGCCGGGCGCCCGGCCGGCGAGCACCGCGCGCGCCTCGGCCTCCACCTCCTCGCGCGCTTCCGGGTGCCAGGCCAGCAGATGGCAGGTCCAGGCGAGGGAGACGGCGGTGGTCTCGTGGCCGGCCAGCAGGAGCGTGAGCACCTCGTCGCGGCGCTCCGGGCCGTCGCTCCACGGCAGCGCGCTGCCGCCGCCGGCGCGCGCCTCGGCCACCAGCTCGTCGGCGAGGCGGGCGAGACGGGCGAGAGACCGGCGGCAGGCGAGGTTGGCCGGCGTCGGCAGGCCCAGCGGCGGGCGCACGACGCCCGTCATGCGCCGCATCGCCCAGCGCACCACGCGGTCGAGGTCGTGGGTGATGGCGCCGGCGCGGCCCGCCAGGTCGCAGCCGAACAGGGTCCTGCCGAGCACCTCCAGGGTGTAGCGGGTGGCCTCGGCGGCGAGATCCACCGTCTCGCCGGCCTCGGCGGCACCGCGCCAGCGCTCGGCGAGATCGACCGCCGCACCCCCCATCACCGCCGCGTAGCTGGTCATCGCGGAGCGCCGGAAGGCCACCCGCATGCGGTCGCGCTGGCCGCGCCAGGCGGCGCCTTCGGCGGTGAGCAGGCCGGCGCCGAGCAGCGGCTCCGCCTCGCGGTAGCCGATCCCCTTCACGAAGCCCGGCTCGCGCTCGCGCAGCACGTGGCGCACCCCCTCGGGATGGTGGATCAGGATCAGCCGCCGCCCCGGTCCCATGGAGAAGCCCACCACGTCGCCGTGCTCGCGGAAGGCGCGCTCGACGAAGCGGATCTTGTCGCGGCGCACCGCCAGCAGGCTGCCGAGGAGGCGGCGGCCCCGCGGGCCCGGAGGCGCGGGGGCCTCGCCCTCGACGACAGGCAGCACCAGGGCACCGGACGGGACGGGACGGCGGCTGAGCAGGGTCAACGCGCCAGGGCCGGGTGCGGGCGTTCGCTGGTGCCGAGGGTGCGGCTTTCCTGGTCGTTGCAGTCGCGGGGCCGGAAGACGAGGCCCCCGTGCTGGCCGGCGTCGACCTTGATCACCTGGCGCTCGAAGGTGGTGATGGTGGGGCTCAGCTCGCGGTCACCGACCGGGGGAACGCGGTGGAAGCCGCCCCCCTCCGGCCGGCCATGGTGCCCGCGATGCACCAGCCGGCCGCCGGCGAAGGCATCGAAGACGACGTTGAAGGTGAAGTAAGCGGGGTAGTCGGCGTCCTTCGTCTCGGCGACGATGCGGCTCACCGGCTGATCGTCGCCGCTCGACCGGTACACCACGTCGGAGCCGAGCACCCGGCTCCAGGCGATGGCCTCCCAGGCCAGCACGACGAAGTCGACCTGGCGCACGCCGTCCTCGTTGGTGTACGGATCGCCGCGCTCGAGCAGCATGCGGCCTTCGAAGTCGAGCGTCTCCAGGACCTTCCCCTCACCACCGTCGCCCCCCGCCAGGATGTCGACGCGGAGGTCGTGCCGCACCAGGTCGGTGCCGCGGGGCGGGAACCCGTCGCCTCCGGTGCCCTTCTCGTACTTGTCGGTCTCGTTCATGCCGGTCTTCCTCTCGGTGGAGATACCAGCGGCTCGATTGCCGCCGGCCGGGAGTGGCGCGAAGCCACCAGGCCGGCCCCCGCCCCGGGGGCGGGAGATCGTCGGCGGCTCGTCGTCACCCCTCCCATGGCTTCGGCGGTACCGAGGGCGCGGCTGTTACGCAGCAGGCCGGCTCCGGGCGGGGTGCGCCGGCTGCGGGGGAATTGCATTGCCGGGGTGAAGCGTTTAGAGTCAGGCGTTCGCGGGCCGCGCTCGTGGCTCGCATCGCTTCGCACCGGCCGGCATAGCTCAGAGGTAGAGCAACGGTCTTGTAAACCGTAGGTCGTCGGTTCGACTCCGACTGCCGGCTCCAGGAGCCGGTCTCCGGGGGAGGATCGAGGGCCGGGCGGCCGCTTCCGGTGGCCGTCGGGTGCGAAGGGCTCTTTGGCAGCAGGACTGGAGGCGTGGCCGAGTGGACAAAGGCAACAGACTGTAAATCTGTCGGGCTCAGCCCTACGGTGGTTCGAATCCATCCGCCTCCACCATTCTCCTTCGGCGGGAGTAACTCAGTGGTAGAGTCTCGGCCTTCCAAGCCGTTGGTCGCGGGTTCGATTCCCGTCTCCCGCTCCAGGCGTTGCCCCGCCCGCCGCACGCCGATCCACCGCCCACCGATCCACCCGCCGCTCTGAGCTTCGGCACGGCGAACCCCCTCGGCGCGACTCCCCACCGCGTCGTCCCGCACGCCCGACGCTGCGCAGTTCCCGTTCCACGCCGTCTCCCCGCTCCCCGTACTGTTCACTGATTCGGCAGGAACTGTATACCACAACTCCTGATCCTCCCGGTCCCTGCGTTCTCCGTCACCGGCGTCCGCAGCGGCGCCTTACCCGCGAGGGGGGCAGCCTGGGATCCGCGGGACCTCCCGCTTCCAGACGGAACGTCCAGACTCCAGACGCCGCAGGCCGGTGCGGTGACCAGCCGGAGTGGCGGTAAAGCCCCTTCTCTTCATCGAGTTCGCCTCGTCCCCCGGGTGCGGCACGGCCCCTGCGTCAGACGAGCCTCCGCACACCGCCGGTGAAGCCGAGAAATCGAACGGCCGGCCCAACCAACTGGAGGATGTCTGATGAAGAAGATCGTACTTGCTGCGCTCGCCGCGGGGGTCCTGAGCGCCGGCTCCGTGGCGGCGCAGACCACCGTGACCCTGCCCGACACCGCGCAGACGACCACCCTCACCGCCGAGGTGAGCGAGCAGGCCCAGGTCACCGTTCCCGCCGGCGTCACCTTCGCCGTCAACGACGTCGGAGCGAGCACCGCCGCGTCGGCCGCCGCGGTGACCATCGACAACATCGTGCTCGCCACCGCCACCAAGCAGCTCAAGATCTCGGTGCAGGCGGCGGCGGCGGACTTCACGCCGCCGGTGGCCCTGGCCACCACCTGGGCAGCGACCGACGTCACCTGGAACGCGGCCACCTGGACCAACGCCAGCGGGGCCGCGGGTACGCTCAGCAGCAGCGTCTACACCGAGGTCGCCACCTGTGCGGCGGACGCTGCGAGCTGCAGCACCACCGGCCTCGTCTTCACCCTGGGCGCCAAGCCGACGGTCCAGCGCTCCGGCAACCACACCCTGTCCATCACCTGGAAGTTCGAGAGCATCGGGACCTAGCGGGCGGGGGGGGGGGGGGGG
>DATACC010000213.1:0-5919 GCA_036259255.1 Thermoanaerobaculia bacterium | reverse complement strand
GCGACGAGCGGCTGGCGCGGATCCTCGAACGGGCCAAGGGGCACCGATGATCGACGTCGAGGCGGCCAACCGCACGGCGGTGGAGCGGATGATGGCGTCGCGTCCGCGACTGGTGGGCGTCGACACCGCGCGCCGCGCCATCCCGTGGCTCGCCGCCGGCCGCCGTCTGCTCCACGCCGGGCCGCCGATCGCCTGGGAGCGTGCCTCGGGACCGCTGCGCGGCGCGGTGATCGGCGCCGCCCTCTTCGAGGGCTGGGCCGCCGGCGAGGCGGAGGCCGAGGCGCTCGCCGCCTCCGGCGAAGTCGAGCTGGCGCCCTGCCACGACCACGCCGCCGTCGGCCCCATGGCCGGGGTGATCTCGCCCTCGATGGCGCTCTACGTCGTGGAGGACGCCACCGATAGTCACCGCACCTACTCAAACCTCAACGAGGGCTACGGCAAGGTGCTGCGCTACGGCGCCTACGCGCCGGAAGTGCTGGCGCGCCTGCGCTGGATCAACGGGGAGCTGGCGGAGTTGCTGGCGGCAGCCCTCGCGGCCCCCGCGGCGGCCGACGGCGGCGATGGCGAGCCCCTCGACCTGCGGGCGCTGGCCGCCGAGGCCCTGCACATGGGCGACGAGGGGCACAACCGCAACCGCGCCGGCTCCCTGCTGTTCGTGCGCTGGCTGGCGCCGCGCCTGGTGCGCGCCGCCCCGTCCGCCGCGGCCGCCGAGCGCGCCCTCGTTTTCCTCGGCGACAACGCGCTGTCGGTGCTCAACCCGCTGATGGCGGCGTGCAAGGCGATGGCGGATGCCGGCCACGGCGTGGAGGGCTCCACCGTCGTCTCCGCCATGGCGCGCAACGGTACGGACTTCGGCATTCGCGTCGGCGGCCTCGGCGCGCGCTGGTTCACCGCGCCGGCGACGGTGCCCGACGGCCTCTACTTCTCGGGCTTCGGGCCCGATGACGCAAATCCCGACATCGGCGACTCCACGATCACCGAGACCGCTGGCCTCGGTGGCTTCGCCATGGCCGCGGCGCCCGCCATCGTCACCTTCGTGGGCGGCTCGCCGGGGGACGCCGTGGCCGCCACCCTCGAGATGTACGAGATCACCGTCGCCGAGCACACCGCCTTCACCATCCCCGCCCTCGGCTTTCGCGGCACGCCGGTGGGCATCGACGTGCGCAAGGTGGTGGAGCTGGGGATCACGCCACGGGTCAACACCGGCATCGCCCACCGCCTGCCCGGCGTGGGGCAGGTGGGTGCCGGCCTGGTGCGGCCGCCGGCGGCGGTGTTCGAAGACGCGCTCTACGCCTGGGCCGAGCGCTACCTGCCGGAGCACCATACGGAGGAGGAGAGCTGATGCACGTGCCGTACGATCTTTCGAAGGTCCGTGTCCTCGACCTGTCGCAGAACTTCTCGATGAACTCGCCGGCCTTCGCCTTCTACGAGGGGCCGACGGTCAAGTGGGTCAAGCGCCTCGCCTTCGAGGGAGTCAACGCCCAACTCATCTCGTCGACCAACCACATCGCCACCCACCTCGATTCGCCGATCCACTTCTACGATCCCGGCCCCGACATCGCCGGCATCCCCATCGAGACCCTGGTCGGGCCGGCCTGCGTGGTCGACCTCACCCAGTTCGGCATCGGCGACTACCAGATCTACGGGCCGGAGCACTTCGAGCAGTGGGAGGCGAAGACCGGCATCACCATCGAACGCGGCGACATCCTGATCATCCACACCGGCTACCACCGCTTCTACAACGAGGACTGGCACAAGGACACGCCGTGCCCGGTGCGCAACGTGGTGGAGCCCTCGGCCCACGAGCCCGACCTGCCGCGCTGCTTCCTGCGCCATCCCGGCCCCACCGGCCGCTTCGCCGAGTGGATCCTCGACCGCGGCGTGCGCTGGCTGGCGGTCGACTGCATCGCCGCCGACCACCCGTTCAACACCAATGTGCGCAAGGCCCGGCCGGATCTCATCCCCGACGTGGAGAAGGCCATCGGCGCGTCGCTGGAGGACGCCATGCCGTGGCCCGAGGACTACCAGTGCATGCACATCAAGCTCTTCCCCCACGGGGTCTTTCACGCCGAGAACGTGGGCGGCATGATCGATCAGGTGCTCGACCAGCGGGTGTGGGTGGGGTGCTTCCCGTTCCGATTCCAGGGCGGCGAGGCGGCGTTCTCGCGCTTCGTGGCCTTCGTCGAGCGGGAGGGCGTCGAGCGGGGTGGCGGCGGGCGGGACGGGGAGTAGGAGGGCCGCCGTGAGCGCCGCCGCCACCGCCCCCCGGCAGCCGGGCGCCTGCACCCTCGGCACCGGCGTGCCGCGCAACGAGGACGCCCGCCTGCTCACCGGCCGGGCGCTGTTCGTCGACGACGTCCAGCTCCCGGGCCTGCTGCACGCCGCCTTCGTCCGCAGCCCCCATGCCCACGCCCGCCTCGGCGCCGTCGACGCGGAGGCGGCGCGGGCGATGCCCGGGGTGGTGGCGGTGTACGCGGCGGACGACCTCGGCGCCTACTGGCAGCCCGGGCCGCTGCTGGTGCCGCCGCCACCGGTGGCAGGCATGGAGTTCCACGCCCGCACCCAGGTGCCGCTGGCCCGCGGCAAGGTGCGCCAGGTGGGCGAGCCGGTGGCGCTGGTGATCGCCGAGAGCCGGTACCTGGCGGAGGACGCCGCCGAGCGGGTCCGGGTCGAGTACGAGCCGCTGCCGGCGGTGGTCGACCTGGAGGCGGCGCTGGCCGCCGGCGCCCCGCGGGTGCACGAGGACCTGGAATCGAACCTCGCCGCGCGGGTGCTGCAGCGGAAGGGCGACTGGCCGGCGGCGCTCGCCCGCGCCGCGGTGGTGGTGCGCCGCCGCTACCGCTACGACCGGGGCACCGCGGCGGCCATCGAGAACCGCGGCGTCGTCGCCTGGTGGGACGAGCGCGCCGGGCGCCTCACCGTGTGGGACACCACCCAGGCGCCGATCCCGGTGCGCAACGGCCTGGCCGCCATGCTCGGGCTCTCGGAGCACCAGGTGCGGCTGGTAGCGCCCTTCATCGGCGGCGGCTTCGGGCCGAAGATCATGATGTTCTACCCCGAGGAGGTGGTGGTGCCGTGGGCGGCGATCCGCCTCGGACGCCCGGTCAAGTGGATCGAGGACCGCTCGGAGAACTTCTACGCCACCACCCAGGAGCGGCTGCAGATCCACGACGCCGAGCTGGCCCTCGACGCCGACGGGCGCATCCTCGGCATCCGCGACACCTTCCTCCACGACACTGGCGCCTACGACCCGTACGGCCTCACCGTGCCGCTCAACAGCCAGTGCACGCTGATGGGCCCGTACCGGGTGCCGGCTTACGAGAGCGAGTTCCGGGCGGTGTTCACCAACAAGCCGATCGTCACCCCCTACCGCGGCGCCGGGCGCCAGCACGGGGTGTTCGTCATCGAGCGGCTGATGGACGCCGCCGCCCGCGAGCTCGGTCTCGACCGCCTGGAGATCCGCCGCCGCAACTTCCTGCGGAGCGACGAGTTCCCGGTGGAGCACGAGATCATCTACCAGGACTTCACGCCGCTCGCGTACGACAGCGGCGACTATGGGCCGATGATGGAGCAGGCCCTGGAGCGCATCGGCTGGCGGCGCTTCGTCGACGAGGAGCAGCCGCGCCTGCGCGCCGCCGGGCGGATGGTCGGCATCGGCTGCGTCGCCTACGTCGAGGGCACCGGCATCGGCCCGTTCGAGGGGGCCCGGGTGCAGGTGCAGGCGAGCGGCAAGGTGAGCGTGGTCACCGGCATCGGCACCCAGGGTCAGGGGCACTTCACGGTGCTCGCCCAGATCGCTGCCGGGGAGCTGGGTGTCGAGGTGGCCGACGTCGACGTGGTCACCGGCGACTCCGACCAGTTCCACTGGGGCACCGGCACCTTCGCCAGCCGCGGCGCGGTGGTGGCCGGCAACGCGGTGCTCGCCGCCGCCCGGGCCGTGCGTGGCAGGACGGTGGCGGTGGCCGCCGAGGCGCTGGGCGTCGGCGAGGACGAGGTGGAGCTGGCCGGCGGTGCGGCCCGGGTCGCCTCGGCGCCGGCGCGCTCCATCCCTCTGGGCGAGCTGGCGGTGCGCGCCAACCCGCTGCGCGGGGCGGTGAAGCCCGGCACCGAGCCGGGGCTGGAGGCCACCCGCTACTTCGGTCCCCAGCGTGGGGCCACCGCCAGCGGCGCCCACGCCTGCATCCTGGAGGTCGACCCGGAGACGATGCAGGTGGAGATCCGCCGCTACGTGGTGGTGCACGACTGCGGGCGGGTGCTCAACCCCACCCTAGTCGAGGGGCAGGTGCACGGCGGCGTCGCCCAGGGGCTCGGCAACGCCTGGTTCGAGGAGCTGGTGTTCGACGCGGGTGGCCAGCTCCTCAATGCCTCGTTCATGGACTTCCTCCTCCCCACCGCCCTGGACGTGCCGAACGTCGAGGTGGGCCACCACGAGACGGTGGCGCCGCAGAACGAGCTCGGCACCAAGGGCGCCGGCGAGGCCGGGGCGATTCCGGTGGGGGCGCTCTTCGCCCAGGCGCTGGAGGACGCGCTCGCACCGCTCGCCCCGGGCCTCGAGATCCGCGAGATCCCCTTGAAGCCGAGCCGCCTCTGGGAGCTGGTGGCGGCGGCGCGCCGGGACGTCGGCGCGGAGGCGTCGCCATGAAGCTCGCCGGCCGCCGCGAGCTGCCGTTCCCGCGCCAGGCGGTGTGGGCGGCGCTGATGGATCCGGACGTCCTCTCCCGCACCCTGCCCGGCTGCGAGCGCCTGGAGCGCACCGGCGAGGGCAGCTTCGCCGGCACCCTGGCGGTGGCGGTGGGGCCGGTGCGGGGCCGCTTCGACGGCACCCTGGCGCTCACCGAGGTCCAGCCGCCGGAGGGCTACCGCATGAAGCTCCACGGCGAGGGGCCGAGCGGCTTCCTGAGCGGCGAGGGCACGGTGCGGCTGGAGGACTCCGCCACGGAGGGCGGCACGGTCGTGGTCTACGACCTCGAGGCGCAGGTCGGCGGCCGCATCGCCGGCGTCGGCCAGCGCCTGCTCGACAGCTCGGCCAAGGTGATCGCACGCCAGGGCCTCGACGGCCTGGAGCGCCAGCTCGCCGCGCGGCACGGGGCGGTGCCGGGGGCTGCGGGGACGACGCCCGGCGGTGCGGGTTCTGCCGCGGTGGCGACCGCCACGGCGGCGGACGCCGCGGCCGTGGCGGACGCCGTGCCCGGCCCCACCGCGAACCCGCCAGCCGATTCCGCGGCGGCCGCCTGGGGCGTCGCCACCGAGCCGCCCTCGTCCGGGGCTGCCGCCAACGCTCCCTCCGCCCGCCGCCCTGCCGTCGCCGAGCCTCCTTCCCCCAGCCCTGCCGCTGTCGGGACTGCCGCGCCCGAACCTGCCTCTCCCGCGGCGGCCGCCCCCGGCCCGCTGCCGCCGGCGCCGACCCAGGGCGAGTTCGCCGGCCAGTTCCTGCGCGGCCTGTGGGAGGAGCTCGTGCCGCCGGCGGCCCGGCCGTGGGTGGTCGCCGGCGCCGTCCTCCTGCTGGCGCTGCTCGTCGCTCTCCTCGCCTGGCTGCTGACTTGAGCGGCCCGCGCCCCCCGGACGCCGGCCCGCTCCCCGCCAGCCCGGATTCCGGCGGCCGGCGCCGGGCCGCCCCGCCGCGGGTGCTCTACGGCGTCGGCGACGTGCCGCGGCCGTTTCCGAAGGCGCTGGGGCTCGGTCTCCAGCACGTGCTCACGATGTTCGGCGCCACCGCCGCCGTGCCGCTGTTGCTCGGGCCGGCAATGGGCATGGGGCCGGAGGAGATCGCGCTGCTGATCTCCTCGGTGATGGTGTGCTCCGGCATCGCCACCTTCCTGCAGGTGCGCTTCGGCACCCGGCTCCCCATCGTGCAGGGCGTCTCCTTCGCCTTCTTGGGGCCGTTCTTCGCCGTCATCGCCGCCACCGGCGGCGGGGGGG
>DATACC010000212.1:0-2909 GCA_036259255.1 Thermoanaerobaculia bacterium | reverse complement strand
CTCGGTGGAGCCGGCGCGCCATCGACCTCGGACTCCGCAACGATCTTGCGCGGCGCCGGCTCCAACGCCCCCGGCCCCCCCGCCTCCCGCCGCCGGGCCGCGGCGCCCCCGACCCCGCCGGCCCTCCGGTGGTGATGGAGGGAACGGCGCGCTCTGGGCCAGGCCCGGAGCTCCAACTGCCAGTAGATCTTCGCTCGGGGGGCTGCCTAGCCGCGACCGGCCCCCGCCCGCGGAAATCCGTGCTCCAGCCGGAGCCGTTCGAAGTCGACGAGCAGGGCCTCGCGGTCCGTCGCCCGCAAGCTCGTGCGGCCGCGGTACAGGCGGCGGTAGAGGGGGAGCACTTCGGGGGCCTCCGCTTCCAGCCAGGCGAGCAGCCGCTGGCGGGCCGCCCCCCGCGGCATCACCAAGACGCTGGCGGCCACGTCCGTGGCGCCCGCCTCGGCGGCGGCCGCCAGGAGCGAGCGCAGGGCCGCCTCGCCGTCGTCGAGGCCAGGCATCAGCGGCCGGCAGCGCACCGTCGTGGCGAGGCCGGCGGCGGTGAGCCCGGCGACGGCTCCCAGGCGGTCGCCGGGGGCGGGGCCGGCGGGCTCGAGCCGTCGCGCGAGGGCCGAGTCGGTGGTCGGCAGCGACATCTCTACGGTCAGGGCGTGGACGTGGTCCAGCTCGACCAGCAGGTCCTCGTCACACACCAGCAGCGGCGAGGTGGTGAGGACGGCGATCCGGAGGCCGGTGCCGGCGGGCACCAGGGCGGCGCGGCAGGCCTCCAGCAGGCGGCGGGTCTGGGCGCGGCGATCCGGGCGCTCCCAGGGATCGGCCGCGGCGCCGAGGAGCACCGTCTCCCCGCGGGTGGCGGCCCGGGCGAGGCGCGAGGCGAGGGCGGCGGGGGCGTCGCCGTGGCGTGCCGTCCAGTGGTCGAGATCGAGCAGACGGCGGCTCGACGATGGGCCGGGGCAGCAGGAGCACGTCCAGCCGCACCCGGTGCCGGGCGCCTCGTCCCAGGCGGGGCCGGCCAGGCCGTCGGCCTCGCGCGCCGCCAGCTCGCGCAGGCGCGGCTCGAAGGCCTCGACGGCCGCCCGCAGCCAGGCCCCCTCGGCGTCGAGGCCCGAGGGGCGCGAGCCGGGAGTCTCCAGGCCCGGGAGCTCGGCACCGGGCGCGCCGGCGACACCCGAGCCGAGCGGCCGCAGGGCGGGCGCGGGGCGCGGCGGTGGAGCGGCCTTGCGATCCATACGCCCTGTTTACGCCGCAACCCGGTGCGCTGTCAAGCGGCGGCCTCGGGAGCCGCCGTGCCGGCTGCGGGGGACGGAGCTCACGTCTGGCAACCGGGGCAGTAGAAGGTGCTGCGGCCGGCCTGGACCCGGCGTCGGATCGGAGTGGCGCAGCGCCGGCAGGGCTCGCCCTCGCGGTCGTAGACGGCCAGCGACACCTGGAAGTAGCCGCTGCGGCCCTCGCCGTCGGCGAAGTCGTTCAGGGTGGTGCCGCCCTCGGCGATGGCGCGGGTGAGCACCCGGCGCACGGCCTCGGCCAGCCGCTCCCAGCGCGCCGGGGCGATGCGGGCCACGGAGCGCGTCGGGTGGATCCCCGCCTCCCACAGGGCCTCGCTCGCGTAGATGTTGCCGACGCCCACCACCACGGAAGCGTCCATCAGGAACGGCTTCACCGGCCCGCGGCGGCCGCGGGCGGCGCGGCGCAGGAGGTCGCCGGAGAGCTGGGGCCCGAGGGGCTCGATGCCGAGGCGGGCGAAGCGGCGGTCGGCCTCGACGGCGGCGGTGGGCAGGCTGAAGGCGCGGCCGAAGCGGCGCGGGTCGCGGAAGCGCAGGGTGGGTCCGGAGGCGAGGTGGAAGACCAGGTGCTCGTGGGGATCGGTGCCCACCGGCTCCCCGGGCGGGGCGACGGTGATGCGCCCGCTCATGCCGAGATGGAGCACCAGGGTGGTGGGCTCCGCGGTCGACTCGGGGCCGGCGCCGGCGGTGGGGGCGGCGAGGTCGACCAGCAGGTACTTGGCGCGCCGGCGCAGGGCCGCGACGCGGCGGCCTTCGACGTCGCGGACCAGGCCCTCGCCGTCGAGCGGCTCGCGCAGGGCGGGGCTGCGCACCTCGACGCGCTCCACGGTGGCGCCGAGCAGGTGGGGCTCCAGGCTCCGGCGCAGGACCTCGACCTCTGGCAGCTCGGGCACGGGGGGCAGCCCGGGTTAGAGGCGGCCCAGGATCTTCTCCACCCGGGCCACCACCATGTCGAGGGCGACGGTGTTCTCGCCGCCCTCGGGGATGATGACGTCCGCCCAGCGCTTCGACGGCTCGACGAACTCGAGGTGCATGGGACGCACGCTCTGCTCGTACTGGCGCAGGACGTCCTCGACGGAGCGTCCGCGCTCCTCGATGTCGCGGCGCAGGCGGCGGATGAGGCGCACGTCGGCGTCGGTGTCGACGTAGATCTTGAAGTCGAGGAGCTCGCGGATGGCGGGCTCGAGGAGCACCAGGATGCCTTCGACGATGACCACCGGCTCGGGGCGCACGGGCCGGGTGCGGTCGGTGCGCCGGTGGTGCACGAAGTCGTAGAGCGGCACGTCGATGGGCTTGCCCCGGCGCAGCTCGCCGAGGTGCTCGACGAGCAGGTCCATGTCGAGGGCGGAGGGGTGGTCGAAGTTGTGGTGCAGCAGGTCGGCGTCGTGCTCCCAGTCGACGTCGCGGTAGTAGCTGTCCATCTCGACCAGCGCGAGCCGCGTCTCCCCCACGGCCTCCAGCACCCGCCGCGCCACGGTGGATTTCCCCGAGCCAGTGCCACCGGCCACGCCGAGGAGAAAGGGCCTGTGCTCCATGGCGGCGCATTGTACAGGCGTGGGTGGTGGGGGTGGGCCGGGGCGGTGGGGGTGTCGCGTTCGCTGGGCGGGTCGTGGGGGGCCTGTCCAGGGG
>DATACC010000211.1:0-10824 GCA_036259255.1 Thermoanaerobaculia bacterium | reverse complement strand
CCGGCGATCAGTGATCGCCGGCCTGGCGCCGGAGAACCGCTACACGGTGGTCGTGGAGCGCCGCGGCTTCGCGCGCCTGCGGACGCTGATCGCGGTGCCGGTCGAGGGGGAGGCGGAGCCTGTCGAGCTGGTGCTGGAACCGGGCCTTGCCGCCGCCGGGCGGGTGCTCGACGCCGCCGGCCGGCCGGTGCCGGGCGCCACCGTCGCCCTCGCCCCAGCCGCCGGCGAAGGACCGGCGGCCTCCTTCGCCGCAATGTCGTTCGGCGAGGAGGGGCCCCGCGGCCCCCACCGTGCCGCCGCCGGCACCGACGGACGCTTCCGCCTCACCGGCCTCGCCGCGGGGCGCTACGACGTCGAGGCTCGGGCCGCCGGCTTCGCGCCGCTGCGGGTGCCGGGAATCGAGGTGGCGCCGCCGCCCGGGGCCGGCGACGAGCCGGCGGACCTCGGCACCCTCTACCTCGAGCCGGGCGAGGAGGTGAGGGGCCGGGTGGTCGATCCCCAGGGCGAGCCGGTGGCCGGTGCCCAGGTCTATCGGCTGGACACCGGCCACCCGGATCCGGGCGTGGTGAGCGACGAGCAGGGGCGCTTCACCCTCACCGATCTGCCGGCCACCGGCTCGATCACCATTTCGGTCTACCGGTCCGGCTACTCGTCGATCCAGTTGCCCCTCGACCTGCCCGTCGACCGGCCGGTGGAGGCGGTGCTGCATCCGGCGGCGGGAGTGGCCGGCGTGGTGGTGGGACCCGACGGCGAACCCTTCGAGGGCGCGACGATCTCGATCTCGGTTGAAACCGCAGGCGGTTCGGGCGGCCGTCACACGCGGCGCTCGGAGGAGGGCGGGCGCTTCACGAGCGACGTCCAGGCGGGCACCGTGCGGGTGGCCGCGTTCGCGGAGGGGATGTCCAGCGGCACGCCGGTGCTGCTCGAGCTGGCAACGGGGCAGCGCCGCGACGACCTGCGCCTGGAGCTCACCCGGGGCGGCACCGTGCAGGGCCGGATCACCGGCCGCGGCGGCCGCCCGGTGGTCGGCGCCTGGGTCGACTACGGCGACGGCATGGGCGGCCAGACCATCACCGACCTCGAGGGCAACTATCGCCTGGGCGGTATGTCGCCCGGCCGCCAGCGCCTGCGCATCCACCACCGCGACTACCCGCCGGCGGAACGGGAGCTGGAGGTCGGGGTGGGCAGCCAGACCCTCGACATCCGCCTGGACCCCGGCGCCGAGATCCTGGTGCGGGCGCTCGACGAGGCCGGCGAGCCGGTGGCCGGTGCGCGGGTGTCGCTGGGGCGGGGGGGAAGCTCGTCCCACGGCGGCGGCGATCTGACCGGCGCCGACGGCGGCTTCCGCCTGCGCGGCCTGGAGCCGGGCCGCTACTGGGTGCAGCTCGACCGCCCCGGCTACGCCTCGGCGCGCAGCGAGGAGATGGAGGTCGCGTCCGGCGGCGAGGCGGAGATCGAGCTGGTGATGGGCCGCGGCGCGGTGGTCCGCGGACGGCTGCTGGGTCTCGACCCGACCGAGCTCGGAAGCCTCGAGATCATCCTGCTCGGAGCGGAAGGGCAGCGCGCCGGCCCCGGCCTGGTGTCCCACGACGGCGCCTACCGGGTGGAAGGAGCGACCCCGGGCGAGTGGCTGCTGGTGGTCTCGCGGCCCTCCGGTTGGGCCGACCGCCGGGTGCGCCTGGACGTCGGCGCGGCGGAGTCGCCGGTGGTCGTCGACGTCGACTTCGGCACCGGCCACACCTTGACCGGCACGGCCCGCCTCGGCACGGCGCCCTGGGCCGAGGCCCAGGTCAACGTGAACTGCTCCGGCGCCCATGGCGGGTCCACCACCGATCCCGGGGGACGCTTCGTGGTGCGCGGCCTGCCCGCCGGCCGTTGCCGGGTGCGGGTGCACGGGCAGCGCCCGGACGGCGGCCGTCCCCTCAGGGCCGACCTGCCGGTCGACCTGGCGGGCGACCAGGAGATCGAGATCGCCGTCCCCGCGCCGCCGGCCGCGCCGTAGCCGGCGACGGTCCGGAGCGGCGGCCCGGGGTGGCGCCTACCCGCGCCCGCCGCGCCCGCCGCCGCCGGTGGTGCCGGAGAAGCCGGTGACGATGTAGGTGCCGGAGCGCTGGTCCTTCTTGAGCTTGATCAGCGTGTTGCGCTCGGCATCCTCCAGCAGCTCGGAGAAGGTGGAGTAGCCGTAGTAGCCCTCGTTGAAGGAGGGCTTCTTGCGCTGCATGGTCTGCTTGATCATCGAGCCCCACAGCACGTCCTTGTTCTCGCGCAGCAGGGCCTGGATGGCGTCGACCATCAGGCGGAAGGCTTCGGTCTTCTTCTTGTCGTTGCTGTCGACCTTGGGCGCCGACTGGCGGTCGCGCCACACGTCCTCGTAGTAGATGAACTCGTCGCAGTTGTCGACCAGCAGCGCCGACGACGAGCCCTTCACGCCGATGCCGATGACGTACTTGTTGTTCTCCTTGAGCTTGGAGACCAGCGGCGAGAAATCGCTGTCGCCGGACAGCAGCACGAAGGTGTCGAGGTGCTCCTTGGCGTAGCACAGGTCCATCGCGTCGACCACCATCTTGATGTCGGCGCTGTTCTTCCCCGAGTAGTACTTCTGGGGGATGTCGATCATCTCGATGGCCGACTCGTGGAACTGGCGCTTGTACTCGCTGTACCGTTCCCAGTCGCAGTAGGCCTTCTTGACGATGATCTTGCCCTTCTCGAGCAGTCGCTCGAGAACGAGGCCGATGTCGAACTTCTTGATCTCGGAGTCACGGACTCCGAGGGCGACGTTCTCCAGATCGCAGAAGAGAGCGATCTTGCGTTCGTCACTCACGGACTGGTTCCTTTCAGGGGAAGAGACGATCTCCTGGCGCAGCGCCGCGAAATCGGCGGGGGTGATCTCGTCCTCGAAGACGAACGCCTCGCGCTCGCGCCGGGGGCGGGGAGCGGCGTCGCCGTTGCGTGCGCCGCCGTTGCCGCGGCGCTCGGCCTGCTCGTCGCGGGGGCGGCGGGCGGAGCGGTCGTCGGTCTCGTCGGCGGCGCGGCGGGCGGGCCGCTCCTCGGGTTCGGCGCCGCCGCGCCGAGGACGGCGCTCCTCGCCGTCCTCGCGGGAACGGCGGGCGGGACGCTCGTCGGTTTCGTCGCGGCCGCGGCGCTCGGCGGCGGGCCGGTCGGGTTGCTTGTCGGTCGCCTCGTCGGCGGTCGTGTCGGCGGCCTGGGCGGCGGGCGGTTCGGCCTGCCGCTCGCCCGCCGGCTCCTCGGTCGCCTTCTTCTCCGCCGGCTGCGAACGGGCCCGGCTGGGACGGCGTGCCCGGGTGGGCCGCTTCTCGTCGGCCGCCGCCGTCTCGGCGCCGGCCTCCTTGGCGCCCCGGCCGCGGCCGCCGGCCTGCCTGCCGCGGGAGGCGCCTTCGGAGTCGTCCGGGGCGGCACCGTCGCCGTCGCCCTTCGTACGGCCCTTGGGCTCGTCCTTGGCCGTGCGCTTCGGCGCGATGGAAGCCGGCGGCTGCTCGGCTCCCGCCCCGCTCGGTGCGTCGGGTTGGTCCGCGGTCTTCTTGGGGGACCTCTGCCGGGGAGAGTCCTGCGGGTCGGTCTTCTCGGGTTCGTCTGCGCTCTCGGCCGTTGGGCGCAGCCACCATGGATTCACAGCGAAGTCATCCTTTCTTGGCCCGTGTCCTCGTCCACCTCACCGCGGGCCGCCACACGTTCCGCGAGAAGCGCGGAAGGCGCCTGGCCTCGGCTGCGGTGCATCGTCGGCTCACGGGGAGCGGAAGAAGGTCGGCGTCCGCGGGGGTCCGCCGGCCCCGTCGGACGGGGGGCGGTGCCACGGGAACGAAAGTATAGCAGCGCGGCGGTTTCCGGGCACGCGCCGTGTATCATCCGGGGACTTTCCCTCATCCGCCCGGCCGCGAGGCGCGGGGCGGCGGACCGGCGGCCCAACGCAGCCAGGAGACTGGAGACCGAGCGATGAGCGAACCCACCGCGACCCCCCGAGCGCAGCGCCCCGGCAAGAGCGTGCCGGTGGACGAGCCCTACATCCCGGCGGACCGCCGGCTGCCGGAGATCACCTTCAAGGCGGTGGTGCTCGGCATCGTGCTCTCGGCGGTGCTCGGGGCGGCCAACGCCTACCTGGGCCTGTTCGCCGGCATGACCGTCTCGGCCTCGATCCCGGCGGCGGTGATCTCCATGGGCATCCTGCGCCTGTTCCGGCAGTCGAACATCCTCGAGAACAATATCGTGCAGACGGCGGCCTCGGCCGGCGAGAGCCTGGCCGCGGGGGTGATCTTCACCATTCCGGCGCTCATCCTGCTCGGTGCCTGGACGGAGTTCGACTACTGGGAAGTGGTGATGATCTCCGGGCTCGGCGGTCTCCTGGGCGTCGTCTTCACCATCCCGCTGCGCCGGGCGCTGATCGTCGACGACCCGCTGCGCTTCCCCGAAGGTGTCGCCACGGCGGAGGTGCTGAAGGTCGGCGAACGGGGCGGCAAGGGTGTGTTCTACGTCGCGGTGGCGGGTGTGGTGGGCGCGCTGTTCAAGCTCGGCGGCGTCGGGCTGCTGCTGTGGAGCGAGGCGGTCGGCTGGGCGCGGCGGGTCGGCGGCGGCGTCGCCTACTTCGGGTCGAACCTGTCGCCGGCGCTGGTCGGCGTGGGCTACATCGTGGGGTTGAACATCGCGGTGCTGATCTTCCTGGGCGGGGCGTTCAACTGGTGGATCGCGATTCCGCTGGTGGCGGCCACCCAGGGCCTGCCGCCGGGCACGGCGGAGGAGGCGGCGTTCGGCATCTGGAGCGCCCAGACCCGCTACCTCGGCGTCGGCGCGATGCTGGTGGGCGGGCTGTGGGCGCTGGTGAAGCTGCGCAAGAGCCTGGTGCGCGGCGTGCGCTCCGGCATCGAGGCCTACCGGCGGGCGCGGGCGGGCGGCGGGGAGGCCTTGCTGCGCACCGAGCGGGACACGCCGATGCAGTGGGCCGGCGTGGTGCTGATGGTCGCGGCGGTGCCTCTGTTCCTGCTCTTCGAGTACTTCACCGGCTCGTGGGGGATCGCGGCGGTGATGGCGGCGGCGATGCTGGTGGCCGGCTTCCTGTTCGCCGCGGTGGCGGGGTACATGGCGGGCCTGGTGGGCTCGTCGAACAACCCGATCTCGGGGGTGACCATCGCGACGCTGCTGGTCTCCTCGCTGCTCCTGCTGCTGTTGATGGGCAGCGGCAATCCGGCGGGCCCGGCGGCGGCAATCTTCATCGCGGCGGTGGTGGCCTGTGCGGCGGCCATCGCCGGCGACAACATGCAGGACCTGAAGGCCGGCCACGTGCTGGGGGCCACCCCGTACAAGCAGCAGATCATGCAGGCCATCGGTGTCATCGCGGCGGCGCTGGTGATCGCCCCGGTGCTCTCGCTGCTGCTCCAGGCCTACGGCATCGGCGCGGCGACGCCGGAGCACCCGAACCCGCTGACGGCGCCCCAGGCGAGCCTGATGGCGGCGGTGGCCGGCGGCGTCTTCGGCGGCGAGCTGCCCTGGGGCATGGTCGCCTGGGGGATGCTGGTGGCGGTGGCGGTGATCCTGCTCGACGTCTGGCTCGAGCGCCGCGGCAGCGACTTCCGCACCCCGGTGCTGGCGGTGGCGGTGGGCATCTACCTGCCGCTGGAGCTCGAGGTGCCGATCCTCCTCGGTGGCCTCATCGCCTGGGCGGCGGGCCGCGTCTACACCCGCTCGACCCTACGCGGCGGCCACCAGGATGAGGCCCCCATCACCGAAGCGAGAACCATCGGCGAGCGCCACGGCCTGCTGTTCGCGGCGGGACTGATCACCGGCGAGGCCCTGGTCGGCATCCTGATGGCGGTACCCATCGTGATGACCGGCGACCCGGGCGTGCTCGCCCTCGGCATCGACCGCATCGACCTGCTCGGCATCGCGCTCCTCGGCGTGGTGATGGTGGGGCTCTACAAGGTGGCGGTGGGTCCGGCGAAGGGGTTGGTGGGGCGGTAGGGGCTGGGCATGCGCCGGGCGGCGATAGTCTCCGGGTGCATGAACGACAACGCCCGCCGTCTCGCTCTCCTGGTCACCGGCGCCTCCGGCATGGCGCTGCCGCGGCGGCTGCTCGCGGTGCTGGCGGCTCATCCGCAGGTCGCTCGCATTCACCTCGTCGCCTCCCGCGGCGCCTCGCAGGTGCTGGCCCACGAGCTGGGGCGCGACCAGACCGGCGCCGCCGACCTGGCCGAAGCCGCCGCCCTGCCGGCGGCGGACCGGGCGAAGGTCGAGATCCACCGCGACAGCGACCTCGACGCCGCCATTGCCTCCGGCTCCTACCGGCTCGACGGCACCGTGGTGATGCCCTGCAGCGCCGGCACCCTGGGGGCTCTGGCCACCGGCTCGGCCCGCACCCTGGTCCACCGCGCCGGCGCCGTGGCGCTCAAGGAGGGCTGGCCCCTGGTGCTCGGCTTCCGCGAGACCCCGCTCTCCGTCGTCCACCTCGAAAACCTCCGCCGCCTCGCCTGGGCCGGCACCGTCATCCTCCCCCCCATCCCCGCCTTCTACATTGGCGGCGACGACATGGGGCGCTTCCTCGACCACTACGCCCTGCGGGTGATGGACCGGCTGGGGCTGCGGGAGGTGGGGGGGGAGGGGCTGCGGTGGCGCTAAACGATCCTCCGTCTCGCGTTTCCTAGCAGTCGGAGGTCGCGTGCCGCCGGCACGCGGCCCTGAATCGACGCGGCGGCAGCCCGGGAGGGTGGAGTCTTGCCGCACGGATTCACTTCTGCGCGGCGAGAGCTGCGGATACGGAGGAAACGATGTCGAACAAGACGTTGCAGAGAAGCATCCTGGCGGCGCTCGTCGTGCTGTCGGCCGACAGCGCCGCGGGCTTGGAGCTCAACGGCTTCGAGGTGCGCGGCGGGCTGACGGCACCGAGCGCTTGGGACACGGGATTCACCCTGGGGGTGGCAGCCGACCTCGGCCAGGTGTGGGTCGACAACCTGTATCTGTACCCTGCTATCAGCTACCAGAGGGCCGACGAATCGGAGCGGTTCTTCGGCACGAGTTTCGATCTCGAGGTGTCCTCGATCGCGCTGGGTGCGGAGGTCCGCTATTTCCTGGACGACAACCGCACCGGCTGGTACTTCGGCGGTGGACCGTACCTGCACCTGCTCGAGCGCGAGTTCGTCGTCGGCGGAGCGCGGCTGGTGTCGAGCGACTCCCAGGAGCCGGGCGTCACCGGGGTTGCCGGCTATCGGCTCGGCGGCGGTCTGTTCGGGGAGGGCCGCTACATGGTGGTCTCGGGCTTCAACCAGGCCCAGGTGCTCCTGGGCTTCAGCTTCTGAAGCGGGGCGGGACCCTCCTCCTCTTCCGCCACCAGGAGCACGGCACCACGCCGGCCACGGCGGCGGCGGACACGGTGGGCGAGGTGTTGAAGATCCTGCGGTGAGATCGGTCCACCGAGGTGGCGGCACGTCCCGTGTCGCCGCCGCGGTGGCCTCCCCGGTCGGGTCGCGCAGGGTCTGGCGGCCCCCTGTCCCGAGGACTGGATCTGCGCCTGGTCGAGAGGTCGTGGTCCTCGGCACTCCTGCTAACCTCCGCCGGATGAGTCGAACGGCGACCTGGCGGCGCGACACCCGCACCGTGCTCGAGATGATCAAGATCGAGCACACCCTCTTCGCGCTGCCCTTCGCTCTCCTGGGCATGGTGCTGGCGGCCGAGGGGTGGCCGTCGTGGGGCACCACGTTCTGGATCATCGTCGCGATGGTGGGGGCGCGGAGCGCTGCGATGGCGTTCAACCGCCTGGCGGACCGGCACATCGACGCCGAGAACCCCCGCACCGCCACGCGCGCCCTGCCCGCCGGCCTCGTCAGCCCGCGCTGGGTGGCCGGCTTCACGGTCGTCAGCGTGGCCGTGCTGGTGTTGGCCGCCTGGCAGTTGAACCCGCTCGCCCTGGCGCTCTCGCCGGTGGCGATCCTCGTGCTTCTGGGCTACTCGTACACCAAGCGCTTCACCTGGCTCTCGCACGGGGTGCTCGGGCTGGCGCTCGCCGGCGCGCCGCTCGGTGCCTGGATCGCCGTGCGCGGCGACGTCGCCGCCACCCCGTTCGCGCTGGCCGGCGCGGTCCTCCTCTGGGTCGGCGGCTTCGACGTTCTCTACGCCATCCAGGACCGCGACTTCGACTCCCACCGCGGCCTCCACTCGATCCCGGTGCGCTTCGGCGTCGCCGGCGCGCTGTGGATCTCCGCCGTTCAGCACCTGGGGATGCTCTTCCTCCTCGGCCTCCTGCCCTTCCTCTACCGGGCCGACACCGGCGAGCTGCTGCTCGGCCTCGGCTACTGGATAGGCTGGGCCGGCTGCTTCCTCCTCATCGCCTGGCAGCACTGGATCGTGCGGCCGCGGGATCTGTCGCGGTTGGATGCGGCGTTCTTTCAGGCGAACGGGGCACTGGCGCTGTGGTTTTTTGGGGCGACGGTGGTGGATTTGCTGGTGGGGTGAGGGGCGCGGATCGTGCGCTCCCCAGGTTAATCTCGGCGTTTCTGCTGACTTCACCTGAACTGGCGTGGTTGCGCTGTCTCGACCCCACTCCGTTGCTCAGGGGGAAGCTCGAGAACGTGAACTTCGAAGTCACAAGCTTCCACCGCCGCGGCCAGCCACGAGTTGCTGCGGACGCAGCGTGCAGTCACCTCGTCAGCGAATCCCAGTATCTTCCGGCACGGCTTCTGCCTCCTCTTCTCGATCAAGAGGAGCTTCAGGATGTCACTTGCAATCTTGCGCCGCTGCCCCGGCTTGGTTTTGCCGATCCGGGCGTAGAGCTCGACGATGACGCTGCCATCCTGAGAGCAGCCATCGACTTCCGGTGCGACACCGTCTCCGAGCTCGATCTTTCTTGGTGCGAGGTCAACGTTGATACGTTTGGCCAGAGTAGCCCGAAGGTGAGCTTCAGCCTCTCTCTGCGCCGTGGAGTCGGAGCGGTGTGGCATTGTCGCGGAACCGCTTGCGGTGAAGGTTCAACCTACCGGCGGCTCGCGGTACTCGGCGAGCCTGGTTTCGCGTGCAGTGTGAACGAGGTCGATGACGTAGACGATTCGGCTGGCGTCGTCGACGAAGTAGAAGACCCGATGATCGACGACGAGCTTCGAGTGGATCGTTCGACCGCGGCGCAGGCAGACCGGCCCGAAGCCCACGAGGTGAGGTCTTCAGTCCCTCGACTCCGTCACGCAAGGCCCGGAGCCAGCCTGCGGCCCGGTTACGCCCCGAGTGCTGCTGGATGTACTCCGCAGCTTCCCGGATAACCTCGAGAGCCGCCCGGTCGTAGCGGATCTCGTAGGCGGTGGTCACAGATCGAGGCCCAATCGAGCCGCAATCTGCTCGAGGGCTGCGCCGGCCTCCTCGCCTCGTTCTCCTGCCTCGAAGCGGGCGATGGCCTCGTCCCAGAGATGGCCCCGCTTGATCACCAAACGCATCGTGTCGTACGTCTCCGGACTCATCACCACCATGGCGGCTTCGCCGTTCTGCGTGATCGTCTCGACTCCGCCTGTCCGAAGGCGATCCAGATGATCTTTAGTGTGTTGGCGAAAGTGGCTGAGCGGGTAAGTGTGCTGAGTTCGATGCTTCATCGTGGCCTCCTCGGGTCCGACGTCGTATCGAATTCAGTATGCCACAGGCGAGTCACGGGCGATTGGGTGTAGCTCGGGCCGGCAGGCGGGGAGAGGCAGACACCCGGAACACCAGCCAGGCACTGAGCACACACAACCAGCGCCGCGCAATAACGGCCTGGCCGCTAAGGGTCTCGGAGCTCGTGAAGTTCCTTGCTCAGTCGCTCGAACTCCACGAGCAGGGTCTCGTAGACGCGGTCGACCTCCTCACGAGTCGGCACGTCGGGATCTGCGAGATCAGGCCCTGTGTCGTAGCGCCGTGCGAGCACCGATTTGAGGCTCTCCGGGACCGACCATCCGAGGTGCGCCCGGCAGCGAGCGTAGCCCCAGGCGAAGTATCCGAGACCGACCTGGTCTTCCTGGATGCCGCGGCTCGGCCAGCTCGACCATTCGATGTAGGCATACCCGCCCAGCAGCATGTCGCGGACCAGAGCAAAGCTCTCCTTGGTGGAGACGACACCCTCGGGAAACTTGCGAGACTCGCGATCATCGATACGAATCCACGCATCGCTACTCGGCGCAACCTCGCCTCCGATCTTGACGAGGTGGTGCTGTTCCCCCCCGCGTTCGATCAGCAGGATCGTCAATGGGGCTTCGAGAGACGTGAGGGTGCAGGTCTTCGTCTGCGAGGCGCGCCGGAACTCGTAGTACGAGAGCCACTGCCTGGAGGCGAGCTCAGCCTCTGGTGCCTCAGCCAGAGCGCACGACGCAACGAGGGCAACGAGCAGTGTCCAGACGAGTCGTTTCGTGTCCACGATCAGCCTCCTGGTCGGCGTTGATCTCGCGGCGATTACGTAGAGGTCTCGAATGCAACCAAGCATACGGGATCTCTCCGGCCCGACACGGCGTTGGCGATGGATGGATCTGCTGGTGGCGTGAGTCTCAGCAACGCTCTCGTCGCTGCAGAGCGATGAGCTCCTGGTAGTTGTGCTCCAGGCTGTTCCAGAAGCTCGTGGGAATCCCCAATACGCGCCTGAGCTGCGCTGCTGTCTCGGGCGTGATCGCAGTTTTGCCCTCGATAATCTCGACGATCATCTTCTTCGGCTGTCCGGTGAGCTTCGCGAGCTCGGCGTGCGAGATCTGGCGTTCGTCCAGGACTTCCTGCAGGGTCTCGCCGGGCAACGACACATGGTCGGGGCGGTAGGCGTTCGCGGCGGGTCGGCATACGAATCCTCCAGTGGAGTCGTGATCGGCTGGCCCGGCGCGGGAGGGG
>DATACC010000210.1:0-14101 GCA_036259255.1 Thermoanaerobaculia bacterium | reverse complement strand
GCCCCGGGGAGCGAGCCGGTGGGTGGGCGCGGAGCCGAGCCCGCGGCGGCGAGCGCCACCGGGCCGGTGGCACCGCCCGCGGCTGCGGGAAGCACCGTTCTCGACGAGACGGGGGACGACTCGAGCGAGGGCGAGCCGCCGGGAGGAGCCGGCGCCGCCGGCGCGGACCTTGGAGGCACCAGCGCCGGCGACTCTCGCCGCGGCACCGAAACTCCGTGATCCGCGCCCGGGCCGCTGCCCCTGCCCGGCTCGCCGGCCTCCATCGCCGGTTCGCCGGTCTCCGCTGCCCCCCCCGCTCCCGGTGTCGTTGCACGCCCCCCGGGGCCGCGGCGATCACCGCAGGCTGATCCGGTTCGCCGCTCCGGTCCCCACCGCTCGACGCCCATGCCCACCCTCCCGGACTCCCGCACCCGCGCGGCACCGCCGCCGGCGCCGCCCGAAGACCTGTCGCGCATGGGCCTGCTCGACCATCTCGAGGAGCTACGCCGGCGCATCCTCTACTCGCTGATCACGCTGGTGGTGGCGTTCCTCGCCTGCTGGACCTTCGTGCAGCAGATCTACGCCTTTCTCGAGCGGCCGATCCACCCCCACCTGCCGCCGGGCACCAAGCTCTCCTACCTGGGGCCCGCGGACCCGCTGATCCTCTACATCAAGGTGGCGATGCTGGCGGCCCTGTTCCTCTCGGCGCCGGTGCTGCTCTACCAGGCGTGGCGCTTCATCTCCCCCGGCCTCTACGCCCGGGAGCGCCGGTGGGCGGCGCCGTTCATCGTGCTCGGCACGTCGTTCTTCGTCGCCGGCGGCGCCTTCGCCTACTACGTGGCGTTCCCCTTCGCGGTGGAGTTCCTGCTCGGCGTCGGCGAGCAGTTCCAGGCCGTGATCACCATCGAGCGCTACTTCCGCTTCCTGATGACGGTGATCCTCGGCCTCGGCCTGATGTTCGAGCTGCCCATCGTGATCTTCGTCCTCTCGGCGGCCGGGCTGGTGACGCCGGCCTTCCTCATCCGCCACTTCCGCTGGGCGGTGCTGCTGATCTTCGTCGCGGCGGCGATCATCACGCCGACACCCGACATCGTGAACCTGTGCGTCTTCGCGGTGCCGACCATCGGCCTCTATCTGCTGGGGGTCGGCGCCGCCTGGGTGGTCCATCGCGGCAAGGGGAAGGGAGAGCGGCGCCAGCGGGGGGAGTAGGCCTCCGACGGTGGGTTCTCAGGCCGCGGCGGGCGGCTGGCGGCGCCAGCGGCGGTGCATCCACACCCACTGCTCGGGCCGGCGGCGCACCTGGGCCTCGATGGCGGCGGTCATCACCGCGGTGGCGGCGGTCGAATCGTCCGGCAGGTCGAGGGGGGGAAGGAAGCGCGCCAGGTGCCGGCCGTCGGGACGGCGTTCGATGAAGGCGGGCACCACCGCCGCCAGTTGGCGCAAGGCGATCTTGGCGGCGCCCACCGGCGTGTGGGCCGGCCGCCCGAAGAACGGCACCCACACCCCCTCGCCGCGGATGTCCTGGTCGATCAGCATGCCGAGGGCGCGGCCGTCGCGCAGGGTCGCCAGCAGGCGCCGGGGCGCGCCGGGCTCGCCGCGCTCGATCGTCTCGGTGCCGTAGCGGCGGCGCAGGCCGACCAGCAGCTCCTGGAGATCGTCCTCCTCGAGCCGCCGGCCGACCACCGCCATGCCCAGGCCGCGGCAGTTGATCAGTGCCGCCAGCAGCTCCCAGTTGCCGCAGTGCCCGGTGAGGATCAGGATCGGCCGCCCGGCGGCGGCGAGCGCCGCCACGCCGTCCCAGCCCTCGGCGTCGACCAGGCCCTCGACGGCGGCGCAGTCGTGCTGCAGCAGCCAGAGCACCTCGGCCAGCGTCACGCCCTGGTGGACGAAGCAGTCCCGGGCCAGCCGCCGGCGCTCGGGGGCGGCGAGCTCCGGTAGCGCCAGCGCCAGGTGCGCCACCGCCCGCTCCCGGTCCCGCCGCCCGAGCCACCACGACAGCCGGCCCACGCCGCGCCCGAACCGCTGCGCCCGGCTCCAGGAGCGCCTCCCCAGCCAGCGCGAGAGGGCGCGCAGGATCGCGGCCAGGACTCGGCCCCGCAGCGGACGCAGCCGCGCCTTCACGACGTCTCCCCGGTCATCGCCCGGCAGCGTAGCACCGGGGCGGTGGTAGGCTTGGCGGTACTTCCTGCGCAACCGAAACACCGATCGAGGAGGATCGCCATGCTGTCGAAACGGGCTTCGTTGATCTGTCTGCTCCTGCTGTCGATGGTCACCGGCGGGTGCGCCAGCGGGGGGAGTGACGAGCCGGTCGCGGTCGACCCCGACCGGCGCTTCCGGGTGCAGATGGACTGGGCCGACCAGTCCGAGACGTTGGACCTGAGGGAGGGCGAGACGGCGACCGTGGAACGGGCTGACGCCACCTACACGGTGACCCCTTCGGTCGCCGGCGCTCCGGCCGGCAAGGCTGTGGTGCTGGTGGTGCGCAGCGGCCTCGGGGTGCAAGGCGGCGACATGCAGCAGGTCCAGGCCCGGCTGCTCCTCTCGGAGGGGGACCGCATGGAGCTCTCCCAGACGCTGGGGACGCCCTGGCCGGAGCTCACCGTGCGTCTCGAGCGGGTGCGCCCCCGCCTGCAGGGCGGCGAGCTCCCCTCGGCCCGCGACATGCGGGTGGGCAGCTAGCGCGTCAGGAAACCAGCCCCGGGCCGGCGCCGGCGAGGTACGGCCCGGCCACCCGCTGCCAGTCGCCGCGGGCGCGCAGCACCAGCTCCACCAGCTCGCGCACCGCGCCGGCCCCGCCCCGGGCGGTGAGCACGCGGTCGACCCGCTCGCGCACCTCGGCGACTGCGTCGGCGGGGGCGAACGACAGCCCGCAGCGGGCGAGCACCGGCAGGTCGAGCAGGTCGTCGCCGGCGAAGGCCACCCGGTCGGGGCTGGTGCCGTGCTCGGCGCAGAAGCGCTCGAAGGCCGGCGCCTTCTCCGAGCGCTCGAGGATGGTGGCATCGAGGGCCAGGTCCCGCGCCCGGCGCGCCAGGGCGCGGCTGGTGCGGCCGGAGAGCACTCCCACCTTGAGACCGGCGCGCTGGGCGAGCTTCACCCCCAGGCCGTCGCGCACGTGAAAGCTCTTGAGCTCCTCGCCCTTCTCGGAGTAGAGGAGGCTGCCGTCGGTGAACACGCCGTCGACGTCGAGCAGCAACCACTCGAGGTGTCGGGCGCGGCGCACCAGCTCGTCGTCGGCGATCACCGCGCGCCCACCTAGAACAGCTCCAGACGCCACAGGTCGTGGAGGTGGACGATGCCCTCGAGGCGCCCCGCCTCGTCGCACACGAACAGCGAGGTGATGCGGGCCTCCTCCATCACCTGCAGGGCCGCCGCCGCCAGCTCTCCGCCGTCGATGGTGCGCGGGCTCGGCTGGGCGCATTCGCCGGCGGTCCGGGCGAGCAGGTGCTCGTCGCGTTCCAGGGCCCGGCGCAGATCGCCGTCGGAGATGCAGCCGGCCAGCCGGCCCTCGGCGTCGACGACCGCGGTGATCCCCAGGCGCTTCCTCGACATCTCGTAGATCGCCTCGCGCATCGGGGTCTCCGGCGCCACCCGGGGCAGGTCGTCGCCGGCGTGCATCAGCTCGCGCACGCGCAGCAGGCGCTTGCCGAGGGAGCCGGCGGGGTGGAGGCGGGCGAAGTCGTCGCGGGTGAAGCCGCGGGCCTCGAGCAGCGCCATGGCCAGGGCGTCGCCGAGAGCCAGCGTGGCGGTGGTCGAGGCGGTGGGCGCGAGGTTGAGTGGGCACGCCTCGCGGTCGATCACCACCGGCAGGTGGAGGTCGGCGTGGCGGGCCAGCGCCCCCTCCGGGTTCCCGGTCAGCGCCACGAGGGGCACGCCGAGGCGCTTGAGAGTCCCGAGCAGGCGCACCAGCTCCTCGGTGCCGCCCGAGTAGGAGGCGGCGACCACCACGTCGCCGGGCACGATCATGCCGAGGTCGCCGTGCACCGCCTCGGCCGGGTGGAGGAACAGGGCCGGCGTGCCGGTGGACGACAGGGTGGCCGCCACCTTCTTCATCACCACGCCGCTCTTGCCCATGCCGGTGCACACCACCCGGCCGGCGCAGCGGCGCAGCAGCTCGACGGCCTGGTCGAACCGCTCGTCGAGCTGCGGCACCAGGCCCTGGATGGCGGCGGCCTCGATGGCCAGCACCTCGGCCGCCACCTCGCGGGGCGAGCGCACGGCGGCGGCGGTCGACGGCACGGGGCGCTCGGCGGCGTCGGACAGTGGTCGGCTCACGGGAGGTGAGGCTATCGCAGGTGGGCGGCCGAAGGCGGTGCGGCCGGTTCCCCCCGCCGCCCGTACCCCTGGAGTGCACAAGATGCCTCTCGAGGTACGAAATGGGGTCGACTCCGGAGTGACGAAATCTTGCTCCGGGCGTCAAAAAATCAACGAGGCGCGTTCGACAGGCGACGACGTGCGCAAAACAATCGTCCCTCAGGTAAACCGCTGTGGAAGGCGCAAGTGCTTCTGTGCTAGCAGCTTAGCTTCCCTGTTCCGCATCGTCGCTGGTACTGTTCCGGCATGTTCGACGGACAGGCGTTCTCGAAGGTGATCGTGCGCTTCCAGGGGCTGCGCAGTAACCGCTCGCTGGCCCAGGCGATCGGCGTGTCGGAGGGAACCTTCAGTCGCTGGCGGCGCGGCGACGTGGTGCCCAAGCGGGAATCCTGGCCCGGCCTCGCCGCCGCGCTGGGGCTCAGCTTCGACGAGCTGGTGGACGCGCTGCAGCGCGAGGCGGGCGGCGAGCGGGCGGAGGCGGAGCGCGGCGCCGATCGCCGGGCGCTGCGCGAGATCGACGAGCACCTGGCCGAGATCCGCCGCCGCTGCAACGGCATCGAGGCGGTGGTGGCGTCGCTGAAGTGAATCAGGCGGGCGCGGGCACCGCCCGCACCGCTCGGCGCACCGCCAGCAGCGAGGCGAGCAGCGCCTCGGCGCGTTCGGGGGCGAGCTGGGTGGTGCGGTCGGACAGGGCGTTCTCGGGGTCGGGGTGGATCTCGAGGAAGACGCCGTCCGCGCCGGCCGCCACCGCCGCCCGGGCGAGGGGCTCGGCGAAGCGGCGGTCGCCGCCGGTCTCGGCACCGCCGCCGGGCAGTTGGAGCGAGTGGGTGATGTCGAACACCACCGGGACGCCCTGCTCGTGGAGGATCTGGAAGCTGCGCATGTCGACCACCAGGTTGTTGTAGCCGAAGGTGTAGCCGCGCTCGGTGATGCTGAAGCGGCGGTTGCCGCGGCTCCACACCTTCTCGGCGATCTTGAGCGCGTCGCCCGGCGCCAGGAACTGCCCCTTCTTCACGTTGACCGCCCGGCCGGTGTCGGCGGCGGCGAGCAGCAGGTCGGTCTGGCGGCAGAGGAAGGCGGGGATCTGCAGCACGTCGCAGACCTCGGCGGCGGGCGCGCACTGCTCCGGCTGGTGGACGTCGGTGGTGACGGCGAGCCCGGTCTCCGCCTGGACCGCCGCGAGCACCCGCAACCCCTCGGCCAGCCCCGGCCCGCGGAAGCTCGCGATGGAGCTGCGGTTCGCCTTGTCGAACGACGCCTTGAACACCACCGGCACCCCGAGCCGCCGCGCGATCCCCGCCACGATCCGCGCCGTCTCCAGGGTGTGCTCCTCGTTCTCCACCACGCACGGGCCGGCGATCACCGGAAAATCCTCGCCGCCGAGGACCACGCCGGGCGCGAGCTCGGCGGGGGCCACCGTGCGCGGCGCGATGTCGACGGGAGAGGCCGGGTCTGCGGCGCTGGCGGCGGCGTCGGCGGAGGCCCGCGGGGCGGCGGGGGAGGAGGTCGGTTCGGCCATGGCTCCTAGAGGCTACCGCATGGTGGCGCCAGCAGGCGTCCCTTGCGGGCGCCGCCGCGCCGACGGATCGGCGCTGCCGGCTCCGCCCCGAACGCCCCCCGCTCGACCGGTGGCCGTGGCCCCCCTGCCGCCGCGCTCTGCTCAGGAGCGCTGGGAGGCGACCGGCACCGGCTCGGCCACCGGTTCCGGTGCCTCGCGCCCAAGGCTCTCGCCGTCAGCCCCCGGCTCGGGCCCTGGCTCCAGCACCCGCCGCCCCTGCACCGCCTCCGCCTCCCCGGCCTCCCGGCGCCGCCGGTGCTCCAGCGCCGCGGCGATGTAGGAGACGAACAGCGGGTGGGGCTCGGTGGGGCGGCTCTTGTACTCGGGGTGGAACTGGCAGGCGAGGAACCACGGGTGGTCGCGCAGCTCGACGATCTCGACGAACTTGCGGTCCGGCGACAGGCCCGAGACCACCAGGCCGCCGCCGACCAGCCGCTCGAGGTACTTCTGGTTCACCTCGTAGCGGTGGCGGTGGCGTTCGCTGATGCGGTCCTTGCCGTAGATGCGGTGGGCCAGCGTGCCGGGCTTGAGATCGCACGGATAGGCGCCGAGACGCATGGTGCCGCCCATCTCCTCGACGCCGAGCAGGTCGCGCAGCTTGTAGATCACCGGGTGCTCGGCGTCGGGGTCGAACTCGGTGGAGGTGGCGCCGGCCAGGCCGCAGACGTTGCGCGCGTAGTCGATCACCGTGCACTGCATGCCGAGGCAGATGCCGAAGAACGGCACCCCGTTCTCCCGCGCGTAGCGGATGGCGCGGATCTTCCCCTCGGTGCCGCGGTGGCCGAAGCCGATGGGCACCAGCAGGGCGTCGACCTCGAAGATCTCCGGCGGCCAGGAGCCGCTCTCCATCTCCTCGGCGCTCAGGTAGACCAGCTCCACCGCCGCCTGGTTGGCGACGCCGCCGTGGCTCAGCGCCTCGTTGAGGCTCTTGTAGGCGTCCGGCAGCTCCACGTACTTGCCGACGATGCCCACCCGCACGTGGTGCTTCGGGTGCTTGACGCGCGAGACCAGCGCCTCCCACTGCGACATGTCGCGGTCGTAGTGGGGAAGGTTGAGCAGCTCGAGCACGATGTCGTCCAGCCCTTCGCGGCAGAACATCAGCGGCACCTCGTAGATGGTGGCGGCGACGTCGCGGGCGGCGATCACCTGGTCGGGGTCGAGGTTGCAGAACAGCGCGATCTTGCGCTTGACGTCCTCCGGCAGCGCCCGGTCACAGCGGCACAGCAGCACGTCGGCCGAGATGCCGATCTCGCGCAGCTCGCGCACCGAGTGCTGGGTGGGCTTGGTCTTCAGCTCGTCGGCGGCGGCGATGTAGGGCACCAGGGTGAGATGGATGTTGATGGCGTTGCCGCGCCCCAGCTCCTGGCGGAACTGGCGGATCGCCTCCATGAACGGCAGCGACTCGATGTCGCCCACCGTGCCGCCCACCTCGACGATCACCACGTCGTGGTCGTCGGCCACCCGCCGCATCACCTCCTTGATCTCGTCGGTGACGTGGGGGATCACCTGCACCGTCTTGCCCAGGTAGTCGCCGCGGCGCTCCTTGTTGATCACCGTCTCGTAGATCTTGCCGGTGGTGGTGTTGTGCCGCTTCGAGGTGACGGTGTGGGTGAAGCGCTCGTAGTGGCCGAGGTCGAGGTCGGTCTCGGCGCCGTCGTCGGTGACGTAGACCTCGCCATGCTGGTAGGGCGACATGGTGCCCGGGTCGACGTTGACGTAGGGGTCGAGCTTGATGAGGGTGACCTTGAAGCCGTGAGCCTCCAGGATCGCCCCCACCGAGGCCGCCGCCACGCCCTTGCCCAGGGAGGAGACGACGCCGCCGGTCACGAAGATGTACTTGGCTGCCATGGGTGCGATGCCTTTCGTCGTCCTGCCTGATGTCATCGGTTGCCGCCCGGGGCGGCGCCGGTGAGCGGGTTGCCGGCGAGCGCCGCCTCGACTCCGGCCACGTCCTCGGGTGTGTCGAGGCTCGCCGCCTGGCCCTGGACCACGAGCACGTGGATCGGGATGCCATTCTCGAGCGCCCGGAGCTGCTCCAGCGACTCGGCCTGCTCGAGCGGGGTGGGCGCCGCGGCGGCGAGCTCGAGCAGCGTCTCACGCCGGTAACCGTAGATGCCCCAGTGCTTCAGGTGCCGCGCCGCGCCATCGCCGCCGTCGGCCCGCGGGTAGGGAATGGCGGCGCGGCTGAAGTAGAGCGCGTAGCCGCGCCGGTCGCACACCACCTTCACGGCGCTCGGCGTTTCGAGGTCGCCACGACTGGCGGGCACCGCCAGGGTGGCCACCGGGTCGCCGGGGTGCTCGCGCAGGTGGTGGGCGAGGCGAGTGATGTGGTCCGGCGCGATCAGCCAATCGCCCTGCACGTTGATCACGGCGTCCACGTCGTCCCAGCCGCGGGCGGCGTGGGCGATGCGGTCGGTGCCGCTGGCGCACTCGGCGGGGGTCATCTCCCACTCGCCCCCGAACGCCGTCACCGCCTCGCCGATGCGCTGGTCGTCGGTGAGCACCACCACCCGGTCGAGCCCCCGGGCCTCGGCGGTGCGGCGATAGACGTGCTCGATCATCGGCCGGCCATGCAGGCGCAGCAGGGGCTTGCCGGGCAACCGGGTGGAACCGTACCGGGCCGGAATCGCGCCGACGATGCGGCGCACGGGGGACGGCGGCGGCGGCGACGCGGGAGGCGGATGCGAGGGGTGCACGTCTGAATCTAGAAAGGTCGGGTGCGGGCTGTCAACCTCGGTGGCGGTCCCGGGGTGAGCGGGAAGGGGCGCCTGATCGACCTGCGCGGATCCGCGCCGCCGCGTGGCCCGACGACGTGCGGGTACAATCCCGCGTCGTGACCCAACCCCTTCGGTGGCGCACGCGGCTCGAGCGCCGCGCCCGGCAGCACTGGAGACCCGGCCTCGCCGGCCCGGTCGCCGCCCTCGTCATCGCCCTTCTCGCCGCCTGCGGTGGAGCCCCCCTGCCTACCGGAGACGCCGAGTGGATCTGGGCCGACCTGCCGCCGGACCGGGTGGGGCCGGTGGCATTCTGGGCGGTGCGCGACTTCGACCTGGAGGCGGCGCCGGCCGAGGCCGAGCTGCTGGCGCTGGCCGACGAGGAGTACGTGCTGTGGCTCAACGGCCATCGCGTGGGCTCGAACCGCTACCGCGCCGGCGCGCCGCTCGACGTCTATCCCGTGGCGCCGCTGCTGGTGACGGGCGCCAACCGCCTGGCGGTGGAGGTGCGCAGCAGCCGCGGTGCCGGCGGCCTGCTCGCGGCGCTGGTGCTCCCCGGGGGCGACGCGGCGGTGGTCACCGACCGCTCGTGGCACCTGCTGCCGCGCCACCACCCCGGCATCGTCCCCGCTTGGCAGCCGGTGGGCGCAGGCGAGGGGCTCGTCTCCTGGGGGCGCCCGCCGGTGGGGCGCTGGGGTCGGCCGGAGCGCGGCCCGGGGGAGGGGCGCCCGCGGCCTTTGGCGGCGGCGGCCGGCCTGCCCTGCGATCCGCTTCCCGCCGTGGCCCGGCGGGGCGAGGCGCCGGGGCGCGTGGTTTTCGACTTCGGCCGCGAGGTCACCGGCTACCTCGCCCTGATCCGCGAGCCGGCCGCCGCCGCGGGGCCGTCCGACGCTGCCCTGCTGCTCACCGGCGCCGAGCCCCTGGCTCCGTTGGAGCATCCCCGCCAGGCGGTGCCGGTGGTCACCTTGCCGGGCCTGCCGGTGTGGACGGACGTGGTGCCCCGGCGCTTCCGTTACGCGGTCGTCAGTGGCCTGCCGGGCCTCGCCGCGGCGCAGGTGCTCCCGGTGTTCCCGGAGGCGCTGGGCCGGCTGCCCGAGCCCCGGGCGGAGGGGCTTGCGGCGGGGGAGAGGAGCGAGGCGGACGGCATCGTCGGCCTGCGGCCCCCGGTGCGCACCAGCCCGACCGAGGAGGCGGTACGCCGGCGCGTGCTCGGCACGGACGCCAGCGAGTGAGGGGGTTCGATGTGGAGGAAATCCGAAGAATCGGATAAGCTGGCACGATGCCGACGGTGTGCCGGCGGTCTCCGGAGCCTGCGGAGATCGCGCGGTGCGCCCATCCGATCCCGCGGCGGGGCGCCGGTGATCCGGCGTCCGGTCGCCGAACCCAGGAGACCGTGCCCATGCGCTCGAAGCTCACCCTGCTCGCCCTCACCCTGATGCTCGCCTGTCTGCCGGCCGCCGCCGGCGAGATGGCGGCGGCCCCGGCCGTCGCACCGCAGGCGGAGGCCGCCGCCGCCCCGTCCGATGCCCAGCCCGCCGATGCCGGGCTCGCCGATGCCGAGCCCGCCGAGGCCCCGGCGGAAGAGGTCACCCTCGACGAGCTTCTCGACAGCCTGTCCCCGATGGCGGGCGCCGAGCAGAAGTACATCTGCCCGGATTGGGGCGATTGCACCAACGCCCGCGACTGCTGGGCCCACCAGGCGCCGCGCAACTGCGGTTTCGATTCGTCGGCCTATGCCTGCTCGAACCCCACCGGCAAGGTCTGCTCTGGCATGTGCTTCTGTAGCTGAGCCGGAGCCGCAGCGATCCCGGGCGCCGCGGGAGCCGTGAGGCTCGCCGGCGCCCGTCGCCGTTTCAGGACCGCCGGGTGAGGATGAAGTCGGGGGCGTAGAGCAGGGCTTCGCGGGCGTCGTTGTCGGGGAAGGGGTCGAGCTCGCGGCGGGCGCGCTCGGCGTGGTCCTCGGCCAGGGCGGCGGCCTCGTCCAGCGTGCCCTCGCGCTCCACCAGTGCCAGGATGTCGTCGGCCGCCGCGCGGCGGAAGGCGCGGTCCTCGAGCACGTGGCGGATCCGGTCGCGCTCGGCAGGCGCGATGCGCGGCAGCAGCAGGATCAGCGGCAAGGTGAGCTTGCCTTCCTTCAGATCCGAGAGCACCGGCTTGCCGAGCTCGTCCTCGCGGGCGGTGAAGTCGAGCAGGTCATCGATGATCTGGAAGCAGACGCCGAGGTGCTCCCCGTAGCGCCCCAGCGCCGTCTCCGCCCCCGCCCGGCGCGGCGGGATCAGCGCCGGCACCGAGCAGGCGGCCGAGAACAGGTGCGCCGTCTTGCGGTCGATGATCCGGAAGTACTCCTCGGCGGTGAGATCGATGGAGCCCAGCCGCTCGAGGGCCAGCAGCTCGCCCTCCACCATCTTCAGCGTCGCGCCGACCAGGCGCTGCACCACCTCCAGGCGATCGTGGGAGAGCGCCTTCTGCATCGCCAGGGTGTAGATCCAGTCGCCGAGCAGCACCGTGAGGTTGTTGCCCCACAGGCGGTTGACCGTCTCGCGCCCGCGGCGCAGGCCCGAGTGGTCGATGACGTCGTCGTGCACCAGGGTCGCCGTGTGGATCAGTTCCACCACCGCGGCGTAGGTGACCTCCTCTTCGCCGTCGTGGCCCAACATCCGGGCGGTGAGCAGCAGCAGCGCCGGGCGCACCCGCTTGCCGCCGCCGGTGGCCAGGTACTCGCCGGCCTTGTGGATGAACGGCACGTCGGAATCCAGGCTGCGGCGGAAGATCTCCTCGGTGGCGGCGAGCTTCGGCGCCACCAGGCCGAGGAAGTGCTCCGGCGGCGTCGTCGGCGCCGTGTCGGTGGCGGCAGAGCGCGACGGGGTGGCCGCGGCGGAGCTTTCGGCGGCCGTGGAGAGCGGGCGCAGCGGCATCACGGGCCTGCGACCCGGGCGGCACGGTGGACCATCGCGGGGCCGGCGGTCATCACAGGCGATCGACGGGCGCGAAGGTCTTGACCTCCACCAGCCGTCCCCGGTCGAAGCGGTACATGCGCCCCTGCTCGAAGTACCACCAGCGCGCCTCGCCGCCCTGGTTCTCCACCCGCCCCGGCATGCCGGCGTCGCGGTAGACGCGCTGCTCGTCGTCGCTATCGAGAGCGGCGAGGAAGCTGCGCAGGGTGCGCAGGAACTCGGCGTTCTCCACCAGCAGGGTGGCCACCACCGGCCCTCGGCCGCCGACCCGGCGCGTCACGTCGGAGCGGGCGAGCTCCTGGAAGCGCTCGCCGCGGCCGCTGCGCACCGGCACGCCGGCGACCAGCTCGAAATGGTTGTAGAAGCTGTCCCACGGCCACTCGAGGCGGAACTGCCCCTGGGCGTCGGTGACCGCCGCCACCCGCGTGGTGTCGCGCAGCACGGCGCGGAACTCGCGCAGGCTGAACACGGCTCGGGACGCCTCGAGCACCACCCGCACGTCGGCCAGCGGCTGCCCCTCGGCGTCGGTCACGATGCCGCTCACCGGCACCCGCTCGCCCTTCTCGCGGCGGGCGTGGGTCTCGGGCGCCCAGGCGAGGGCGCCGGCCAGCAGCACGGCGAGCAGGACGGCGGCCCGGGGACGGGCGGGAGCCCTGGGAGAGGTGCGGATCACGAGCGGTAGTTGGTGAAGGTCAGCGGCACGTCGAGGTCGAGGGACTTCAGGTGCGTGATCACCTGCTGCAGGTCGTCGCGCTTCTTGCCGGTGATCCGCACCGAATCGCCCTGGATGGCGGCCTGCACCTTGATCTTGAGCTTCTTGACCTCGGCGGCGATCTGCTTGGCGGTGTCGGTGGGGATGCCCTGCTGCAGCTCGAACTTCTGGCGGGCGCGCCCGCCGCTGGCCTCCTCGACCTTGCCGGGGCGCAGCGACTTCAGGTCGACGCTGCGCCGCACCAGCTTGGTCTTCAGCACGTCCACGGCCTGCCCGAGGGTGTACTCGTCGGAGGACTCGATGACGATCTCCTCCCCGGCGAGCTCCACCTCGGCGGCGGCGTTCTTGAGGTCGTAGCGGGTGCCCAGCTCGCGCTGCGCCTGGTCCACGGCGTTGCGGACTTCCTGGATATCCACGTTGGAGACGACGTCGAAGGAGTTCTCGGCTGCCATGGTTCCTCAGGGTCGGTTCGGGCTCGGCGCGGGACTCGCGGGTCGCGGCGATGCGGGGCCATTGTATACCGCGTGCCCGGGGCGGCGGGGCATCGGCGTGGCCGGGGACTTCGAGGGGATCGGTGAGGGGACGCGGGTCCGTCGCGAGGCCGGCCGTCGGGTGGTCAGAGGCTGCGCACGTAGGCCACCAGGTCCCAGATCTGCTCCTCGTCGAGGCTGCGCCAGGACGGCATGCCGCTGGCCGGCCGGCCGGCGTGGATCGCGGCGTAGGTGCGGCGCGGGCTCATGGCGGCCTGCCAGCGCGGGCTGGTCATGTCGCGGGGGCGACTGGCGAGGATGCCGGCCCGGGGGCCGTCGCCGCGGCCCTCGGGGCCGTGGCACATCGCGCAGTAGGAGAGGTAGAGGGCGCGGCCGCGGCGCACCGCCGCCTCCGAGTCCAGGCGCTCGGCCGGCACCACCAGGGCGTCGTAGGGCGGCGGCAGGCCGAAGTCGACGTCGACGCGCCGTTCGCAGGCGGTACCGAGCAGTACGAGGGCGAGGACGAGGCCCACCCGGGCCGGCAGCGCGACGGCTCGATCCATCCACCGAGCTTGCCACAGCTTCCCGGGTGGGCCGCCCTGCGGCGGCGCCTACTCGGCCGGGCCGATCTCCTCCTCGCCGCCGGGGTAGACGAAGGAATCGCGGGGCGCGAAGAAGGACGACGCTGTTATCACCTCCAGCGGCTGCTTCGGGCGCAGGGCCCAGAGCGGATGGTCCTCGTCGAGGAAGTCGATGGAGAGCACCTCGAAGGGGGAGACCAGGTCGCCGATGTAGGGGTAGTTGCCGGCCACCAGGCGGTTGCCGACGCGGGTGACGTAGCGCAGGTGGCCCCGGGCGATCACGCCGGCGGCGCCGATGCGGGCGCGGGAGCGGATCACGGGGCGGTCGTCGACGAAGGTGGTGGCGGTCACGATCTCGCCCTCTACTTCCACGGTGGTGCGCCCTGGCTTGGCCGGCACGCCGCGCTCCTTGACGTAGGCGCGCATCTCCTGCGACGAGTTGAGGTAGTGGGTGAAGAAGCGGGCCGGGGTGACGCCGTCGGGCGCGAACAGCCCGCCGAGATCGAGGCCGAGGTAGCTCAGCGAGTAGGCGCCGAAGCCGGTGGTCTGCTCCGCGGAGTCGACGACGTACTGGTTCATGTACACGGCGTGGTTGTCCGCCGGCCTCAGCTTCTTCGGCAGCAGGCGGGCACAGGCTTCGGGGTCGGCCGGGATCCAGCTCGTGTAGAGCATCCGGCTGTCGAGGACCAACTGGGGTGCGGGGAGAGCAGGATCGCTCATGAATCCCTCCTTTGGGAAGGCGGGATTCTAAGCGAGCTCGCGGAGACCGCGATACGGGGGTGTGGGGGCGCGTAGGTGGCGGGGGCGGGGGGGGGGGGGGGG
>DATACC010000209.1:0-9168 GCA_036259255.1 Thermoanaerobaculia bacterium | reverse complement strand
CCCGACGAGAACCTCGTCGGGCAGGCCCGGCGCGGCGAGGCCGCCGGTTTCGTCGCCCTGATGCGCCGGCACAACCGACGCGTGTTCCGGCTGGCACGGGCGCTGACCGGCCAGGACGCCGAAGCCGAGGACGTGGTGCAGGAGGCCTGGCTGCGGGCCTTTCGACACCTCGACCGGTACGAGGGCCGCGGCCGCTTCTCCACCTGGCTGCTGCGCATCGCCGTCCACGAGGCGCTGGCGCGGCGGCGTCACGAGCGGCGCTTCGCGGCGCTGGAGCCCGATTGGGAGGAGGTGCCCGCCATGAGCGACCGCGCCGCGCCCCACCGTCCGACGCCGGAAGACGGCGCCGCCAACGCCGAGCTGCGCCAGGCGCTGGCGGAGGCCGTCGACGCCCTCCCCGAGAGCCACCGGGCGGTGTTCGTGCTGCGCGCCGTCGAAGGGCTGTCGACGGCGGAGGCCGCGGCCGTCCTCGGTCTCTCCGAGCCCAACGTGAAGGTGCGCCTGCACCGCGCCCGGGCCGCGCTGCGCCAGCACCTGGAGCGCCGGCTCGGCGAGGAGGTGGTGCGCCTGTGGGCGTTCGACGGCGAGCGCTGCGACCGCGCCGCGGCGCGCGTGCTCTCGGCGCTCGGCGTGCGGGGCGGGTGAACGGGCCCGGAACGGCCCAGGACCGAATCTCCGTCATCCTGCACGATCGAGGCGAAGCCGCCAGCGACCATCGACCCAGCGCCCCGGAGCTGGATGACCAGGTAGACGCCGGACGCCGCCGGTGCATTCCCTCGCCCAGCAGACCCATCCGCACCTGATCTCCCAGTGCCCCGGATGCCGTGCCGCCTGGGCGCCGCCCTGGCCACGCCCCCGCTGTGGGAGGATGCCGCCGTCCCGCCGCTGCGGACACCCCCCTTCCCCTCGATTCCATGCGCCTCGTCTCGATCCTCCTCGTCCTGCTCACCGCGTGCTCGGCACCGCAGGCCGGCCCGGCGGCGCCGGGGGCGGCCGCGGGAGATTCCGGTGGGGACCGGCGGCGGGTCGTGGAGCGCGGGCTGCTTCCGGCCGTCGTCCTCGCCGGACGTGCCGAGCCGCGCTGGACTGTCGAGGAGCGCATGGAGCGCTACCGCGTGCCGGGGCTGGGCGTCGCCGTGATCGACGACGGCGCGGTGGCGTGGGCCGCCGGCTACGGCGTGGCGCGGGCGGGCGGTGCGGTGCCGATCACCGCCTCGACCCTGTTCCAGGCGGCCTCGATCAGCAAGGCGGTGACGGCGGCGGGCGCGCTGCGGCTGGTGCAGGACGGCCAGCTCGGGCTCGACGAGGACGTCGGCCGCCGGCTGCGGTCGTGGCGCCTACCGTTCGCCGACGGCGTGGCACCGGCACCGGTGACCCTGCGCCACCTGCTCTCCCACAGCGCGGGGGTGACGGTGGGCGGCTTTCCCGGCTATCGCCACGGGGCGCCGCTGCCGACGCCGATCCAGATCCTCGACGGCGCGGCGCCGGCGAATTCGCGGGCGGTGCGGGTGGACGAGACGCCGGGAGGGCGCTACCGCTACTCCGGCGGCGGTTACCAGGTCGTCGAGTTGCTGTTGGCGGAGGTGACGGGGCGGCCCTTCGCTTCGCTCCTCGACGAGCTGGTGCTGGCGCCGGCCGGCATGGAGCGCAGCACCTTCGCCCAGCCGCTGCCGGCCGCGCTCGCGGACGCGGCCGCCCACGGCCACGGCTTCGACGGCGCTCCGGTGCCCGGCGGCTGGCACGTCTACCCGGAGCGCGCCGCCGCCGGCCTGTGGAGCACGCCCGCCGACCTCGCCCGCTTCGCCGTGGCGCTGTTGCGCGCGTTCCGCGGCGAGCCGAACCGCCTGCTCGCTCCGGCCACCGCGCGGCGGATGCTGACCACCGAGATGGGGACGATGGGGCTGGGGGTGGGCGTCCACGACGCGGGCGACGCCCTGCACTTCGACCACGCGGGATGGAACCGCGGCACGCGCACGTACCTGGTGGCCTACCCCGCGGCGGGCGACGGGATCGTGGTGATGGCCAACGGCGACGGCGGTCACGAGTTGATCGCCGAGGTGGTGCGCGCGGCCGCCCGCGTCTACGGCTGGCCTCACTTCGCGCCGGAGCGGCGCCGGGCGGTGACGGTAGACCCCGCGGTGCTCGATGGCCTCGTCGGCCGCTGGCACATGGAACCCGTGGGTTTCGAAGTCACCGTGATCCGCGCCGGCAACCACCTCCTGCTCGCGACGCCCCGCGGATCCCGCTACACGTTCCACCCCGCCAGCACCACGGAGTTCTTCGCCCTGGAGGACGGAGCGACGCTCCGCGTCCGGTGGGATGCCGAGGAGGGACCCGAGATGCAACTCTGGGGCTCGACCGGCCGGCGCGGGGGGCGCTGAGGGCTGAGCGCTGAAGGTGGCCTGCCGCGATGCTCCGGCGACACCTCGTCGGGGCAGTCGCCCGCCCAGGGGGGGACCGGGCGTTCGAAGGGGATCACGAGGGCCACCATCTCGTCCGGGGCGAAACCCAGCGCTGCCCGCGGCACGGGAGCGGCAGCGAGGAACCCCAGCGCCCGTGTGTCGAGGCCGAAGAAGGTCCTCCGGCCGCCGTTCCTGGCGGCCGCTCCGAGCACGACCGGCTCCGCGACCTCGCCGGCATCGAGGATCACCGGGGCCACGAAGAGCCGTGCCTTCACGGCGAGTTCGGTGAACCGCAGAGGCGGCCCCTGCACCTCGACCTCGCCGCCGTCCAGCCGCAGGTAACGCTGCTCGGATTCCCCCCGGCACAGTAGCACCACCGGCGTCCTCGCGGGCGCGCCATGCCGGTGCACCAGATACCGGATCAGCGGCACCAGGGCAGGGTGGTCTTCGCCACCGCAGACCAGGTCGGTGGCATCCCACAGCCACTGGTGACCCAGCGAGCCCGTTTGCACGATCCGGACGCCGGCGAGGCCGGTCGCTTCCTCGAGGAGAAAGATCCACGGCGCCTTGTCTTCCGGCAGGTACAGGTTCGGCCTCTGGTCGAACAGCAGGCGGAGCTCGCGGCCGTCCTCGACGCCGTGGATCCCTTGGGCCACGGTGAGCAAGGCGTCCCAGCTCCCGTCCGCCTGCTCGAAGCCCTCCGCCACCCAGCCGCTCGCCACGAGGTCCACCCGGGCGAGCAACGGGTCCAGGACGTTCGGCAGCGGAGGGCGGTTCTCAGGCATCTCGCAAAGCGGGGAGGAGGCCGCGAGTGGCCAGCCAACCAGGAGGGCCGGGAGAATCGCTGCGAAGAAAGCGACACCAGGGAGGCGCCACCGTCTTGGCTCGAAAGGCAGCATGGACAAAGGCTACCGCCATCTGTCGCGGCGTGTGCGCTGCCCCAGGACGACCGCCCGCGACGCGGACCGCCCCGGCGGCCGTGCTCGGGAGCCTCGATCCTGCTACTGCTTCTCCCGCGACAAGCCGAGGGTCCGCGGCTCCACCGGTTCGGAGCCATCGTCACCGCGCCACGGAGGCGACTGCTGCTGGCGCCCAGAAACTGGCGAGCCCTGCAGCAGCTCGTCGGCCCGTACGGTCGTGTCGTCGTGCCCACGGTCGAGCTCACCAGCGCCGGGCACGGCTCCCCGCAGCAGCTCGGCATCGGTTGCCCGCGCCGCATCGCCTCCCCGCTATGACAGAATCTCCGCCATCCTGCAACCACCGGGGAAGCCCGGACACGATCGGGGGGCGGAGCCATCAGCAACCATCGACACATCCCGCCAGAGATGTACTACCAGGTGGCCACCGGGCGCCGTCCGGTGCGCTCCCTGGCCGAGCACCTGCACCAGCACCTGATCGCCCAATGCCCCGAGTGTCGCGCCGCCTGGGAAGCGCTGGGCGAGGGTCGCCAGGAGATCCTGGCGATGCTGGGTCGCCAGGTGACGGAAGGTGAGCCGATGGCGGCCGCGGCGGGCGAGCTGGCGGACGGCTCGGACGGCCTCCCGTTCTTGGACGATGCCCCCTCGGCGACGCCGGAATTGCGGGGCAGGGTGGCGCAGGGGACCTCCCAGCGGCGGCCCCGTCCGCCGGCCGCGATGGCCATCGACCTGCGGGGCGGCTCCCCCTACAGCTCCGCCTTCGACCGGGTCACGCGGCAGCTCGAAGAGGAGGCGGCGCGCCTGCGCACCCGGCGCCGCCGCGCCGAGCGGGAGCTGCGCCACCTGCTGAAGTTTCCCGCCGCCGAGCGTCGCCAGCGGGTGCTCGCCGCCCGCACCCGCTACCGGTCCCGCGCCTTCGCGGAGCGCCTGCTGGAGGAATCCCGCCGCCGCGTTCGGACCGACGCGCGGGAGGCGGCGGGCTTGGCGGAGCTGGTGCCGCTGGTGGTCCTGTGGACTCCGGGCGCATTGCCCAGCGCCTGGGGCGACGAGCTGGTGATCCGCGCCCGCGCCTGGCAAGCCAATGCCCTGCGCGTCGCGGGCGACCTCCACCGCGCCGACCACGAGCTGTCCACCCTGCGCCGCGAGCTCACCGGCCGGCCACTGAACGACGAGATCGCCGGTGAGCTGGACAGCCTCGAAGCCTCTCTCCGCCTCGACCAGGGACGCTTCCCAGAAGCCGGCACCTGCCTCGACCGGGCGGTCGAGTGCCTGGCCGAAAGCGGGCAGCCGGAGGCGTGGGCGCGGGCGATGGTGCAGCGCGCGGAGCTGTACCGTCTTCTCGGACAGTCGTCGGAGGCTCTCGAGACTGCACGCGAGGCTCTCTCGAGACTGGATCCCGAGAAGCACACGGTGCCGTATCTCTGCGCCATTGGTACCCAGGTGCTCGCGCTGTGCGACCTCGACCGGCCGCGCGAAGCTCGTCACCTGCTGACCGAGAACGCCTCTCGTTGGCGACGATCCCCCGAAGACTGGTGGCTGCTGAGGCTCGCGATCTTCGAAGGACGTATCTATTTCGGCCTCGGAGAGATGACCGCTGCGGAAGGATCCTTTCGCCTCGTCCTACAGCGCTGCCGCGATCTCGGCCTCGACTATGAGTCGGCAATGGCCACCATCGACCTCTCGATGGCGCTTCTCGCACAGGGACGCACGGCCGAAGTGCGCCGATTGACGAGCGAAGCAGCCCCTGTGTTCATTAGTCGTGATCTTCACCGTGAGAGTCTTGCAGCCCTCGCGCTGTTCCAGCGCGCGGCACAAGCAGAGAGCCTGACGCTCGCCAGTGCACGGCGTATCCGCGAGTACCTCGACCGCTCTCGGATGCGTTCCCACCCCGCCGCCGATTCCTAGCAGTGCCGCCGACGCATCAGGAAGCGCCGGCCGATCCCTCCTCTCACAGACGATCCAATAGAGCATGTTCCCGCCGTAGATGACGGTGAGAACGCTCCCTTGAAAAGCATAGGTGGACTGTCATTCCTGTGTACTTGATTTACGTAACGAGCGGCCCCAGGGGCTTCCCGTTCATGACTCTATAACGACACGTCGATTGCCCTACTCTCAATGCTGGAAACGCGGCGGGAGGGCGGCAATGCCGCCGCGCCGGCCTGTCCGCGATGATCGAGAGGAGGCAAACATGAGGAAATCAGGGCGAATGCTCGCCGCCATCGCGCTCATCGCGCTGCTGCTGGCACCAGGGGTGCCGGCTGCAGCAGAGCCGGTGGTTTCGGACTCGTGGCACGACCTAATGGACCACGTGGAGGCCTGGTTTGGACGCCTGGTGGCGCCCTTCGCCAGTGACCCGGTGGCGCCAGTGGACGACAGCGGCACGCTGGACCAGGACATCCTGCCCGTCGACGAGGTGCGGCCCCCACATAGCGATGCCGCACGAATGGTTCGGAGCCAGGACGAGGTATTTCCCGGCATGGACCCCAACGGTTAGGTGGCTTCCAGCCGGCGGCCGCTTGGTCGCCGGCCACTCTCGTGTCTCCCTTTCACCCTCCTGAGGCAACTAGTAGGTAGAGGCCCATTCACCAGGAGATTCCATGCCCCACCTGACGCTCGAGGTCTATCTGATGGTGCTCAGCGGTGAGTTGCCGCCGCGAGCGCTCGTGGAGTTTGGGTTTCCCCATCTCCTCCAAATCTGCCCGAGTTGCCGTTCCGACTGGGACGTCTACCGCAACCTCCCTCTGAAGGCCGGAGGCGCCCCGTCACCAAGGCGAAGCGATGATGACGCTTTGACCTCAGGCTACGGAACGACAGCCACTGCAACGAAATCAGACCAGCACCAACGGGGCGCGGAGCGCCGCCGGCTGCGCCGCGAGCTCCGCCAATTGCTCACGCAACCGCAGGAAGTATGGCAACAGAAGGTCGCCACGGCACGATCCCGCTACCGATCACGTGGGTTTGCAGAGCTCCTCATCCAGGAAAGTCGATCCCGTGTAAGGCGGGAGCCAAGCATTGCGGCAGCTCTGGCTGGTCTGGTGGAAACGGTACTGCTGTGGACGCCGGGAGCCCTCGAGCAGACCGATTCTCAGGCTCTCCGGATCCGGGCTCTTGCCCATCAGGCGAATGCTCTTCGCGTAGCGGGCAATCTGGTCGGCTCCGACCGGCGCTTCGCAGAAGCTCGGCGCTTCTTGGCCGCAGGGCCGATCAGTGATTCGGAGCTTCATGGCGAGGTGAGCAGTCTGGAGGCCTCACTACGCCTCGAACAGGGTCGCTTGGACGAGGCTGAGCATCTGCTCGCTCGCGCAGTGTTGGTTTTCGGAATCCTAAGGAGCCGATCTTCTCTATCTCGGGTCCTGGTGCAGAGAGCCGAGCTGTACCGACAGCAGGACCGGCTGGACGAAGCGGTAGGCGATCTCGAGCGCGCGCTATTGAGTACGGACCGCACCGACGAAGAGCTTCTCCTCTGCGCCGCCGGTGCCCTGGCGCTCTGTCTCTGCGACGTCAACCGCCCTGCAGATGCTCGCCGGGTGATGGAGGACGCGGAGGATGCCTGGTCCGCGGCCGAGGGCTCCTGGTGGTCGCTGCGGCAGCGGGCCATCGAGGGCCGCATCGCCTACGGCCTGGGGGAGTCCGACCCGGCCGAGTTGGTGCGTGCCGAGCGGCTGTTCGAGGACGTGCTGGAGGTGTGTCGCCGCGAGGAGCGGCCATACGAGGCGGCCGTCGCCGCGCTCGACCTCTGCCTCGTCTACCTGGCCCAGGGCCGCACTGCCGAGGTGCGCCGCCTGGCCCGCGAGACGACGCCGATCTTCCGCCACCGTAGCCTCTCCCGCGAGACCCTCGCCGCCCTCGCCCTGGTCCACGAGGCCGCCCTGGCCGAAACCCTCACCCGCGAGCTGGCCCGCCAGGTCCGCCGCGACCTCGACCGCACCGCCGAGCGACCCGCCGCCACCCAGCCGCTCCTCGACGCCTGAGCGCCCCGGCCGCCGCGGGCACCGACCTCGGGCCCCTCAGTACCCCGCTGCCTGCCCGTCCTTGCGGCTCTCCGACGCCCCGATCCACACACCGTGCTCGAGGTCCCGAGCCACCGCCTGGTAGCCGCCGTAGGGGCCGAGGGCGAAGCTCACGCGGTGGCCGCGGGCCATCAGCTCGCGGACCGTCTCGTAGGGGATGCCGCTCTCCACCTGGACGGTGCCGCCGCCCGGGTCCATCGGCTCGCCGGTGGGCTCGGACGAGCCCTCGTGGAGGAAGCGGGCCGCGTCGCCGGCCTCCTGGAAGTTCATCCCGAAGTCGATCAGGTTGATCAGCACCTGGGCGTGGGCCTGGGGCTGGGTGGCCCCCCCCATCACCCCGAAGGCGAGCCACGGCGCCCCGTCCTTGGTGACGAAGGCCGGGATGATGGTGTGGAACGGCCGCTTGCCGGGCGCGTAGGTGTTGGCCTGGCCGCGCTCGAGGGTGAACAGCTCGCCGCGGTCCTGGAGGATGAAGCCGAGGCCCGGCGGCGTCATGCCGGAGCCCATGCCCCGGTAGTTGCTCTGGATGAGCGACACCATGTTGCCCGCGGCGTCCGCCGTGGCGAGGTAGATCGTATCGCCCTCCTCGAGCGCCGGGTTGCCCGCCTCCACCCGCCGCGCCGCCCGCGGACCGATGAGCTTGCGCCGCTCGGCGGCGTACTCCTTGGAGATCAGCCACTCCACGGGCACCTCGGCGAAATCCATGTCGGCGTAGAACCGCGCCCGGTCCTCGAACACCAGCTTCTTGGCCTCGAGGAAGGTGTGCAGGTACTCGGCGCTGCCGTAGCCCATGGCGCCGAGGTCGTAACCCTCCAGGATGTTGAGGAGTTGCAGCACGGCGATGCCCTGGCCGCTGGGCGGCAGCTCCCACACCTCGTAGCCACGGTAGGTGGTGGACACCGGCTCCACCCACTCGGAGCGGTGGGCCGCCAGATCCTCGGAGGACAGGAAGCCGCCCTGCTCCTGCACGTAGCGGGCGATGGTGCGGGCGATGTCGCCCTCGTAGAAGGCGTCGCGCCCGCCCCGGGCGATGGTCTCCAGCGTGTTGGCCAGCGCCGGGTTGCGGAACATCTCGCCCTTCTCCGGCGCCCGCCCGTTCGGCATGTAGACCTCGGCGAATCCCGGATACTTGCTCAAGATCGGGACGCTCCTGCCCCAGTAGTAGGCGATCAGCTCGGTGAGCGGGAAGCCCTCCCGGGCGTAGCGCACGGTGGGCGCGAGCACCCGCTCCATGGGCAGCTTGCCGAAGCGGCCGTGGAGCTCGAACCAGGCGTCGACGGTGCCCGGCACCGACACCGGCAGGGGCCCGTGGCTCGGAATGCTGGTGAGGCCGCGGCGCTCGAATTCCTCCAGGGTGAGCCCTCGCGGCGAGCGCCCGCTGCCGTTGATGCCGTAGAGGCGCTTCGATTCGGCGTCCCAGACGATGGCGAACAGGTCGCCGCCGATGCCGTTGCCGGTGGGCTCCATCAGCCCGAGCGCGGCGTTGGCGGCGATCGCCGCGTCCACGGCGGAGCCGCCGGCCTGGAGCACGTCCACCCCGATCTGGGTGGCCAACGGATGGCTGGTCGCCACCATGCCGTTCGGGGCGATCACCTCCGAGCGGGTGGCGAAGGAGCGCCCGGTCACCCGGTCGCCGGCGAACGCCGGCAGGGCGAGGACGGGCAGCGCGAGGGTGGCGGCGAGCAGGAACGGCAGGGCGGTCCGCATGAGGGCACCTCCGGGGGAGTTGGCGAATGGCGCGATGCTACCGCCTCGTAGAGATGTCGCCACCCTGCCGCGGAGACACGGCACCGGTCCCCCCTGCCGGCGGGCGACCGCCCGCGCGAGCCCGAGCCGCGG
>DATACC010000208.1:0-2447 GCA_036259255.1 Thermoanaerobaculia bacterium | reverse complement strand
GGGTCGTCGCGGAGCGACCGGGGCGGCGGGGGCGCCCGGCCGGGGGCGTATGCGCCGGCGTCTCCCGAGCCGTCGCGGAGTCCGAGGGAGGTGGCAGCCGGCGCCTCCGAGCGGGGCCCGCCCACCCAGTCATCACCGACGGCCCCGCGTCCCCCGGCCGGCCGCCCCCGCCGCCCCAGTGCAGCGACGGCCCCGCCGGCCCGGCCCGAAGCCACCTCCTTTCCCTGTCTCTATCCGTACCGCTCGCGCACCATCCCCTGCCCGAGCAGCCCCTCCACCGAAGCCACGAACCGCGGCCCGAGCCGCACCTTGTAGGCCTCCTCGGGCGCGATCGCCACCCTGCGGCCCGGCAGCTTCAACTGGAAGCGCACCGGAGTGTCGCCGTGGTGCTCGCGCAGCAGGTCGCGCAGCTCGAGGAAGGTGTTGATCGACAGAGCGGCGGAGCCGTCCACCACCAGGTCGACCCCTCGGAGCAGCTTCTTCGACGCCTTCTTGAGGGGCACCACCTCCTCCACGTTGAGCTCGAGATCGCTGCCCCGCTCGCGCGCCATCCCCTTGACCAGCACCACCGCCTCGTCCTCCAGCAGCTGCCCGTACTTCTCGAAGGTGTCGGCGAAGAGGATGGCGGCGATGGCGCCCTCCAGGTCCTCCAGCACGAAGCGGCCCATCATGCGGCCCTCGTTCTTGCCGCTCTTGATGCGGGTCGGCCGCACCTTGGTGACCAGGCCGCCGAGGGTCACCGGGCCGTCCACCCCCTCTTTGAGATCCGCCGTGGTGTGGCTCGCGAGCTTCGACAGCTCCGCCTCGTGCTCCGACAGCGGATTGCCGGTGAGGTAGAAGCCGAGGGCCTCCTTCTCGGCGCTCAGCCGCTCGCCCTCGGGCCACTCGGGGCCCGCCGCCTCCGGCTCCGGCTCGGGCGCCGCGGCCTCGCCGTCGCCGCCGCCGAAGCCGAACAGCGTCGACTGGCCCACCTCGCGCTCGTGGCGGCGCTGCTGGGCGAAGCCGAGGATCGGGTCCAGCGCCTCGAGCAGCGCGCGGCGCGTGGAGCCGAGGGAGTCGAAGCAGCCGGCCTTGATCAGCGAGTCGAACACCTTGTGGTTCACCTGCTTGCCGTCGAGCTCGCTGGCGAAGTGGGTCAGGCTGCGGAAGCGGCCCTCGCGGCGGCGCACCGCCAGGATCTCCTCCACCGCCCCCTCGCCCACCCCCTTGACGCCGCCGAGACCGAAGCGGATGGCGCCGCCGTCGACGGTGAACCACCAGTCGCTGGCGTTGACGTCCGGCGGCAGCACGCGGATGTCCATCTCCTGGCACTCCCGCACGTACTTGGCGATGGAGTCGGAGGTCGACAGCTCGGAGTTGAGCATGGCGGCCATGAAAGCCACCGGATGGTGGGCCTTCAAGTACGCCGTCTTGTAGGCCAGCATCGCGTAGGCGACGCTGTGGCTCTTGTTGAAGCCGTAGCCGGCGAACGGCTCGATGTAGTCCCACAGCTCCTCGGCCTTGGCCCGGGGTACGCCGCGGGCCGCCGCGCCGTCGGCGAACTTCTGCTTCTGCTCGAGCATCACCTCGAGCTTCTTCTTGCCCATCGCCTTGCGCAACACGTCGGCCTCGCCGAGGGTGAAGCCCGCCACCTCGACGGCGATCTGCATCACCTGCTCCTGGTAGACGATGACGCCGTAGGTCTCCTCCAGCAGCTCCCGGGTCTCCGGCAGCACGTAGGTGACGCGCTTGGCCCCCTGCTTGCGGCGGATGTACTCGTCCACCATGCCTACCGACAGGGCGCCCGGGCGGTAGAGGGCGTTGAAGGCGGCGAGGTCCTCGAACTTCGACGGCTTGGCCCGGCGCAGCAGGTCCTTCATGCCGCGAGACTCGAACTGGAACACGCCGTTGGTGCGGCCCTCGCAGAACAGGCGGTAGACCTCGGGATCGTCGAGCGGCACGGCGTCGAGGTCGAGCTCCTGGCCCTGCTGGCGCACCATGCGCACGGCGTCGTCGATGACGGTGAGCGTGCGCAGGCCGAGGAAGTCGATCTTGAGCAGGCCGAGCCCCTCGACGACGTCCTTGTCCCATTGGGTCGTCACCTCGTCCTTGCTGGTCTTGTAGAGCGGAACGAGCTCCTCGATGGGGCGCGGCGTGATCACCACGCCGGCGGCGTGCACCGAGGCATGGCGGGTGAGGCCCTCGAGCCGGCTGCCGACCTCGAGGATGCGCGCCACCTGCGGGTCGGCCGCCGCCTCCTCCTTGAGCTTCGGCACCTCCTCGAGGGCGGCGGCCAGCGAGCGGGTCATGTCGGGCACCAGCTTGGCGATGCGGTCCACCTGGCCGTAGGGCAGGCCCATCACCCGGCCGACGTCGCGCAGCACGGCGCGGGGCTGGAGGCGGCCGAAGGTGATGATGTGGGCGACCCGGTCCTCGCCGTAGCGCTCGCGGACGTGGGCGATGACCTC
>DATACC010000207.1:0-72140 GCA_036259255.1 Thermoanaerobaculia bacterium | reverse complement strand
GCGCGCCCTCGACGGCGAGGGCGGCGCCCTGCCGCCGGGCTACCGGCCGCGCATCGGCGACGTGCTGCGCCGCCTCGACGGCGTCCTCTTCCGGGTGGTGCGTCCGACCGTCGAGCTCGAGGAGGACGGGCCGTCGGGCTGGGAGCTGCAGGGTGTCCAGCAGCCGCTGGCCCTCTACATCGGCGAGGGGGACGTGGCGCAGGAGTTCGTCGAGCTGGTGTCGCGGGAGCCGTCGCGGCAGCCCTGAGGCGGCCGCGGAGCCGCTCCTCAGCGGTCCGCGGAGCCGAGCGCCGCGGCCGGCCCGTCCGCCGCCGCCTCCCGAGCCGGCCCCTGCTCCGGGTCCCCTTCTCGGTCCACCGCCCGCAGCGTGAGCCGCGGTGACCTCTGGAACGGCAGGTTGGCCGAAGGGATCTCGACGAAGACGTAGTAGACGCCCGGCTCCGGCGGGGTGAACACCGCCTCGTAGAGACCGGGCTCGATCTCCGCCGCCCACTGGCGCTGCTGCCAGATGCCGGGGGCGAGGAAGGCGAGGGCACGCACGTCCTCGACGCCGCTCTGGAGGCCCTCGCCGCCGGCGGCGTGCAGCCGGTAGCGCACCCGCACCTCGTGACCCACGGCGACCTCGTGGGGTACCGTCACGAGCTCCACCTCGAGGGGCCGGCGGCGGCGCTCGGCGGCGCGCACCGGATCCTCGGCCACCTGCAGGGGGAAGCAGGCGAGCACCCGCGGCGCGTCGAGAAACAGCGCCAGGTCGTAGCGGCCGGGGCGGCGCAGGCGCACCGTGGTCTCGTAGAGCCCCGGCGCGGTCTCCTGCAGGCTGCGGTCGACCACCAGCACCGCCCGCGGCGAGCGGCCGTAGTTCTTGAAATGGCCCATCGGCGCCGCCATCCCCTCCTTGTAGTAGTAGATGGCACGATCCGCGGGGTTGGCCACCAGCACCGCGCTGGCCCCCGGTGCCTGCACGATGCCGGCGGCCGGCGTGGCGTGGGCCGCGTCACCCGCCGGGTGCTGCCCGCCGGGGAAGTCGATGATCGGCACCGGGCGCCCCGCCTCGCCCACCTCGTCGAGGGGGATCATCAGGATCACGTCGCTGCCGCGGTGGCGCACGAAGGCGAGCTCGTCGGAGAAGGCCACCTGGTCCGGGTCGCGTTCGACGTCGGCGGTCTGCACCACCCGGTTGGTGGCGGCGTCGAGCAGGTGCACCTGGTCGGCCGCCGGGTGCACCAGGAAGCCGAGGCGCCCGCCCGGGGCGAAGCGCAGCTCGCCGAGACCGGGACCCACGGCGACCACCGCCACCGTCCCGCGCTCGGCGTCGAGCACGTGCACCGCGCCGCCGGCCGGATCCACCGCGTAGACGGCGCCGGCCAGCGGCGACACGGCCAGGTGCGCCGGCGCCTCACCGGCCGGCAGGTCGCGCACCTTCTCCAGGGTGGCGACGTCGATCACCGAAACCGTGCCGCCGCGGCGGTTGGCGACGTAGGCGTGGCGGCTGTCGGGGTCGATCACCACGTCGACGGCGCCGGGGCCGGTGGCGACGTCGGCGACGCGGCGCAGGCTGCGGGCGTCGATCACCGTCACGCCGGAAGCGCTCGCCGTGCCGGCGGTGCCGCCCGTCGTGCCGTCGTGCACCACCCACAGGTAGCGCCCGTCCGGCTGCAGCACCACCCGTGCCGGCCGCGGGCCGGTGTCGATCTCGAGCGCCACGTCCCAGGTGGCGGTCTCCACCACCGCCACCCGGTTCCACTCCGGCAGGCTCACGAAGAGGCGCTGGCCGTCGGTGGTCAGCGCCCAGTCGTGGCCCACGCCGCGCAGCGCCACGAGGTCGAGGAGCTTCGTGGTGCCGAAGCCGAACAGCGGATCGACCACCGTGATGGTGTCGTCGTCGTTCAGCGCCAGCACGTAGTAGACGTTGAGGTCGACCTCCGCCTGGGCGAGCAGCGACCCGCCGAGGAACTGCTCGATCTTCTCGCGGCAGGGATCCTCCTCGACGTCGCCGGCCGCCGGCAGCCGGTCGAGCCAAGCGCCGGGGTAGAGGCCGGGGTAGGGCTTGCCGGTGTGGGCGTCGGTGAAGCGGAAGGAGACCCGCGCGTGGTCCCCCTCCGTGAGGCGGTCGCCGGCGAGGGGCGCGACGGCAGCCTCCAACACCACGCCCTGGTGCTCGATGCGGTGGGTGTCGGGCGGCGTGGCCTCGCCGGCCCCGGCCGGAGCTGGAGCGAGCAGGGCCGCCGCGAGCAACGACGCGAGGACGGGGGCGAGCATGCGGCCTGCTCGAACCCCGCCGGCTCCGGCGGCAGGGGGGGCCGCGGCCAGCCTCAGTCGAGCCACGGGAAGACCTCCGGGCCCGCCGTCGATCCCTCGAAGTCGCAGCCCACGATGGGGCAACCCTCCTCGAGGGGGTAGCAGCCGTAGCACTCGCCGCAGCAGTAGAAGTCGCCGGTGCAGATCTCCTCGCCGCACGGAGCCTCGTCGAGGCGCGGCCCCACCCGCAGCAGGCCCCACAGGCCGTACTCGAAGCCCATCGAGGAGAAGTCGCGGTAGAGGTAGTCGCCCTCCACGCCGAAGGTCCCGCCGGCGCCGTGGCGGATCACGGCGTCGAAGTGGTTGGTCGGCCCGTGGCCCATGCGGGCGCCTTCCCAGAACGACAGCGGGTTGCGGCCGATGCGGGTCGAGTTGGAGACGTACGGCTGCTGGTCCCAGGCGTGGCCGTGCAGCGCGAACACCTCGTTGCGGCTGTGACCGCCGGGCTGCAGCAGCCGGAAGCGGATCGCCTGGCCCGGCCTGGCGCGGAACACCGGCGTCACCGGATCGCCCCCCACCTTGGTGTTGGAGACGACGTCCCACCAGTCGGGCAAGTCGCCGGTGTCCTCGAAGCCGAGGGCCGAGGGGTCGTAGCTCACCCGCTTCCACAGCGGCTCGCTGCGGTAGTTCAGCGCCTTGCCGCCGGTGTCCTCGGCGTCGGTCACGCTGTTGGCGTCGAGGTTCGGCACCGGGTTGCCGTAGGTCGCGTCGGTGGCGGTGCCGGAGGATGCGAAGGGGTAGCGCGCGCGCAGGTCGACGTCGTTCTGGAACACCAGCACGAACTCGCGGAACTCGGCGTCCTGACCGCTGGTCGGCTGGGGGTTGGTGACGATCGCCACCGCCCGGCTCGTCATCAGCTCCGACCAGGTCGCCCCCTTCGGCTCGATGATCAGGGCCCCGATGGCGCCCTTGCTGGCGTGCTCGATGGGATCCGAGGAGATCAGGTTGGTAGCGCCGAACTCGATGGGCTTCGCGGTCGCCGTGCCGTCGGCGTTGACCACCACGTCGCCGGCGTACCACTTGTAGGTCTTGCTGCCGCCGGGGGCGACGGTCTGGCGGTTGGCGCCGAGGCCCTGGCTGTTGGAGCCGATGTCGTGGCCGTCGTAGCGCGACACGTCGTAGTAGAGCATCTGCGGCGACAGCCCGACGCGGCTCGACGGCCGGAGGTCGTTGGCGTTGAAGTCGCGCACGATCATCGGCAGGGAGGTCCAGCCGTCGAGCTGCAGGAGCTGGGCGGGCAGCTCGTTGCGCAGCGTCAGGTGGATGCACTCGCCGGCCGCGGCACGCAGGATCAGCGGCTCCACCGGAACGGCGGGGTCGAGCTCCAGGCCGCTCGCGCCGGAGACCAGGTCGGAGGTGCGCACGTAGAGGATCGCCGTCGGGTCGAACAGCGGCGGGAAGTCGTCGGTACGGCCGTTGTAGACCAGCTCGCCGTTCGGCAGCGCCTGCTGAGCGGTGATCGCCGTGACGTCGAAGGGACGCACCGGCGCCTCCTTGGGGCAGGAGAAATCGAACTGTCCCACCGTGCCGGCTTCCAGGTAGGCGCGGCCGCTGGGGTTGGTGGGTAGCGGCTCGAGATCCTGGCGGGTGCCGGTGTAGGCGCGGAACAGACCCCAGATGCCGTTCCAGTAGTCGTCGGTGGACGAACCGGCGGCCCACAGGCGGTCGACGGCGTAGCCCGAGGGCGCCTTGACGAGGTGGGGCACGATGAACTCGAAGTGCTCCGAGATGCCCATCATCTGGCTCCCGCGGTAGCCGGAGTTCTCCCACGACGGCTCGAACAACCACTTGATGCCGTGGATCGAGAAGTTGTGGCCCTCCTCGTGGGCGCCGACCAGGATGCGGATCTGCACCCGGTCGTTCTCGTAGGCCCGCAGCAGCGGCGTGTACGGGTCGCGCGGCAGCAGGTCCGCGGTCAGCGGCGGGTAGACCGTGGGCTGGACGTCGAAGTCGTTGTCGGCCCGGTCGACGTGGGACGAGAAGGCGAGGGACAGATCCCCGGCATCGCCCGTCGCCTGGCCGTTGGTGCTCGGGTCGCGCACCCGCAGGGCGAGGGGCTCGTTCCTGTAGTTGACGGTCATGCTGCCCACGTCGTCGGCCGAGATCAGCTCCGGGCAGGGCCGCTGCGGACCGTTCTCGCCGCAGGTGGGGGAGACCTCGATCAGGTCCTGCAGCCCGGCGTTCTTCTTGGCCGGCGGGTTGATGGCGATCGCGTCGGTGGGGGTGCCCTCCTCGAAGGCGAGGGCGAAGTCCTGGAACTCGAGGAGAAATTCGCGGAAGGTGTTCTCCTCGGCGTCGGGGTCGCTGTTGGCCGCCACGATCACCGCCTGCCAGCTCGTCGGTCCGCCGTCGCCACGGCCGTCCGCCTTCGGCGGGTTGGAGGCCGGTACCAGCGGGTTCGGTCCCAGGTAGGAGCCGGTCTCGTTGTGCAGCCAGGTCGAGCCCTCGGGCTCGACCACCAGGCCGGCGTAGAGGCCCGCCTGCTGGTGGGTCGACGGCCCGAAGTGGTCGTGGGTGAACACGGTGCGCAGGGTGCGGTCGTTCTTCTGGTTGTCGTAGACCGGGTCCGGGTACCAGCGCTGGACCGTGGTCTGGGCGCCGAGGACGCCGAAGTGCGGATGGGGCTCGGCAGTGGGACACAGGGGAATGGGAGGGGGCACCGGCTGGTACGGCGAAGTGGCGGCGGTCAGGCTCTCCGGGGCGTGCAGGCCGCGCAGCGGGGAAGCGGTGGACGCGGACAACGAAGGGCACCCGTTCCAGGCGCGGATCGCCTCGATCCGCTCGATTACCTCCTCCGGCGCGAAGGTGCCGTCCTCGTAGTTGAAGCCGTTGGCGGCGCCGTCGGAGGCCAGGACGTCGAACTTCACCAGGTGGATGTGCTGGCCGAGGATGTCGGTGGGGGTCCTCACCTGGAAGGCGTCCTGCTCGTACTCGTAGGGCACCAGGTTGGCGAGCCAGTACTCGATGCAGTGCTCCCGGCTGTTGGCGCGGAAGAACAGCGGCTCCGGCGCCTTGGTGCGGTTCTCGAACGCCGCCACGTCGTCCCACAGGGCCGTGATGCGCTGCTGGTCGAAGTGCCAGCCATCCTTGTTGAGCACCACGTCGAGCTGGATGTCGGCGGCCTTGTAGAGCAGCGTCTGCATCTCCGGGGGCACCGAGCCGTCGTGCTCGACGCACGGGTCGGCGTAGGGCGCGCCGGCGACCGGCGGGCGGCCGTTGGCGACAAAGGCGGTGCCACAGGCGCCGTCGGGCCGGCAGGTCGGGTGGTTGCGCACGGCGTGGAAGTCCATGGCGAGCCGCTCGTACTCGGTGCCGTTCTCCGGCAGCCAGCGCGGCTGGGCGTTCAGCAGGTGCTTGTGGAAGTCGAGCCGGGTGTGGGCCTCGTCGATGTTCGTCGAGTCGACGATCAGGTGGCGCGGCAAACCGCCATCGTGGATCGTGTCCATCGGCGGATGGGGCGGCCGCTTGCCGGCGACGCCGGGGATGAAGAAGGGGAACCCCGGGTTCCACTTCTGCTGGAAGATGTTGCCGGCGAGGAACGCGTCGCGCCGCGCCTTCAGGTTGGCGACCGGCTCGATCTGCACCTGGCCGTTGGCGATCCACACCTTGGCCGGCAGCGGCGCCATCGGCTTGCCGGGCAGCGGGATCACCGCCGGAATCGGCGTGCCGGCGGCGATCTCGCCGTCGGGCAGCGCCCGCGACTCGGCGGCCGGGCGGCCGTTCTCGTCGAGCTGGGTGCCGGCCTCGAACACGTCGTGGACCCGCCACAATGCCCACATGCCCTGGGCGAAGTGGGGATAGAAGTGGCAATGGAAGATGGAGTCGCCCGGGGTCAGGTTCTTGTTGCCGCCGCCCTCGTAGGCGATCTCCATGGTGAAGCCGGCGCCGGGGCCGAAGGCCTGGCTGTCGAGGTAGGTCGACTCGTCGCTGTCGCCGGAGTAGAGCCACTGGTGGGCGTGGAGGTGGTGGATGTGGTGCTCCTTCGAGCCGCCGTGGAGCACGCGGAACCGGGTGTGGTCGCGCAGGTAGCCGTGGTAGACGTTCGACGGATCGTCGGGGAAGAACGCCTTGGTGGCCTTGGGACCGGTCTGCAGCGGGCAGTTCTGTGAGAAGCCCCCGGTGCGCAGGAAGTTGACCTTGGTCTCGAACGGCTGGTCGCTGGCGCGGATGCCGTTGGGGTCGGAGGTGGTGATCATGCAATCGGTGTTGGCCGGCTCGTCGACCACCATGGCCGGATCGCCCACCGCCCAGGAGGTGAGGAAGAACTCCTCGTACTTGCAGTCCTCGCAGTCGTGCATCGGGCCGACGCCGAAGCGGTTGGCCAGGATCTCGGCGCCGATGCCGCCGGTGCCGTAGTTGATGGCGAAGGCGTCGCGGCCGCTGTGCAGGGCGTGAGCGAAGCCGCTCGCCTCCTCCTCGAACTCGGGAAAGGCCTGCACGGCCCCGATCTCGTCGTGGTAGATGATGACGAGCTCACGGAACGGCTGGTGGCGCTGCGGATGGGTGTAGAGGTTGGCCGGGAAGTGGTTGCTCGGGAACCATCCCGGCGGCCCGCTGCTGCTGCTGCCCGGCTCCCCGTAGGTGATGACCGCCGTCAGATCACCGTGGACGATGGCGTTGTTGTCGAGCATGGCGAGGATCGGCCGGCCCGCCTTCGGGTGCCCGCTGGGGTAGCGGGCGCCGTAGTCGATCACCGGGTGGCCGGTGGCGCTGCTGACCCCGGTGCTGGCGAGCGCCAGGTCGGCGGCGGTGACCTGGGAGCGGTACCAGCGCGAGCCCGCCGGCTCGACGACGATGGCGCCGAACAGCCCGGTGTTGAGTTGGCCGCCGTCGCCCTCGCCGCCGGTGGTGGTGCCGGCGCTGTAGAACAGGTGCTGCCCCTCGCGGGCGGCGTAGAACGTGTACTCCGCGCTGCCGCCGGGGTCCACCAGGCTGCTGGCGTTCTTGCCGACGTAGGAGCCGTCGTCGGAGATGTCGTCGACCAGCTCCATGCCGACGGCGTGGATCGATGCCTTGCGCACCGCCGGCTGGTGCTGGTCGACCCGCGACGGCGCCAGCAGGTTGCGGAAGTGGATGTTGATGCAGTCGCCGACGTTCATGCGCAGCACCAGCGGGCGGGGGCGCTTGTCCTCCCGCAGCCGCACGTTGCCGGCGGCCAGCGTGGTGCCGCCGTGGATGCTGACCACGTCGTGCTCCAGGGCGAAGATCATGCCCTGGGGCTGCACCGCGCCCAGGCGGTTCCAGAAGAACACCTGGTCGAGGGCGACGACCCGGGCCTGGAGGCGGCGCTGGCAGCTCTGGGCCTCGGCCGCGGCGGGGAGGAGGGTGGCGGCGGCCAGGAAGGTGACGAGGAGCAGGGTTCGCAACGGCGGGCGCGGAGCAGGCATGGCGGTCCTCTCGAGGGGCCGCGCGCCGGCCGGGGCCGATGGCGGCACGTTCATCAGAGCGCCGGGAGGACCCGGCGGAATCGCCTTGCCGAGAGGTTTCGCGGAGCCTTGCCGCGCTGAAGCACGCGAAGCAGGAGGGACCGGCGGCCCGGCGCCCGCGGCGCCTCGGAACCTTGCTCACCAGCGAATCGAAGTCACTCGAAGGAATACAGACATTCAGGATACCAGAGTCTGCGCGAATTGCAAGGCTCGGGCGCACCGTCCCCGGGCCGGGCTAGACTGGCTGCCGTGGGCAGACAGACGAGGGGCCGGGGGGCGCCCGGCGTGCGCATCTCCGGGGGGCGACTGCGCGGCCGGGTGCTGCGGGTGCCGCGCGACGTGCGGCCCACGGAGGGCCGCGTGCGCGAGGCGCTGTTCTCCATGTGGCGGGAGCCGGTGGAGGGCGGACGGCTGCTCGACCTGTTCGCCGGCAGTGGTGCCGTGGCGCTCGAGGCGGCGAGCCGCGGGGCGCTGGCGGTGCTGGCTCTCGAGAAGGAGGCGCGCACGGCGGCGGACCTCGAGGAGGCGGTGCGGCGCTTCGGCGAGGAGGGCGTGGTGACGGTGCGCCGGGCCGAGCTGCCGCTGGCGTTGACGGCGCTGGCCGACGCGGGGGAACGCTTCGACCTGGTGTTCGCCGATCCGCCCTACCGCTACCCCGACTACGGCGCGTTGTTGGCCGCCGCGTCGCCGCTGCTCGCCGGAGGCGGCGAGCTGGCTCTGGAGCACGCCTCCCGGCGGCAGCCGCCGGAGGAGGTGGCGGGCTTGGTGCGCGTCGACCACCGCCGCTACGGCGAGAGCTCGCTGTCCTTCTACCGCCACGGCCCCGGCGCGCCCTGAGTCCCGCGCCCGACCGCGGGTGCGGTTCCTGTCCGAGTCGGGCTACGACCCGCGGGCCCTGATCGAGGTGATGAACGTCCTCGAGCAGGCCGGCGGCGGCGGCCAGCCCGAGTTCCTGAGCACCCACCCCGACCCCGGCAACCGCCGCGGTCGCATCGAGGCCGCCATCGAGGAGATCGATCCGCAGGGCTTGCCCGCGGGCCGGGAGCGGTAGGGGCGGACTCTCCGCTACACTTCGTCGCCAGATGCGGGACACCCTCGTGCTGGTGAATCCCCGGGCCGGCAGCGGCAAGGCGGCGCGGGTGTGGGAGGAACTGCGCGGCCAGGTGCCGGCCGAACGGGTAGTCGTGATCGACGGCGGCGACGCCCGGGGGGCGGCGGGGAAGCTGGATGCGGCCCTCGCGGCGCCCGGGATCGAGCGGCTGATCGCCCTCGGCGGCGACGGCACCGTGCACCTCGCGGCCAACCGGCTGTTCGCCACCGGGCGGCAGGGGGAGGTGGCGCTGGGGATGGTGGCGGCGGGCACCGGCTCGGATCTGGCGACCACGCTGTCGCTGCCGCGGGAGCCGCGGCGCGCCCTGGAGCACGCGCTCGCCGCGCCGCCCTCGCCCCTCGACGTGGTGCGGATCACCTGTGGCGCGGAGCGGCGGGTGGTGCTCAACGTGGCCTCGGCGGGGATCTCCGGGCCGGTGGCCGAGCGGGTCAACCGCCGGGTCGTGCGGCGGGCCACCGTCTACGTCTCGGCGACGCTGGCGACGCTCGCCGAGTACCGTCCCTTCCCGGTGCGCGTGACGGTCGACGGCGCGCCCTGGTACGAGGGCGGCGTGCTGCTGCTGGCGGTCGCCAACGGCCCGCGCTTCGGCAAGGGCATGCGGGTGGCGCCGGAGGCTTCGGTCACCGACGGGCTGGCCGACGTGGTGCTCGTCCCTCCGATGCCCGCCTGGAAGGTCCCCTACCGCCTGCCGCGCCTGTTCACCGGCACGATCCTGCAGGTCCCTTGGGTGCGCTGGTGCCGCGCCCGCCGGGTGGCGATCGAGCCGCTGGCCCCGGCGCCACCCTACGAGGTGGACGGCGAGACGATCCCCTCCGGCGCCGCGGAGCTGGAGCTGCTGCCCGGCGCCGTGCGCTTCCTCCTCGGACCGGCAGCCCCCGCCTCGCCGGCGGGTCTGTTCCCGCCCGCTCAGACCCCCATCGTCCAGAAGTAGAAGGCGTAGAACGCGCTCCAGGCCAGCAGGTGGAGGACGCGCGCGAGGCGGGGGCGGCGGCGCAGCGGCGGCAGGGCGGCGACGACGGCGGCGAAGGCGGTGACGGCGAGGAAACGGAGCAGGCGGGCGGGGACGGTCCAGGCGAGCAAGGCGACCGGCGAGAGGCCGAGGACGCCGGCCTCCGCCGCGTAGATCTTGTACGGCACCCCCCGCAGCGGGCCGAGAAAGAGCGCCAGGAAACCGTGGTTCGCCAGCTCCCGGCGGACTTCGGTGACGAGGCCGGGGCCGATGCCCGGCACGGCGTCGAGCAGCGCCTCGGCGGTGGCCGGCTCCGCGCCGCCGAAGGAGATCATCGCGGCGCCGCCGGCGACGGCGCCGGCGGTCGCCCAGAGGCAGGCCCGGAAGGCGTGGCGGGGGGCGCGCAGCGCCAGCCACGAGAGCCAAACGTCGGGAACGAAGAAGAAGACGGTCGCCTCGGCGAGGCCCCAGCCGGCAGCGATCCCGTCGGCGCACCGCCGCTCCGTTGCCGGGCTCACTCCCACGCCGGCACCCGCTTCTCGCCCGCCAGCTCCCGCATCCTCCGCCCCAGCTCCTCCAGGAAGGCGCGATACCCGCCGCCGCAGCGCGGGTCGTTGCCGGTCAGCGGCTCGCCGACGAACACGTCGCAGAAGAACGGCACCGGGATCCACGCGCCCTTCGGCATGCTCTTGCCCAGCCCGTGCAGGAACACCGGCACCACCGGCACCTCCGGCCGGCTGCAGGCGAGATGGCCGATGCCGCTCTTGAACGCGGCCAGCGTCTCCGCCTCGCCGCGGGTGCCCTCGGGAAAGAGGATCACGATCTCCCCGGCATCGAGGGCGGCCCGGACCGGGTCGAGGGGATCGGCGCCCGGCGGGCGGCGCGCCGGATCGCGCTCGAGGGGCAGGATGCCGAGCACGCGCAGCGCGAAGAACGACAGGATCCGGCCGCGCAGGAAGTAGTCCGCCGCCGCCACCGGCCGCACGCGGCCGAGCAGGCGCGGGGGGAGCAGCGTCATCAGCACGGCGGTGTCGAGGTGGCTGTTGTGGTTCGCCACCAGGATCGCCGGGCCGGCGGCCGGCAGGCGCTCGCGGTGGCGGACGTTGAGGCCCAGCACCACCGAGACCACCGGGCGCACGACCAGCCAGAAGAACAGGTGCTTCAGCACGGCGGAGGCCCGGCGTCAGTAGTAGTAGTACCAGGTGAAGTGGAAGAACAGCGGCGCCGTGTAGGTGAGGCTGTCGATGCGGTCGAGGATGCCGCCGTGCCCCGGCAGCAGGGTGCCGCTGTCCTTGATGCCGAGGTCGCGCTTCAGCGCCGAGATCACCACGTCGCCCACGAAGCCGCCGATGCCGAGGATGAGCCCCGCCGCCACCGCGTGCCAGGGATCGAAGGGCGTGAGCCAGGGGGCCAGCACCACCGCCAGCGCCAGGGTGGTGAGGACGCCGCCCACCAGCCCCTCCACCGTCTTGCCGGGGCTCACCTTCGGCACCACCTTGTGCCGCCCCAGCAGCTTGCCCCACAGGAACTGCGCGACGTCGTTGAGCTGGGTGAGCACCACGAGATAGAGCACCAGCGCCGGGCCCCCGACGGCGGCACCGGCCCGCGGCGGCAGCACCAGCAGGAAGGCGACGTGGCTGATGCTGAAGACGGTGGTCATCAGCCCCCAGTGGAGCGTGCCGACGGCGCGCAGGAAACCGGCCGTCTCGCCGATCTGGATCATCCGTAGCGGCAGGAACAGGAACATGTAGACCGGGATGAAGATGATGAACATGCCGTACCAGGCGATGCCGATCCACAGGTACTGGACCGGGATGGCGAGGTAGGCGAGCAGCAGCACGCTGCGGTCGGCATGCCGCGTCGGGATGAGCGACAGGTACTCCTTGAAGGCCAGGAAGCTCAGGAAGGCGAAGAAGACCAGCGAGATGTCGCGGTCCACCCCCATCGCCAGGGCGAAGACGCAGGCCATCACCCACCAGCTCCTCACCCGCGTGCGCACCTCGCCGAGGTCGAGCCCGGGCCGGAGGCGCCCGAGGAGCCACAGCACCAGCGAGGCGACCACCAGCAACCCGAAGATGCCCGCCAGCGACCACAGCACGGTGGGCGAGACGTCGCGCACGAAGCTCAAGCCGTCTCCTGCGCCGCCGCCTCGGCCAGGCCGCGCCGGGCACGCTGGACCACCGTCCCCAGGGTGAGCAGGACGACGAGGGCGAGGGTCGCCGCCAGCCAGGCACCGGCCGGAGCGCCGAGCCCCAGGGCGAGGCCGAGGGCGCCGAAGACGAAGGCGCGGTCGCTCTTGCCCATCGGGCCGTCGTAGCGCCGGGAGGCGCCGAGGGTGTGGACGACGACGCCGGTCATCTCGCTCCAGGTGGCGGCGACGACCACCGCCACCACCAGCGCGGCCGGAACCCCGGGCACCAGAGCCAGCGGCAGGTAGAGCGCCGCGTCCGCCACCACGTCTCCGAGCTCGTTGAGCACCGCTCCCAGGCGGCTCTTCAGGCCGTGCTCGCGGGCGAGCATGCCGTCGACGGCGTTGAGTCCCATGCGCACCAGCAGGACGGCGGGCAGCAGCAGCAGGGGCCAGCGCGCTGCCGGCGCCAGCGCGACGGCGGCCCCGGCGGCGGCGGAGAGCACCACGGCGGCCACGGTCACCTGGTTGGCGCTCACGCCGGCGCGGGCGAAGCCGGCGGTGAGCGGGCGCAGCAGGGCCTGGAACGCCGGCTTGAGGTCGTAGATGGAGGGCACGCGCTACCCGATGGGGCTGCCCGGCGGCGGCTCCGGCGGCTGCGGGAGCGGAGCGGTGACCTCGCGCTCGCGGCCGAGCCAGCGAGCGATCTCGCGGGCCAGCCAGGCGCGGTGGGCGCGCTCGGCGTCGCTCGGCCGCGGCTGGCGCTCCAGGCGGTCCTGGAGGTCGGCGAGAGCCGCCTCGGTCCGGGCGCGCACCGCGGGAGGGGCGGCCGGGTCGGCGGCGAGGTCGAGCAGGCCCTGCACCGTCACCGTCTCCACCGTGCGCACCAGCTCGGCGTGGCGCGGGGAGGTCGCCTCGGCGCCGAAGGTGGTCGTCACCAGGGCATCGAGCACCTCCTCGAGGCCGGGCAGCGCCGGGTCGCGGCGGTGCTGGTCGACCAGGCGGGCGGCGCGCGGCGGCTGGAGCAGCGCGGAGACCGTCATCCCGGCGGCGGTGGCGGCGGCGCCCAGCGCGTCGAATACCTCGCCGGTCTGGGAGGCGAACAGCTCCGGGCTGGGATCGTGGCCGAAGGCCAGCGGCAGCAGCAGCGCCAGCGTCGCGTCCGGGAGGTCGAGGAACTCGGGCTCGAGAGTGGCGAGGAGGGCGTCGAGGGCCCGGCGCTGGTCGGCGGCGGGCACCGGCCGGGCCTCCGGCGCCGGGTCGCCGCGGCGGGCGTAGTGGTAGAGCACGCCGCCCACCGCCTTGGCCGCCGCGTCGAGCTGGTAGCGGTGGAACAGGTAGATCGGCACCAGCACCTCGCGCAGCCGCGAGAGCTCCTGGCCCGCGGCCACGCGGTCGGCACCGAAGCCCTCCAGCGCCACCCGGCGCACGGCGACCGCCTTGTCCAGCCCCGCCATCGGGTCTTCCCAGTCGTCCCACAGGCTGGCCAGCGGCTGGGCGGCGCCCGGGGAGCGGGCGTCCTGATCGGTGAGGAACACCATCCCCTGGGCCACGCCCTCGGCGGCGAGGGCGTCGAGGAACCGCTGGCGATCGACGCCCGGCGGCGGCTCGGCGTAGGCGTAGCGGATGGCGTGCACGTCCCAGGCGCCGAGACCGCGGTCGTAGGCGGCGGAGACGTCGAGCGCGCCGTCCGGCCCCACCTCCACGCGGGGCGCCGGGTAGTCCATCACCGAGGCGCGGCCGTAGCTGCTGGCGGCGAAGTTGTGGGCCAGGCCGAGGGTGTGGCCCACCTCGTGGGCGGCGAGCTGGCGGATGCGGGCCAGCGCCAGCTCCACCGGGTCGGCGGCCGTGCCGCTGCCGGTGGCGCCGGTGCCGAGCAGGCCCTCGAAGATCAGCCGGTCCTGGCGCACCCGCAGCGAGCCCAGGGTGACGTGGCCCTTGATCATCTCGCCGGTGCGCGGGTCGGCTACACCGCCGCCGTAGGACCAGCCGCGGGTGGAGCGGTGGACCCACTGGATCACGTTGTAGCGCGCGTCGAGGGGGTGGACGCCCTCGGGCAGCAGCTCCACCCGGAAGGCGTCCTCGAAGCCGGCCGCCGCGAAGGCCTCGGCCCACCACGAGGCACCCTCGACGAGGGCGCTGCGCACCGGCTCGGGGGTGCCGCGGTCGACGTAGTAGACGAGCGGCTCGACGGCCGGCGAGCGCTCCGCCGCCGGGTCCTGCTTCTCGAGGCGGTGGCGCACGATCCAGCGCTTCTCGATCGATTCGGCCAGCGGCGCCGAGTAGTCGGCGAAGCTCACCGCGAAGGAGCCGGCGCGGGGGTCGAAGGGCCGCGGCTCGTAGCCGGGGTCCGGGAGCGCCAGGAACGAGTGGTGCTGCACCACCTGGAAGCTTTCCGGGGCCGGCGCCGTGGCCGCCACCAGCTCGCCCGGGGGGCCGGACGGCGCGTAGGTGAGCACCGCCTCGAGCTCCAGGTTCTCCGGGAAGGCGAGCACCTGTTCGAGGTCGACGGCGCTGCGCGAGGCGTCCAGCGAGTAGGCACCCTGGCCGGTGTCGCGCAACCGGGCGACCACGCCGTGGGCGTCGCGCAGCAGGAACGGGGTGAAGTCCACCAGCGCCCGCCCGTCGGGCGCCAGCGCCGCCACGTCGCCGCCCCACAGCACCGACGGGGCGAACGACTCGCGCACCGCCGCCACCTCGCCGGGGTCCTCCGACAGCGCCCGGAAGCGCAGGTTCGGCGCCTCGATCAGCAAGCGGCCGCCGACGCGGCGCAGCGCTACCAGCCGGGTCTCGCCGAGTTGCCCGCGGTCGAGCCCGACCGGGTTGGAGCCGAGGCCGGTGAGCAGCCCCTCGACGTAGAGCAGGCGCGCCACCTCGCCGCGCGGGGCGCCTTCGGGCACCGCCGGCACCTCGAGCCAGACCTTGCCGCGCTGGCGGTCGACCCACAGGTCGAGCAGCCCGCCGCGGTGCTCCAGGCCGCGCACCGCGTCCTCGAGGGACGGCAGCGGCGGCGCCAGCGGGCTGGGCGCCGGCGGCGCGCTCGGCGCCGGCTCGAAAGCCGCGGGCGCCGAGGCGCAGGCGGTGCCGAGCAGGGTGGCGGTGAGCAGGGCGGCGGCGAGGGCGGCCGGGGCGGAGCGCGGGAACCTGCGGTGGGTCGGAGCCATGACGCCAGACTCTAACGCGGCCGGGCCACTGCGGGGCCGCTGCTGCCAGTCCACGCCGCGCCGGCGCCGCAGCGGCGGGAATCTTGCTACGCCTAGAATCGGACCGAGCCGCGAACCGCCAACGGAACCCGCCACGTCGTGAGGAGGTGCCGATGGGACACTGGATGATCGCGCTGGGAGCGGTGCTCGCCGCGGCCGCGGTGGGCGCGGGAGCCTTCGGCGCCCACGCCCTCGCCGACAGCCTCGACCCCCGCGCCCTGGCGCTGTGGGAGACCGCCGCCCGCTACCTGATGTACGGCGCCCTCGGCACGCTCGTCTCGGGCGTGCTGGAACGCTTGTGGGCGACCCGGCTGCTGCTCGCCGCCGGCGCCATGCTCCTCGCCGGCACGGTGGTGTTCAGCGGCACCGTCTTCGCCCTCGCCCTCGGAGCGCCGCCGTTCGTCGGCGCCATCACCCCGCTGGGCGGCCTGCTGCTGATTGCCGGCTTCCTGGTCATCGCCTGGGCCGCCGGCGACCGCTACTTCGAGGCGCGGGACGAGGACTCCGGCTGACCCGGCCGTCGCGTTGCGGCCCCCGGCGCCGGTGGGCTACGATGCCCGGCGGCGCCGCTGTCGCCGGCGCCCACTCCAACCACCGCAGCCGACACTTTCGAGAACCGTTTCGCGGAGGCTCGTTCGCCATGCCCAACGCCATCCTGAGTCCCCCCGTTCCCGTCAACGAGCCGGTGCGCGACTACGCACCCGGCACGCCGGAGAGGAAGTCGCTGAAGAAGCGGCTCGACACGATGCTCGCCGAAACCGTCGAGGTGCCGCTCGTCATCGGCGGCGAGGAGGTGCGCACCGGCGACACGGTGGAGATGGTGTGCCCCCACGACCACGGCCACGTGCTCGGCGTCTTCCACCAGGCCGGCGAGGCCGAGGTGGCGCGCGCCGTGGAGGCGGCGGCCGACGCATGGCACGAATGGTCGGAGATGGGGTGGGAGGCGCGGGCCGCGGTGCTGCTGAAGGCGGCGGACCTGCTGGCCGGCCCGTGGCGCGACACGGTCAACGCCGCCACCATGCTCAACCAGTCGAAGACGGCCTACCAGGCCGAGATCGACTCGGCCGCCGAGCTGATCGACTTCTGGCGCTTCAATCCCCACTACATGCGTCAGCTCTACGCCGAGCAGCCGCTGTCGGTGCCGGGCGTCTGGAACCGGGTGGAGTACCGGGCCCTGGAGGGCTTCGTCTTCGCCGTCACGCCCTTCAACTTCACCTCGATCGGCGGCAACCTGCCCACCGCGCCGGCGTTGATGGGCAACACCGTGCTGTGGAAGCCGGCGTCCTCCGCGGTGCTGTCGGCGTACTACATCCTGCGCCTGCTCGAGGAGGCGGGGCTGCCGCCGGGGGTGATCAACTTCGTGCCGGGGCGCGGCCGCCACGTGGGCGACCCGGTGCTGGCGCGCCCGGAGCTGGCCGGAATCCACTTCACCGGCTCGACCGCGGTGTTCCAGGGTATGTGGAAGACGATCGGCGAGAACATCGCCTCCTACCGCAGCTATCCGCGCATCGTCGGCGAGACCGGCGGCAAGGACTTCGTCTTCGCCCACCCGTCGGCCGACCCGGACGCTCTGGTCACCGCGCTGGTCCGCGGCGCCTTCGAATACCAGGGGCAGAAGTGCTCGGCGGCGTCGCGCGGCTACATCCCGCGCTCGCTGTGGGACGGCGGCCTGCGCGACCGGCTGGTGGCCGACGTCGAGTCGCTGAAGATGGGCTCGCCCCTCGACTTCCGCAACTTCCTGGCAGCGGTGATCGACCGCGGTGCCTTCGACAGCATCACCGGCTTCATCGAGACGGCCAGGAACGCCGCGGAGGCCGAGATCCTGGTGGGCGGCGGTTCGGACGATTCGACGGGCTACTTCATCGAGCCGACGGTGGTGGTGACCACCGATCCGCGCTTCGAGCTGATGCGCGAGGAGATCTTCGGCCCGGTGCTGACCCTCTACGTCTACGACGACGCGGACCTCGACGAGACGGTGCGCCTGTGCGACGAGACCAGCCCCTACGCGCTGACCGGCGCCGTCTTCGCCCGCGACCGCGCGGCCATCGAGCGCATCGGCGCCGCGCTGCGCCACACGGCGGGCAACTTCTACATCAACGACAAGCCCACCGGCGCCGTGGTCGGCCAGCAGCCCTTCGGCGGTTCCCGCGCCTCCGGCACCAACGACAAGGCCGGCTCGCTGGCCAACCTGATGCGCTGGATCTCCACCCGCGCCATCAAGGAGACCTTCGTCCCCCCGAAGAGCCACGTCTACCCGCACATGGGGGAGAAGTAGACCGGCGACCTCGGCGCGGAAACGCCGCCTGCGGGGCAGGGCTGCGGAGGGTGGCGCACAACCCGCGCGGCGGCCTCAACCCGGTGCCGCCGCCCCCAGCGCCCGCTCGTCGATCCAGCGCAGGATCACCGTCAGCGCCTCGCGCGAGATCTCGTGGGCCATGTCGAGCTCGCGGTACATCAGGCGCACGCCATAGGGACGCAGGCGCTCCCGGGACTCGCGGGCGCGCTCCACGTCCACCAGCGTGTCGCGGGTGCCGTGGACCACCAGCACCGGCAGGTCGTGGTGGGCTTCGGTGGGCGGCAGGACCTCGGCCAGCGGGGCGGGGAACCAGGATGACAGGGCGGCGAGGCCGGCGAAGCGCTCGGGCCGGCCGAGGGCCAGGCCGTAGGCCATCAAGCCACCCTGGGAAAAGCCGAGCACCATCAGGCGCTCCGGGTCCACCGGGTAGCGCTCGGCGGCCGTGTCCACGAACTGCTCGATGGACGCCAGGGCGCGGCGGAACGCCTCCGGGTCCGGCGGCTGGCCGGGCACCAGCGGAAACCAGCCGTGGCCGACGGCGCCGCCGCCGATCGGTACCTCCGCCTCCCCCTGGGGACAGAGCACCAGCGCCCGGCCGCCGTGGACCAGCGGCGAGAGACCCAGCAGGTCGTGGGCGCTGGCGCCCCAGCCGTGGAGCGCGAGGACGGTGGGGAAGGGTCCCTCCCCGGCGGGCACGTGGGCGGTGTGGAGCAGCGTCATGGGGCAAGGATACCCGCTGCTCCGAGCTCTCCGACAGCCGCTGCCAGGAGCAACGCGGCGGAACCGTTCCCGCTGGATCGTGAGCGAACCCACCGATCCTGTCCCGCGTTCCGCGAACCGAGGCACGTACTGATCGACAACCCCACGATCCGATGACCAGGAGACCTCCCATGGGACGTCCGTTCGCCGTGTCTGCTCACCGCCTCCTCGCCGTCCTCCTCCTCGCTCTGCTGGCGGCGCCCGCGGCGGCGGCCGGGGACTACCAGGTGCTCGGCGTCGAGGAGGTCACCCTCCCGGGGCACCTGGTGCGCACCGACTGGACCGTGCAGGCCGGCGACGCGCCGGTGAACCGCTTCCGGATGCACCGCCTGCTCAGGGGTGGCCCGCAGGCACCGCGCGGCGCCTTGTTGCTGGTGCCGCCGCTGTCGAATCCGTTCGGCTTCTACGAGGTCGACGAGCACGGGGCCTACGGCAGCTCCTTCGCCGCCTTCTTCGCGCATCACGGGTTCGAGGTGTGGGGCTACACCTACCGCGGGTACGACCTGCGCTCCGGCGACTGCGAGAGCGGCGCCGTCGACTGCGCGCCGATGGCCACCTGGGGGATCGCCGCCACCACGGCCGACGTGCTGTGGATCCGCGAGCGGATGGGCGAGGTGCTGCCGGGTATCGCGCCGGTGCTCGGCGGCTACTCGATGGGCGCCATTTCGACGATCGGCATTGTCGACGCGGCGCCCTCCGGCTGGGCGGGGGCGATGATCCTCGACGGCGGCCTGTACAGCGACGATCCCGCGATCCGCGCACTCAACGCCGGGTACTGCGCCGGCGCCGAGGCGGCGCTGGCCGCGGGGCAGGTCTACGACGGCGTCAGTTTGCCGACCGTGCGCCTGATCGCCCGGCTCGCCGCCGCGGCGCCGGACGAGCTCACCCCGCTGCCGGGCTTCCCGCCCGGCTTCACCAACCACCAGGTGCTGGTGTTCCTCCTCGCCGTGCCGCAGCCGGGGCCGCTGTGGCCGACGCCGGAGTTCCGGCGTTGCGACGGCAGCGTCGAAGAGGACGAGTTCTTCTACTGCTCCGACGACCGGGTGATCGCCCACAGCCTGGCATTCTTCGACTACACGGACAACCGCAGCCTGGCCGACGTGGCGTGCTCGATCGCCGGCGACCGCACCCACACCGACGACCTGGACGCGTTCACCGCCCCGGTGCTGCTGCTCGGCGGCGGCCTCGGCTTCGGCCCCCTCGACGACGACCTGGAGCACCTGTTCACCAGCGCGCCCGTCACCCGCGTCTACCTGCCGGCCTACGGCCACTCCGACCTGTGGTTCGCGCCCCACCACCGGGCGGTGCTCGAATCCGAGATCCTGCGCTGGCTGGACGGGAACTGACCCGGCTCTAGTCGCCGAGCAGGAACCCGGCGCTCACCAGCGGCCCACGCAGGTCCTCCGGCAGCGGCGCCTCGATCCGCAGCGGCCGGTCGTCGGCCGGGTGGGGCAGGGCGAGGCTCGCCGCGTGCAGCGCCAGGCGGTGGAGCCCGTGGCGTTCGCGGAACAGACGGTTGTGCTCGCCCTTGCCATACTCGACGTCGCCGACGAGCGGTAGCGAGAGGTGCTTGAGGTGGCGGCGTACCTGGTGCAGGCGCCCGGTGTGCGGCACCGCCTCGACCAGCGAGTAGCGCCCCACGACCTGCACGCAGCGGAACTCGGTGACCGCGGGAATTCGCTCGGAGCGCTTGTCCTTGGCCCGAGGCAGCGGATGATCGATCAGGCCGGCCTCCGGTGCGACGCCGCGCACCAGGGCCAGGTACCGCTTTTCGACCCGGCCCTCCTGGAAGCGCTCCTGGACCGCTCGGGCGGTGCCCGGGTCGAGGGCGAAGAGCAGGACGCCGCTAGTGCCGCGGTCCAGCCGGTGAACCGGGTAGACGCGGCGGCCGAGCAGGTCGCGCACCACCGTCATCGCCACCACCCGGTCCCGCCCCCAGCCGCGGTGCACCAGCATTCCGGACGGCTTGTCGACCGCCACCAGGGAACCCTCCTCGAGCAGGATCTGCAGTGTGTGCATGCCAGGATCTACTGAGTCATCAGCTATGATAGTTGTGTATGCAGCGATAGGCCTGTATACTCGCTGCATCCTCGCTTGGCCGGCCCAGGCGTCTGGGCCCTTCGGCGAGGCTGTCATCCCTCAAGGAGATCTGCATGCGACGAGTCCTCTCGATCCTGCTGCTGCTGGCGGTCCTGGCACCACCCGTCTCGGCGGCGACCCTGCGGCCGGACACCATCCTCATCGATCCGGTCTTCTTCTCCGACCCGTCCAACCCCTGGCCATCCTTCGGCCTGGAGGGTAACGGCACCTACTTCGGCGCCCTGGCGGTGCAGGATACCGATCCTCGGACCGGGCAACCGGCCACCTTCCTCTACGTCAACGGCGGCCAGAGCGACTCCGGGCCGCTGCGCCCGGGGTACGTGAACTGCCATGCCGACGAGGTGATCCTCTTCGTCTACCCGGCCGGCCAGGAACAGACCCCGTGGAACCAGTTTCCGAGCACCTGGCGCAACGATCCGGACAACGTGGTGCGCGTCTCCGACTGCGAGAACGGGGTGGTCTCGCCGTACCGCACCCACGGGCAGCCCTTCGCGGGGAGCAACGGCGAGGGTTTCATCACCTTCGGCGTCAGCAATGCCCGCGACTTCTGGGAGGTGCGCCTCGCCCGCTCGAGCGGCTCCGGCAAGTGGCGTGACTTCAGCGACTGGCGCACCCTGATCCAGGCGGCACCGAGCCGGCGCTGCAAGCCCGACGGCAAGCGCCCCGACGGCAGCTTCTGCAACTATCCCAGCGACAACCTCACGCTGGTCGACGTGCATCTGCAGCAGACCGGGAGCTCGGCCGGCTGGCTGGTGTTCCAGGGCGCCTTCCGCTTCGGCGCCGGCATGGGCTTCGCGCCGTCTACCGGTTTCATCCAGGTCGTCTACAATCCCGCGACCTTCGAGCGCATGGTGTGGGTGATGAACCAGGCGACCGGCTGGTTCGTCCAGTTGCCGCCGGACGGCAGCATCGACTTCGACCCGATCGACATGACCCCCGGCACCAGCGCGGGGTTCGGACCGCCGGCGAGCTTCGTCTACAACCCGATCCTCGACCGCTACGAGCTGTGGCGAGGCTTCCACCGCGCGCCGGGAACCAACACTGTGCCGCCGCCGGGCTGCACCGGAACCGAGACGGCGTACCAGAACAACGGCGGAGGGCAGGGCACCAGCGAGCCGGTGTTCCACGTCATGGATCCGTCGACCTGGTCCCTCGGGCCGATGCAGACCGTGTCGCGGGTTTCCACCGCGCGCCCGCTGCCGGCGGACTACGGGGCCGGTTACACCGGAGCGGGGCCGCTCTATACGACCGATGGACGGCAGCTCTTCTACACCGGCCATCGCGACCGCAACATCTGCACCGACGACTGGGGAAGCGGCCAGGCCGAGGCTGCCTACCAGGGCCTGTACGTCACCGTCACGAACATGGAGCCGCTGCGGCGGATCACCAGCCCGTAGCACGGGGTCGAATCGGTACCGGTCCGCCGCATGCCGCGCATCCCTGCCGGTCCCTCGCCGCCGTCGCACGGCGCCGATGCCGGCCGCAGACATCAACCCATGGAGAGCTTCACGATGCAGCGCATCCTCGCACTTCTCGTCCTCCTCGGCGCCTTGGCGTCACCCCTCGCCGCCCAGTCCTATACCCTGGGCAGCGATACGATCCTGGTCGATCCGGTCTTTTTCTCCGACCCCTCCAACCCGTGGCCGCACTTCGGGCTCGAGGGCAATGGGGTGTACTACGGACCGACGGCCGTGCAGGACATCGATCCCCACACCGGTCAGCTCGCCACCTTCCTCTACGTCAGCGGCGGCCAGAGCGACGCGGCGCCGCTGCGCCCCGGCTACGCGGGCTGCCACGCCGACGAGGTGATCCTGTTCGTCTATCCCGGCGGCCAGGAGCAGACCCCGTGGAACCAGCTCTCGAGCACCTGGCGCAACGATCCGGACAACGTGGTGCGCGTCTCCGACTGCGAGCCGGGCTGGGTGCATCCGAACCGCACCCAGGGACAGCCGTTCAAGGGCAGCAACGGCGAGGGCTTCATCAACTTCGGGGTGAGCAACGGCTCGGACTTCTGGGAGGTGCGTCTCGCCCGGTCCAGCGGCTTCGGCAAGTGGCGTGACTTCAGCGACTGGCGCACGCTGATCCAGGTGGCGCCGAGCCGCCGCTGCAAGAGCAACAACACCCGGCCCGACGGCTCGGCCTGCAACTACGCCACCGACAGCCTGTCGCTGATCGACGTGCACCTGCAGCAGACGGGGACCTCGGCGGGTTGGCTGATCTTCCAGGGAGTCTTCCGCTTCGGTGTCGGTCAGGGCTGGGCGCCGTCGACCGGCTTCCTCCAGGTGGCCTACAACCCGGCGACCTTCGACCGCATGGTGTGGGTGATGAACCAGGCCACCGGCTGGTTCGTGCAGCTCCCGCCGGACGGCAGCATCGACTTCAACCCGATCGACATCCTGCCCCACGTCGGCGGCTTCGGACCGGGTGCGACCTTCGTGCACAACCCGATCCTCGGCCGCTACGAGCTATGGCGGGGGTTCCACCGCGCCCGGGGCAGCAACCGGGAGCTCCCGCCGGGGTGCACCGGCACGGAGAACGCCTACATCCTGAACAGCGGCATTGCCACCTCGGAGCCGGCCTTCCACGTGGTGGACCCGGCAACCTGGGGCATCGGCCCGATGCAGACCCTCGGACGCCTGCCCGGTGCCCGGCCGGTACCGGCGGACTACGGCGTCGGCTACACGGGTGCGGCGCCGCTGTACACCACCGACGGCCGCGAGCTCTTCTACACCGCCCACCGGGACCGCAACATCTGCACCGACTACTGGTCGGTGGGGCAGGCCGAGGCGGCCTACCAGGGCCTGTACGTGACGGTCGCTCCGATGCACTGAGCGCGCTCCGGCGGCACCCGACGTCTGGCAGGCGCAGGGTTTCCTCGCCCGGCACGGTCCTCGTGCCGGGCGCTTTTCCGTTCTCCCTGTTTGGGGGATGATCGGGACGATGCCGAACGATGCGCTGTTTGCGACCGAAGCGACGGAATCCACCGAGACCGAAAGCGGGGCCGAGCCGCGCCTGCGCGAGCTGCTGCGCCGCACCTGGGGCTACGCCGACTTCCGGCCGCTGCAGCGCGAAGCGATGGCGGCGGTGCTGGCGCGGCGTGACTCGGTGGTGGTGCTGCCCACCGGCGGCGGCAAGTCGGTCTGCTACCAGGCGCCGGCGCTGCTCGAGGAGGGCGGCGGCCCCGCGGTGGTGGTGTCGCCGCTGATCTCGTTGATGAAGGACCAGGTCGACGGCCTGGTCGCCAACGGCGTGGCTGCCGCCTGCTTCCACAGTGCGATGAGTCCGGAAGAGCGCCGCGAGGTGCGCACCGGCCTCGGCGCCGGCCGCTATCGGCTGCTCTACGTCTCGCCGGAGCGGCTGGTGGGCGAGGGGGGCGGCTTCCGGGCCTGGCTGCGCGGGCGGCAGGTCCCCTTCTTCGCCATCGACGAAGCCCACTGCATCAGCCAGTGGGGACACGACTTCCGGCCCAGCTACCGGGAGCTCGGCCGCCTCAAGGAGGAGTTTCCGGGCAGCTCGATCCACGCCTTCACGGCCACCGCCACGGCGCGGGTGCGCGAGGACATCTGCGCGCAGCTCGGCCTCGCCGCCCCGGAGGTGCTGGTGGGCTCCTTCGACCGGCCCAACCTCGTCTATCGGGTGGAGCGGCGGCGCAACCTGGACGCCCAGCTCCGGGCGGTGATCGACCGTCATCCGGGGGAGGCGGGCATCGTCTACTGCATCTCGCGCCGCGAGGTGGAGTCCCTCGCCGACCGGCTGCAGAGCTGGGGGGTGTCGGCGCGGCCGTACCACGCCGGCCTGGCCGATGCCGACCGCTCCCGGCACCAGGAGGAGTTCTCCCAGGCGCGGGTGGACGTCATCGTGGCGACGGTGGCCTTCGGCATGGGCATCGACCGCTCCGACGTGCGCTTCGTGGTGCACGTCGCCTCGCCGCGGTCGCTGGAGCACTACCAGCAGGAGTCGGGCCGCGCCGGCCGCGACGGCTTGCCGGCGGAGTGCGCGCTGATCTACTCGCCGAGCGACTTCCACACCTGGCGCCGCCTGGTGGCCCAGGACGGCGAGCTGACGGACAACGACCGGCGGCTGCTCTCCGACATGCAGCGCTACGCCTCGCTGCCGCGCTGCCGGCACCGGGCGCTGGTCGAGTACTTCGGGCAGCGCCTCGAGCGTGGCGACTGCGGCGCCTGCGACCACTGCCTGGGCGAGCTGGACGACCTCGAGCGAGTGGAGGACGGCCTGGTGGTGGGGCAGAAGGTGCTCTCCTGCGTGCTGCGGGTGCGCGAGTCCTTCGGCGTGACCCACGTGATGGACGTGCTGCGGGGTCGCGACACGGACAAGGTGCGCGAGCGCGCCCACGACCAGCTCTCCACCTTCGGCCTGTTGGCGGACGAATCCCCCCGCCAGGTGCGCGGCTGGATCGAGCAGCTCCTCGACCAGGGCTTCCTCGAACAGGCCGGCGACCGCTACCCGGTGCTGCACGTCACCTCGGCGGGTCGCGAGCTGCTCAAGGGCCGCGAGGCCCCGGACCTCTACCGCGAGCCGAAGCGCGCCGCCAAGAGCCGCCGCGAGAGCAAGGCCGACGCCGAGTCCTGGGAGGGCGTCGACCGCCCCCTGTTCGACACGCTGCGCGACCTGCGCCTGGAGATCGCCCGCGAGCGCGGCGTACCGCCCTACGTCATCTTCCACGACTCGATGCTCCGCGACATGGCCCGCGTGCGCCCGACCACGCAGGCGGAGCTGCTCACCGTTTACGGCGTCGGCGAAAAGAAAGCGGCGGACCTCGGGCCGAAGTTCCTGGGGGCGATCCGGGACCACCTCGGGATGGAGTGACCGGGCGGGGCGGGTGCGTCAGGCCACGGCGAGCCGCTGAGAGGGGGCGTGGAGCACCCCGCTCCGGGACCGGTCCTCGATTCGAAAGACTTTGGGAGGGCTCGGACCTGCCTTCCGCCGGCGCTCCATCGCTCGTGCCCTCACATCGGGATTGCCCCTGCGCCGGCTCCAGAGCTCCCGGAGGGGGTGCTCCACGCCCAGGGACCGGCGGTGGGCGCGGGGATGAACCCGATGCCGCTGCAGCCACGGGGGATCGCAGTAGATCGTGAGAGCCCTGGGCCAGCCGGGGCTCACGAAGTCCCCAGGGTTCCTGGCGGCCGCCCTGGGCGTTGCCATCCTGGGGGGTGCCGTTGCTGTTTTCTCACCACCCACCGCCCCGGGCCTACTCCTCGCCGCCCTCGCCGCCGTGCCGCAGCAGGAACGCCGCCTCCTCGAGATAGATTCGCAGGTCGACGTTCTTGAGCGGCACGCCCTCCACGGGCTTCACGCGGGCCGGTGCGAAGTTGAGGACGGCGCGCACTCCCGCCGCCACCAGGGCGTCGTAGTTCTCCTGGGCGGCGGCGGCGGGGACCGCCAGGACGCCGATCTCGGCGCCGGACTCGGCCACCACCGCCGGCAGCTCGTCGACATGGCGGGTGGTGAACTCGCCGTGGCGCAGGCCCACCCGGGTCTGGTCGCGGTCGACGCCGGCGACCACCTGGAAGGCGCCGTGGTTGAAGCCGAGGTACTGGGACAGCGCCGTGCCGAGGTTGCCCATGCCGACCATCACCAGGCGGTACTGGCGGTCGAGGCCGAGGACCTCGGTGAGCCGCGCGGCGAGGTCGTCCACCTGGTAGCCGACGCCGCGGATGCCGAACTCTCCGAACTGCGCCAGGTCCTTGCGGATCTGACTGGCCGAGAGCATGTAGCGCTCCGCCAGGGTCTGGGAGGAGACCCGCTGCACGCCGCACTCCTGCAGATTGCGCAGGCAGCGCAGGTAGACCGACAGGCGGTTGAGCGTGAGGGGGGAGATCCCTTCGTGGTCGAACATCGGCACGGCAGCGACGGCGAACGCCGGGGCGGCCGGCGCCCCGGCCTCGGATCCTCTAGAAGCCCGCCGCCCCGGCCGCCCCGCGCCACAGCCAGTCGAGCAGGGCGCCCGGCAGCACGCCGAGGAGCAGGATGGCCACCGCCGCCAGAACGGCCGCGGTGCCGCCCCAGAGATCCCGCGGCACGCCGACCGGCGCATGCTCCTCCGGCCGCATGTAGAGCGTGTAGACGATCCGCAGGTAGTAGAACACGCCGACGATGCTGGTGAGCACGCCGACCACGGCCAGCCACAGGTCGCCGTTCTGCACCGCGTGAATGAACACGACGTACTTGCCGATGAAGCCGACCGTCGGCGGCAGGCCCCCCAACGACAGCATGCACACGGCGAGCGCCGCGCCGAGCCACGGGAAGCGGTAGCCCCAGCCGGAGAGCTCCGAGATCAGGTGCTGCTCCCCGGTGCGGGCATAGAGCACCGCCACCACGGCGAAGGCGCCGGCGTTCATCAGGGCGTAGGCCAGCAGGTAGACGAGCACGGCGTGGTAGCTGCCGGGGGTCATCGTCGCCATGGCGATCAGCAGGTAACCCATGTGGGCGATGCCGGAGTAGGCGAGCATCCGCTTGATGTCGCGCTGCACCAGCGCCAGCAGGTTGCCCACCACCATCGAGAGCACCGCCAGCGCCGCCACCACCTGGCCGACGTCGAAGCCCGCCGCCTCGGCCGAGGCCGTCAGCACCCGCAGCAGCACCAGGGCGCTCGCCACCTTCGGCGCCACCGAGAGGAAGGCGACGAACGGCGACGGCGCCCCCTGGTAAGCGTCCGGCGACCAGGCGTGGAACGGCACCAGGCTCATCTTGAAGCCGAACCCCGCGACGAGCAGCAGCACGCCGAGGCCGGCGAGCAGCGAGACCTCGCCGAGGGCCAGGGCCTCGCCGATGCCGGCGAGCGCCGTGGTGCCGGTCTCGCCGTAGAGCAGCGCGATGCCGTAGAGCACGAAGGCGCTGGCGAACGCCCCCATCAGGAAATACTTGATCGCCGCCTCGGTGCCTACCCGCACCTTGCGATGGAAGGCGCACAGGGCGTAGAGGGCGAGCGACAGCGTCTCCAGGGCGACGAAGACGGTGAGTAGCTCGGTGGCCCGCAGCATGAACAGCATGCCCGCCGCGGCCCACAGGAACAGCGCGTGGTACTCGCCGGTGAGGATCCCCTCGCGGCGCAGGTAACCGCCGGAGGCGACGAGGCCGAGGAAGGCCGAGAGCAGCACCACCAGGGTGAAGGCCAGCGTCACCGGGCTGTGCTCGACGATGCCGCCGAAGGACAGCCCCTCCGGCACCCAGGCCACCGCCGCCCACGCCGCCACCAGGGTGGAGAGGGCGGCGAGCGCCGTGAAGGCGCGGCGCAGCGAAGGCGTGAAGGCCTCCAGCAGGAGGATCAGGATGCCGGCGCCGGTCAGCACGATCTCTGGCGCCAGGCTCCACACGTCGGCTTGGGTCATCGGTTCACCTCAGGAACGCCCGCGGCGTCGGCGATGTTGACGGTGGCGGTGCTCGGGGCTGCGGCCGGGACGGCGTCGGGTGCCGGCACTGGAGGGACACCCGGCACCGGGTCGGCGGGCAGCGCGGCCGCCCGCGGCAGCTCCTCGGGCGCGGCCTCCTCGCCCGGCGGCAGCACGTCGCGCAGGCCGGGCACCTCCCGCGCCGGCTCGGCGAGTCGCGCCTGGTAGGCGGTGAGGGTGCGGTCGAGGTCGGCCCGGCTGGGCCGGAGGAACGGCTCGGGCGCCACGCCGATGGCGAGCATCAGCACCGCCAGCGGCACCAGGGTGGCGATCTCGCGCAGGCCCAGATCGGCGAGATGGCGGTTCTCCTCGTGCTCCACCGGGCCCCACACCGTCTCGATCAGCATCTTCAGCAGGTAGACGGCGGCGAGCACCACGCCGAAGGTCGCCACCACCGCCCACCAGCCGACGGCGCGGTAGGCGCCGATCAGGATCAGGAACTCGCCGACGAAGCCGTTCAACCCCGGCAGCCCCACCGAGGCCAGGGCCGAGAAGATCAGGAAGAAGGCGAACCACGGCATCACCTTGGCGAGGCCGGAGAAGTCCGCGAACTTCTTGGTGTGGCGGCGGTCGTAGAGCATGCCCACGAGCAGGAACAGGGCGCCGGTGGACAGGCCGTGGTTGACCATCTGCAGCAGGGCGCCCTCCCAGGCGATCTGGTCGACGGCGAACAGGCCCAGCATCACGAACCCGAGGTGGGCGATGGACGAGTAGGCCACCAGCTTCTTCATGTCCACCTGCACCCAGGCGACCAGCGCGCCGTACAGGATGCCGGCGACCGCCAGCGCCAGCAGCACCGGCTGGAACGTCTCCACCGCCTGCGGGAAGAACGGCAGCGCGAAGCGCAGGAACCCGTACGTGCCGAGCTTCAGCAGGATGCCGGCGAGAATCACCGAGCCGCCGGTGGGCGCCTCGACGTGGGCGTCCGGCAGCCAGGTGTGGAACGGGAACATCGGCACCTTGATGGCGAAGGCCAGGAAGAAGGCGGCGAAGAGCCAGAGCTGGGGGCCCACCGGCAGGCCGAGCTGCATCAGGTCCGCGTAGGCGAAGCTCCAGGCGCCGGCCACCTCGGCGTACTGCCAGGCCATCCACAGGATGGCGAGCAGCATCAGCAGGCTGCCCGCCATGGTGTAGAGGAAGAACTTGACCGCCGCGTAGACGCGCCGCTCGCCGCCCCAGATGCCGATGATCAGGTACATCGGCACCAGCATGACCTCCCAGAAGATGTAGAACAGGAAGAGGTCCCAGGCGAGCAGCGTCCCCAGGATGCCGGTGGTCAGCACCAGCATCGAGCCGGCGAAGCCCTTCCAGTGCCGGGTCACCCCCACCCAGGAGCCGAGCAGCACGAACGGCAGCAGGAAGACGGTGAGCACCACCAGCGGCATCGAGATGCCGTCCATCACCAGGGCGTAGCGGATGCCGAAGGTGGGGATCCACGCCACCTCCGGGTCGGCCACCGCGGTGAAGCTGCCGCCGGCGCCCCAGTGGGCGGCGACGTACCACACCCCGAGCAGCAGCTCGACGAGGGAGACGGCCAGCGCGTAGCCCCGGGCGGCGCCCTGGGCGCTGCGCGGGAAGAACAGCAGCGGCAGCGCCGCCACGGCGGGAAACAGCACCAGCCGGGTCAGCGAGTTGCCGAACAGGAGTTCGGCGATCAGGTCGAGATCGAGTTCCATCGTGCGGGCTCTCCCGGTACCAGAGGGCGTGCCTTAGAGGGCCATCCAGCCCAGCAGGGCCACGACGCCGAGGAAGAAGTACAAGAGATAGTTGCGGACGTTGCCGGTGGTGGAGAAGCGGCCGAGGTCGCCGGTCAGCTCGGTGAAGAAGGCGCCGGCGTGGAGCGCGCCGTCGATCACCCAGCCGTCGACCACCTTCCAGAACGCCTCCGACAGCCAGCCGAGAGGCTGCACGATCCAGCGGGTGTAGGCCTCGTCCACCCAATACTTGTTGGCCAGCACCGTGTGGGCCGGCCCGAGCCGCTCCACCAGCTCGCGCTCGCCGTCCAGCGGCGGGCGCTTCATGAACAGGAGGTACGCCAGGCCGATGCCACCCACCGCCACCGCCACGGCGACGGCGATGAACAGCCACTCCACCAGCAGCGAGGCGTGGTGCGCCTCGTGGGCGGTCTCGCCGACGCCGGCGATCACCGGCTCGAGCCAGTGGTGCAGCCAGTTGATGTCTGCGCCGAAGGAGAGGGCCGCCGGAATGCCCACCCAGCCGACCACCACCGAGCCGGCGGCCAGCACCACCAGCGGCACGGTCATCAGCCACGGCGACTCGTGCAGGTGGTGGCGCTGCTCCTCGCTGCCGCGGAAGTCGCCCTCGAAGGTGAGGAAGACGGCGCGGAACATGTAGAAGGCGGTCAGCGCCGCCGTCGCGAGGCCGACGAGGTAGAGGATCCACTGCCCCTCGCCCACGGCGGCCGCGAGGATCTCCTCCTTCGAGAAGAAGCCGGCCAGCGGCGGGATCCCGGCGATGGCCAGCGCCGCGATGACGAACGTCCAGTAGGTCACCGGCATCCACTTCTTCAGCCCGCCCATCTTCTTCATGTCCTGCTCGCCGCCCATCGCGTGGATCACCGAGCCGGAGCCGAGGAAGAGCAGCGCCTTGAAGAAGGCGTGGGTGCCGAGATGGAAGACGGCCGCCGAGTAGGCGCCGAGGCCCGCCGCCAGGAACATGTAGCCGAGCTGGGAAACGGTGGAGTAGGCGAGCACCTTCTTGATGTCGTCCTGGGCGAGGCCGATGGTGGCCGCGAACAGCGCGGTGGCCGCGCCCACCACCGCCACCAGCAGCGAAACCCCGGGGGCGAGCTGGTAGAGCACGTTGGTACGCACCACCATGTAGACGCCGGCGGTGACCATGGTGGCGGCGTGGATCAGGGCGGAGACCGGCGTCGGGCCGGCCATGGCGTCGGGCAGCCAGACGTAGAGCGGGATCTGTGCGCTCTTGCCGGCCGCGCCGATGAAGAAGCACAGGCACACGAAGGCGGCGAGCGAAAGCCCCAGGGCGTAGTCGCCGGTGACCAGCGCCGGGCTCTCCCGCACGGCGTCGAAGATCTCCCGGTACTCGAGGCTGCCGAAGGCGGCGAACAGGGCGAACATGCCGACCAGGAAAGCGAAGTCGCCGATGCGGTTGACGATGAACGCCTTGCGCCCGGCCTCCGGCGGCACCCGCTCGGTGTAGTAGAAGCCGATCAGCAGGTAGGAGCACAGCCCGACGCCTTCCCAGCCGACGAACATCACCAGGAAGTTGTTGCCGAGCACCAGCAGCAGCATCGCCCCCATGAACAGGTTGAGGTAGACGAAGTAGCGCTGGAACCCCGTCTCGTGGCCCATGTAGCCCACCGAGTAGAGGTGGATCCAGAAGCCCACGAAGGTGACGACGAACAGCATCACCGCCGACAGCGGGTCGAGCAGGAAGGCCACCGGGATGTCGATGGACCCGGCGGTCCAGGCGTAGAGCACCTGCTCGAACGGCTCCGGCGCCCGGGCGGCGTACTGCACCAGGGCGCCCAGGGCCAGCAGCAGGGTGACGCCCGGCACGCCGACGCCGACGGTGGCCGTGACCGCCTTCGGCACGCGCGGCCCCAGCACCGCGTTGGTGGCGGCGCCGAGGAAGGGGAGCAGCGGAATCAGCCAGAGGATCTCGAGCATGGCTCCCCTACCAGCGCATCAGGTTGATGCGGTTCAGGTCGATGGTCCGCCGGTGGCGGTAGATGGCGATGAACAGAGCCAGGCCCACGGCCGCCTCGGCGGCGGCCACGGCGAGCACGAAGAACACGACGAGCTGCCCCGTGTGGTCGTCGAGCAGGCGCGAGTAGGCGGCGAGGGTGAGATTGACCGAGTTGAGCATCAGCTCCACCGAGAGGAAGATGGTGATGCCGTTGCGCCGGGTCAACGCGCCGGCGGCGCCGATGACGAACAGCAGCGCGGCGAGCAGCAGGTACCAGGAGATGGGGACCATCAGCGCGCCTCCTCGGCAGCGGTGGAGGGGGCGGTCGGCTCGGCGAGCTCCTCCGGCTCCGGCCCCCCGCGCTCGACCGGGGCCGCGTCGGCCAGCCGGTCGCCGGCGGCCAGGGGCTCGCCGGGCGTCGGGCGGGCGGCGAGCACCGTCGCGGCGATCACCGCCACCAGCAGCAGCAGCCCGACCAGCTCGAAGGCCACGAGATAGCGGCCGAAGAGCTGGGTCGCCAGCACCTCGAGCGACACGAAGTCCTCGGTGAGCGGCGCCAGCTCGTGGCCGGCGGTGCCCTGCCACAGGGCGGCGCCCACCATGCCGAGCAGGATCAGGGCGCCCAGGCCGGCGGCGCCCTTCTGCACCAGGCCGCGGTCGGTGGCGATCTCCTCGCGGCCGATGTTGAGCAGCATGACCACGAAGAGGAACAGCACCACGATGGCGCCGGTGTAGACGAGCACCTGCAGGGCGGCCAGGAACGGCGCCCCGAGCAGCACGAAGAGCACCGCGATGGCGAGCAGCGTCAGCACCAGGCTGAGCGTCGAGTGCACCGGGTTGCGGAGCAGCACCACCATGAGCGCGGAGCCCAGCGCCAGCGCGGCGAAGAGCAGGAAGACGGCGACCTCGATCATCGCTAGAGCCACCCCGCCACGGTCGCCGCGGCGACCGCGATCAAGTTGACCAGCGCCAGCGGCATCAGCACCTTCCAACCGAGCCGCATGAGCTGGTCGTAGCGGAAGCGCAGGAAGGTCCAGCGCACCCAGACGAAGAAGAACAGGAACACGGAGGTCTTGGCGAGCAGCACGCCGAGGCCGATCAACCCCATCCACAGCCAGAACGGTCCGACCAGCCCGGCCAGCGCGCCGGCCGCCCACTCGGGGAAGCCGAACAGGCTCCAGCCGCCGAAGTAGAGCGTGGCGGCCAGCGCCGAGATGGTGGTCATCGCCACGTACTCGCCGGTGAAGAAGGCGGCGAAGCGCATGGCGCTGTACTCGGTGTGGAAGCCCGCCACCAGCTCGCTCTCCGCCTCCGGCAGGTCGAAGGGCAGGCGGTTGGTCTCGGCGAAAGCGGCGACCAGGAAGACCACGAAGCCGAGGAACTGGGGCACCACGTTCCACAGGCCGTGCTGGTAGTCGACCACCCGCCCGAGGTGGAACGACCCCACCGGGATGAGCACCGCCAGCACCGCCAGCGCCATGGCCAGCTCGTAGCTGATCAGCTGGGCCGACGCGCGGATGCCTCCGAGCAGCGAGAACTTGTTGTTCGAGGCGTAGCCGGCGAGGATCAGCGAGTAGACGCCGAGGCTGGCGATGGCGAGAAACAGCAGCACGCCGGCGTCGGCGTCGCTGACCACCAGCGGCACCATGCGGCCGGCCACCTCGACGTCGGGGCCGAAGGGGATGAAGACGAAGGTGGTCAGCGCCGGGATCAGGGCCAGCGCCGGCGCGGCCAGGAACAGCCAGCGGTCGGCCAACGCCGGGGTCAGGTCCTCCTTGAAGAAGAACTTGAACACGTCGGCCAGCGGCTGGAACAGCCCCCACGGGCCGAGCCGGTTGGGGCCGGGGCGGTCCTGCATCAGGCCGGCGCCGCGCCGCTCCACCCACACCATCAGCGGCGCGATGGCGCCCATCAGGACGCCCAGGAACACCGCCATCTTGATGATCGTGGCGACGAGATCGAAGAGCAACGAATCTCCCTCCCTCTGATGTGCAGCCGAAGCAGCCCGGTGGCTCGGCGATGCGGCGTCCCTGCTCCCCTCCCGGGGAGCGACGCCGCGGGCGCCGTCCTAGGCCCCCGCCGGCGGCTCCGCGGTGTGCACCGTCGCGCTGCCGCCCGACGGTCCGGCGCCCGCGCCGACGGCTCCGCCGGTCGCCAGCGCCACCCCCTGGGCGGGCAGCTCCTCGAACTCGATTCCGGCCAGCGCCGGCACGGCGGCGGCCATGCGGGCGAACACGTCGGCGACCCGCGCGCCGCGCCAGCCCTCGTCCCAGAACGCCAGCAGGTCGGTGAGGGCGTCGGTGGCCGGGCGCACCTGGGCCGGTGGCGGGAAGGCCGTCTCGAAGCGCTGCAGCCGGTGCTCCACGTTGACGAAGGTGCCCTCCCTCTCGGCATGGGTGGCGACCGGCAGCACCACGTCGGCGGCGCGGGCCAGCGGCGTCTCCGCCCAGCCCATCACCACCAGGAAGCGGGCGGTGCCGCGCAGGCGCTCCACCGCCGCCTCGTCGTGGGCCGGGGAGCCGAAGTCGCTGTCGGCGACGAAGAGCACGTCGTATCCGGTGGCCGTGCCGGTCAGCAGCCCCTCCGCCGCGGCGGTGGAGAAGCCGGCCAGCTCGGCGCCGCGCCGGTTGGGCGTCGTGTCGCCGCTGCCGGTGATGCCGCCGGAGGGGTTCGGAATCGTCCACCGCGGCCCCTGCTCGACCGCCAGCGGCAGCTCCACGGCTGGGGTCTCCCCCGCCTGGGTTCCCGCCGCCGGCCCGGCCGCCTCCGCCAGCCGGGCGAGCAGCCACGCCTCCTCGGTGGTCAGGTTGCCGGAGCCGAGGATCGCCGTCCTGCCGCCGCCGGCCAGGGCCTGGTGCACCGCCTCCAGCGCGTGGCTCCACGACGCCGGCACCACGCGGTCGTCGCGGCGCACCCGCGGTGCCGCCAGGCGCGGCAGCTCGTAGTAGCGCTCGAAGCTGCTGCGACCGTAGTCGCACATCCAGAAGTCGTTGACCTCCGGGTTGGCCCGCGGCTTGTAGCGCCGGATCTGGCCGCGCCGGTGCTCCAGGGTCACGTTGCAGCCCACGTCGCAGCCGGTGCACAGGCTCGGGCGCTTGTCGAGGTACCACACCCGCTCGGCGAACCGGAAGCGGGTGGACGTGAGGGCGCCCACCGGGCAGATGTCGACGACGTTGGACGCCAGCGGGCCGTCCAGCGGCTTGCCCGGGAAGGTGCCGATCTCGGTGCGCGCGCCGCGGTTGAAGAAGCCGAGCTCGCCGGTCTGCGAGACCTCGCGCGTGAAGCGGACGCAGCGCGTGCACTGGATGCACCGGTTCATGTTGAGCACCACGTTGGGGCCCAGCGGGATGCGCTCGCGCCCCGGGTAGGTGCGCTTGTCCTCGTACTGGAAGCGACTGAACGCCTGGCCGTGCTTGAAGGCGTAGTCCTGCAGCCCGCACTCGCCGGCCTGGTCGCAGATCGGGCAGTCGAGGGGGTGGTTGATGAGGAAGAACTCCATCATCCCCTTCTGCGCCTCGCGCACCTCCGGGCTGTCGGTGCGCACCACCATGCCGTCCTTCATCACCTGCGTGGAGCAGCCGGCTTGCAGCTTCGGCATGCCGTCGATCTGCACCAGGCACATGCGGCACTGGCCGACCACCGACAGGCGCGGGTGATAGCAGTAGTGGGGGATCTGCACGCCCGCCTCGGTCGCGGCGTCCACCAGGTTGGTGCCGCGCTCGACCTCGATGGTGCGGTCGTCGATGGTGACCTTCGGCATCTAGTGGCTCGCTCCTTCGAACACCGGCTGCGGCGGCAGCGGACAGTGGCCCAGGCGCACGTGCTCGTCGATCTCCTCGAGGAACGTCTCGACCAGGCTCTTGACCGGCCCCACCGCGGCGTCGCCCAGGGCACACAGCGAGTTGCCGGCGATGTGGGTGCAGATGTTGGACAGCAGCGCGGCGTCCTGCTCGCGCCCCTGGCCCTTCTCGATGCGGGTGAGCAGCAGCTCCATCCAGTTGGTGCCTTCGCGGCACGGCGTGCACTGGCCGCAGCTCTCGTGGTTGAAGAACTTCGACAGCCGTGCCACCGCGCGCACCAGGCAGGTGGTCTCGTCCATCACCATCACGGCAGCCGAGCCGAGCATCGAGCCCGCCTTGGCGACGGAGTCGAAGTCCATCGGCAGGTCGAGGAACTGCTCGCCCGGCAGGATCGCCGCCGAGGCGCCGCCCGGGATGTAGGCCTTCAGGCTCCTACCGCGCCACACGCCGCCGCAGCCGTCGAGCAGGGTGCGGAACGGCACGCCGATGGGGTACTCGTAGGTGCCGGGCCGCTCCACGTGGCCGGAGATGGCGTAGAGCTTCGGCCCGGTGTTGCGCTCGTCGGTGCCGATGCTCTTGAACCAGTCGGCGCCGCGCTCCAGGATGTGGGGCACGTTGGCCAGCGTCTCGACGTTGTTGATCACCGTCGGGGCGCCGAAGGCGCCGATGATCGCCGGGAACGGTGGCTTGACCCGCGGCTGGCCGCGCTTGCCCTCCAGCGACTCGAGCATGCCGGTCTCCTCGCCGCAGATGTAGGCACCGGCGCCGGCGTGCATGAAGAGGTCGAGGGAGAAGCCCGAGCCCATCACCGAGCGCCCGAGGATGCCGTTGTCGTAGGCGTCGCGGATCGCCTGCTCCATGGTGGCCAGCGCCGCGGTGTACTCGCCGCGGATGTAGATGTAGCAGGTCGCCGCCCCCACCGCGTAGCAGCAGATGGCGCAGCCCTCGATGAGCTGGTGCGGGTCGTGCTCCATCAGGAGCCGGTCCTTGAAGGTGCCGGGCTCCGACTCGTCGGCGTTGCACACCAAGTACTTGGGCTTGTCCGGATCCTTCGGGATGAAGCTCCACTTCATGCCGGTGGGAAAGCCGGCGCCGCCGCGGCCGCGCAGGCCCGAGGCCTTCACGGCGTCGGTGACCTCGTCGGGCTGCATCTTCAGCGCCTGGGCGAGGCCGGCGTAGCCGCCGCGCTTCTTGTAGCCGGCGACGGTGCGCGCCTCGGGCTGGCCGACGTTGCGGGTGAGAACGGGCTCGAACGCCATCAGGTGAGGCCCTTGACGATCTCCCGCACCCGCTCCGGGGTGAGGTTCTCGTGGTAGGTGTCGTCGATCATCATCATCGGCGCCGTGTCGCAGGAGCCGAGGCACTCGAAATGGACGTAGGAGCAGCGGCCGTCGGGGGTCACGTCGCCCTCGTCGACGCCGAGCTCCTGGCGCAGCACGGCCATCACCTCGTCGGAGCCGCGCAGCTGGCACGACAGGTTGGTGCACACGCGGATGCGGTGACGGCCCACCGGCTTCTGGTGGAACAGGTCGTAGAAGGTGACCACGCCGTAGACGTCGGCCGGGGTGAGCTCCAGGGCCGCGGCGACCTCGGCGATGGCGTAGTCCGGCAGCCATCCGCCGCAGCGCCGCTGGGCGATGTGGAGCACCGGGATCAGCGCCGCCCGCTTGTCGGGGTAGCGGCCGACGAGCTCCTCGACCCGCCGTCGGCTGGCCTCGTCGAGCACCGGCACCCCGGGGGACTGGGCCGGCCAGGGTTCGCCGTAGCCGTCGCTGGTGCCGACGCCGCCGACCGGGGAGCCGACGACGGGCGTCGGGCGCCTGCTCTCGCGCTCGCTCATCGCACGTTCCTCGCGGCGCGCCGCGGTCCGAGATCGAGGCCGCCCTTCTTCCAGATGTAGGCGTAGCCGACCAGGATCAGGAACACGAACACCATCACCGCCGCGAACAGCGGCCAGCCGCCGGCGCGGATGACGAGCGCCCACGGGTAGAGGAAGGCGGCCTCGACGTCGAAGACGATGAAGTCGATGGCGATCAGGAAGAAGGCCACCGAGATGCGCTTGTGGGAGACGTCGAGCAGCGGCATGCCGGACTCCACCGTGGTGCGCTTGACCAGGCCGCCGGTCTGGCGCCCGAGCAGGTACGACAGCGACAGCAAGGCAGCGCCGATGACCATGGCCAAGCCGAGGGCGAGCAGGATGGGGTAGTAGTCGCTGGGCATCGTCGGTCTCGGTGGTTCGCTGTCGGGATCGCGCGGATCCGGGGTCGCGCAGAAGGGCCGGCGCCCCGTCTCCCGAGCGCCGGACCGCGGTCCATCTTAGCGGACCTCGTGAAGGATGTCACAAGCCTCGCGAGCCGGACAAGGCTTGCGCGACGCGGGTCGGCGGCGGCGCCGGACCGTGCTATAAACCTCCTACACAACCGCTGCTCGCAACGTGCGACTCGAAACCAAGCCAGGCCATCCTGCCCAGCCTCCGCACCGGTCCGCCGGGACCTCCGGAAACGGAGCGACCACCGCGGTGGCCGCCGCCTTCGGTGCCGCGGCAGCGCCCCATCCGTTGGAGGCGGCCTGGCTCGAGGTGGTGGCGCGCCCGGGGGAGCGCGAGCGGCGGGCCGTGGAGCCACCCACCTCCTGAGGGGGTGAGGCGGCGGGGGTGGCGCGGTCGGCGGGGGCGGTGTCGCGGAGAAGGCTGGGGGGCGGCGCGCCAGGGGCCGCGGGGCTGTCGGTGAAAGCTGGCAGGGGGAGCCCCGCTCGACAGCGCCGACGCTCCATCGTCCCCGGACTCCTCTCCGACCTCGAGCGGCGCCGGCGCTGACGCCCCTGGCCGGCCGCCCCCCAGCCATCCCAACCACCGGCGCGGACGCTCCCGCCCCCCCCACGCCGCCTCTCCGTCGGGGGATCGATCGGGCGTGCTCGCCGGCTCGCTCCGGAACGGCGGCACTCGGGCACGGGCGGCGCCCAGGCCTGTCGCTGGTCTGGAAGGAGGCGCCTCGCAGGCGCTGTCCCGGTCGAGAACCCTGGTGGAAACCTCGGAGACCGGTGGCTGGGGTGCAGGCGGAATCGACGCCACCTGAGAGCCGAATGGGCTGACTGGTGGGGCCTGCCGGAAGCTAACCGGGAGAAAGAGAGATGGTGCGAAAGGGGGGACTCGAACCCCCACGGTCTTGCGACCACAAGGTCCTGAACCTTGCGCGTCTACCAATTCCGCCACTTTCGCAGCGCGGAGGCGGATTGTAGCGGCCCACCTCGGTGGTGTCAACGAGCCCGCGGCGGTGCCGATTCCCCGCTGCCGGAGCGCCGCCCCCCAGTGCTACGCTGCCCCCCATGACGAACGCGAGCAAGTGGGACGGCGTCGACTTCATGGACCTGCCGGGTGCCGGGAAGGCGCTGGCGGAGCGGGTGGGAGCGCGCTTGGAGGCCGCTGGGGCCCGGGGGGCGGAGGCGGCGGCGCTGACCGAGCGGCTGGGGGTGGACGCGCGGGAGGACGAGGTGGTCGCGGCGCTGCGCGCCCTGGCCGCCGACGGCAAGGCCGTGGAGCGGGCGCGGCGCTGGTACGCCGTGCGCTTCACCGAGTGGACGCCGGGGCGGCTCGACCGCGTCGGCGGCGGCGAGACGGTGGTGCGGCAGCTTCCCCGGGGCGAGCCGCTGTTCTGGGTCGACCGGCCCCACCTGAAGGATGCCCTCGACGGCGATACCGTGCTGGTGAAGCGCCTCAAGGGGCGCTCCCGCGACGTGGCCGGCAAGCGGCTGCCGCCGGGGAGCGTGGTCGAGGTGCTGGCCCGGCGCAGCCACCGCATCGTCGGTCTCGTCGAGCAGGGAGAGGACGGCCTGAGCTGGCTGCGTCCCTACGACCCGCGCTCGTCGCTGGAGGTCGAGATCGTCGAGTCCCACGACGTGCCGGACGGGCACTTCGTCGTCGCCGAGGTGATCCCGTCCTCGGGCAGCCGCGGCGGCCATCCCCAGGCGACCGTCGCCGAGGACCTGGGCCACGCCGACGCCCCCGGCTCGGATCTCCTGGCCGTGCTACGCCACTTCCGCATCCCCGACCAGTTTCCGCCCGAGGTGGAGGCCGCCGCCGCTGCGTTCCCCGGCGATCCGGGACCCGAGGACTGGCGCGGCCGCGAGGACCTGCGCGACCAGCTCACCGTCACCATCGACGGCGAGTCGGCCCGGGACTTCGACGACGCCCTCACCTGCGAGCGGCTGGGCGGGAACCGCTGGCGCCTCGGCGTCCACATCGCCGACGTCGCCCACTACGTCACCGAGGCCGGCCCCATCGACCGCGAGGCCTACGTGCGCGGCACCAGCGTCTACTTCCCGGAGCGCGCCGTGCCGATGCTGCCGGAGGTGCTGTCCAACGGCCTGTGCTCGCTGCGCCCCGACGTGCCACGCCTCGCGCTGTCGGTCTTCCTGGAGGTAGACGGCGACGGGCGCATCGCCAACGAGCGGTTCGCCGAGACCGTCATCCGCAGCGACCGGCGCCTCACCTACACCGAGGTGCACCGGGTGCTCGAGGCGGGCGAGCCCGGCGACGAGCAGGAGTACGGCCCGGTGCTCGGGCTGCTGCGCGACATGCTGCCACTGATGCAGGTGCTCCACCGCTCGCGGCGCGAGCGCGGCTCCATCGACTTCGACCTGCCCTCCGGCGACGTGGTGCTCGACACCGACGGCTTCACCGTCGGCGTCAAGCCGGGCGAGCGCAACGTCGCCCACCGCATCGTCGAGGAGTTCATGATCGCCGCCAACGAGGCGGTGGCCCGGGCGCTGCTCGCGGCCGAGGCGCCGGCCCTCTACCGGGTCCACGACGCGCCGACCCCGGAGGATCTCCAGAACCTCGCGGAGCTGCTCCGTCCCCTCGGCCTGCACCTGCCGGAGGACCTGGATCGCCTCCATCCCCGCCACCTGCAACGGGTGATCGGCGAAGCCGAAGGGACGCCGGAGGAGCACTTCGTCACCACCCTGGTGCTGCGCACCCTGCAGCGCGCCCACTACAGCCCCGACTGCCGCGGCCACTACGCCCTGGCGTCGCGCGAGTACACCCATTTCACCTCGCCGATCCGCCGCTACCCGGATCTGGTGGTGCATCGGCAGGTCCGGCGCCATCTCGCCGGCGAGCGCCGCGGCCGCGGCGCGAAGGGGAGCCATGCCACCGAGGCGATGCCGCTCACCGAGCGCCTGCCGGGCATCGGCGAGCACACCAGCACCACGGAGCGGCGCGCCGAGCAGGCGGAGCGCGACCTGCTGCAGTGGAAGAAGGTGCGCTTCCTGGCCGACCGCGTGGGCGACACCTTCCCCGGCCGCATCACCGGCGTCCAGCCCTTCGGCCTGTTCGTCCAGCTCGACACCTTCCACGTCGACGGCCTGGTGCCGATCCGCTCGTTGGGCGACGAGTACTTCGTCTACGAGGAGGAGGCCCACCAGCTCGTCGGCGACCGCACCGGCACCGCCTTCCGCCTCGGGGCGCGGGTCGAGGTGCGCCTGGTGGGCGTCAGCCTGCAGCACCGCGGCCTCGATCTCGAGATCGCCACCGCCGGCGGTACCCGGCACCGGGGCGAGGGCGGCGGACGCCGCGGCGGTGGCCGGTCCGGCGAGGCAAGGTCCGGCGACGGGGCGGGCAGGTCCGGACAGGCCGGGGCGCCGAAGGGCCGCGGTGGCGGCGAACGGCGGCGCACCGGCGGCCCGCGGAGCTGAGCGCCTGTGAGGAAATCTCCGCGAGAGGCGCGCGATGCCGTCCTCGCGACGGCCGGAGCTGTCTTCACAGGCTCTGAACGCCCGGGAGCCGGTCCGGTGGGCAGAACCCGCGCCGTCGATTCTTCGTACACGAGGTGAGGACGCCGGTCCCGGCGCCCGCTTCGCACCACCCGGCTCGCGCTGCCCGGCCTGAGGCCGGTCCGGCGCTTTCGTCGATCGAGCTTCCGAGGAGGATGTCGTGATCCCGATCCCGTGTGCTCCGCGCGTCCTGCGCGCCTTCGTCCTGTTCGCCGCCGTGGCGCTCGTCGCGCCGGCGGCCCTGGCGCAGACCAAGCTGCTGCGCTTCCCCGACGTCCACGGCGATCGCGTGGTGTTCACCTACGCCGGCGACCTGTGGCTCGCCTCCATCGACGGCGGCAGCGCCCGGCGCTTGACCGCCCACCCCGGCGTCGAGGTGTTCGCCCGCTTCTCGCCCGACGGCCGCTGGATCGCCTTCACGGGGCAGTACGACGGCGACGAGCAGGTGTACGTGATGAGCGCCGAGGGTGGCGCGCCGCAGCAGCTCACCTACTATCCGGCCCGCGGTCCGCTGCCGCCGCGCTGGGGCTACGACAACCTGGTGTACGGCTGGACGCCGGACGGTGAGAGCGTGCTGTTCCGTTCGCTGCGCTACGGCTGGGACATCGGCGAGGGGCGCCTGTTCGCCGTGCCGCGGCAGGGTGGGCTGCCGGAGCCGTTGCCGATGCCGGCCGCCGGTGCCGGCGACTACTCGCCCGACGGCAGCCGGGTGGTCTACTCGCCGCTGTTCCGCGACTTCCGGAGCTGGAAGCGCTACGCCGGCGGCTGGGCCCAGGACCTCTACCTCTTCGACCTCGCCACCTACCAGACCACCCGCATCACCGACCACCCGCGCACCGACCGCGACCCGATGTGGATCGGCGACGAGATCTGGTTCGCCTCCGACCGCACGGGCACGCTGAACCTCTACGTCCACGACCTGGCCGCCGGCACCACCGAGGCGGCGACCGACAGCACGGTGTGGGACGTGCGCTGGCCCGCCGCCGGGCCGGGCGTGGCCGGCCAGCCCGGCGGGCGCATCGTCTACGAGTCCGACGGCGAGCTGCACTGGATGGACACCGCCAGCCGGCAGAGCCGGCGGATCCCGATCACCGTGCCCAGCGACCTGCTGGCGGCACGGCCGGGGCGGGTGGAGGCGGCGGGCTTCCTCGAGGGCTTCGGGCTGTCGCCAGGCGGTGAGCGGGCGGTGGTCGTCGCCCGCGGCGACGTCTTCACCGTGCCCGTCGAGCACGGCTCGGTGCGCAACCTCACTCGCAGCTCCGGGGCCCACGACAAGTGGGCCGCCTGGTCCCCCGACGGCCGCTGGATCGCCTACCTGTCGGATGCCGACGGCGAGGAGGAGGTGTGGATCGTCGCCCAGGACGGCAGTGGCGAGCCGCGCCAGCTCACCGACGGCGGCACCATGTTCCGTTACGCGCCGGTGTGGTCTCCCGACGGCGAGCGCATCGCCTTCAGCGACAAGGAGGGCCGGCTGTGGGTGGTGCGCGTGGCGGACGGGAGCCTCACCCAGGTGGCCGACGATCCCCAGGGGCGGATCGGCGACTACACCTGGTCGCCCGACGGCGCTCACGTCGCCTTCGCCCTCACCGAGGCCAACGGCTTCTCGTCGATCTTCGTGTGGAGCACCGGCGATGGCCGGGTGCGCCGGGTGAGCAGCGAGCTGTTCAACGAGTTCGACCCCGCCTGGGATCCGAACGGCGACTACCTCTACTACGTCGGCGACCGCCAGTTCGCGCCGCAGATCGGCTCGTTCGAGTGGAACTACGTCGTCGAGCGCGAGAGCTACCTCTACGCTCTGCCGCTGCGCAAGGACGTGCCCCACCCGTTCCCGCCGCGCAGTGACGAGGTGGACGTGGAGGGCGAGGACGGCGAGGACGAGTCCGAGGACGACGGCGAGGACGAGGACGACGCGGAGGAGGCCGAAGACGCCGACCGGACGCGGCGCACGAAGGCCGGCGACCCGGTGCGCATCGACTTCGACGGCCTGGCCGAGCGGGTCGTGCGAGTGCCGCTGGACGCGGACAACTACTTCGGTCTTTCCGCCGTCGAGGGCCACCTGCTGTACGTGCGAGGGCCGTCCTTCTACTACGGCCGCGCTCCGGAGCGCCAGGCGGAGCTGCGCATCTACTCGCTCGAGGAGCGCGAGCACGAGGTGCTGGCGGACAACATCACCGGCTACGCCCTGTCGGCCGACGGCGAGACGGTGCTGGTGGGGCAGGGCGGCGGGATGGCCCGGTTCGACGTCGAGCTCGGCGGCAAGGATTCCCGTCAGCCGGTCGCCACGGACGCCCTGGCGGTGGACGTCGACCCGCGGGAGGAGTGGGCGCAGATCTTCGACGAGGTATGGCGCCGCTTCCGCGACTTCTTCTACGTCGAAACCATGCACGGCTACGACTGGGAGGCGCTGCGCGAGCGCTACCGGCCGTGGCTCGCCGACGTCGCCCACCGCTCGGATCTCAACTACCTGATCTCCGAGATGATCTCCGAGCTCAACGTCTCCCACGCCTACATCTCGGGCGGTGACTGGGAGCTGCCGGAACGCGCCCCGGTGGCGCTGCCCGGGGCGCGGTTTGCCCTCGACGAGGTCTCCGGCCGCTACCGCATCGCGCGCATCCTGCCGGGGCACAACGAGGAGCCGAAGTACCGATCGCCGCTGACCGAGGTCGGGGTGGAGGTGGCCGAGGGCGACTACGTGCTGGCCATCGACGGCCAGGAGCTGACGGCCGGGGAGAACCCCTACCGGCTGCTCCGCCACCGCGCCGACCGCCCGGTGACGCTCACCGTCAACGACCGCCCGAGCCGCCAGGGGGCGCGGGAGGTGACCTTCCAGCCGGTCGACAGCGAGGAATCCCTCGCCTACCTCGACATGGTGCTCGCCAGGCGGGAGCGCACGCTGGAGCTCTCCGGTGGCCGGGTGGGCTACATCCACCTGCCCGACATGGGTTCCGACGGCATCTACGAGTTCATCAAGTGGTTCTACCCCCAGATCCGCATGCAGGGGATGGTCATCGACGTGCGCGGCAACGGCGGCGGCAACGTGTCGTCGATGGTGATCGAGCGCCTGCAGCGCGAGCTGCTGGCGGCCCAGTTCCCGCGCACCAGCGACGTGCCGATCTCCTATCCGCGGACCGTCTTCCACGGCCCGATGGCGGCGATCCTCAACGAGACCTCCGCCTCCGACGGCGACATCTTCCCGGCGATGTTCAAGGCCGCCGGGCTGGGGCCGCTCGTGGGCAAGCGGTCGTGGGGCGGGGTCACCGGCATCACCAACCACGGTCCGCTGATCGACGGCGGCACCGTCAACGTGCCGGAGTACGGGTTCCTGTCGGCGGACGGGGAGTGGATCATCGAGGGCGAGGGAGTGACCCCCGACATCATGGTCGACAACCCGCCCCAGGCGCTGATCGAGGGGCGCGACCCGCAGCTCGAGCGTGCGGTCCAGGAGGTGCTCGAGGCGATGGAGCGTGACCCGATGCGGCTGCCGCAACGGCCGGCCCCGCCGGTGCGGGTGGACTGAGCTCGGGTGGACTGAGCGCGGGGGGGCTGAGGGGCTACCCGAGGCCCATCTCGGCGGGGGAGGTGGCGGTGAGCACCCGGTCGGCGAGCCGTTCCAGTTCGTCGGTGGAGCGCACCGCCTCCACCCGCCGCCGCGTCTCCGCCGGCAGGGGACCGAAGCGGCGCTCCATCATCCGCAGCAGCAGGCTGCGCATGCCGTCCTCGCGACCCGCCCGCTCGCCCTCCCGCTTGCCCTTCTGAAGGCCCTGCTCCTCGATCTTCTCTGCCCAGGTCAGCTCCATGGCGCGCACCTCCCGGTTGTCCGTCCGGCGCAGGAGGCGGGCGTAGCGCTCGGCCTCCTCGCCGCTCAATTGTAGATAGGTCTCGACGCAGTTCGCCAGCAGGAAGCGCCGCGCGTCGTCGAGCGGTGCCGCGGCGATGCGTCGCAGGCAGGCGAGCTTCAGGCGAGCCGGCGAGCGCTTCCGGCTGCGCATCAGAGCGGCGAGGGCCCAGGCCAGCGGCTCGCCGCGGCGCAGGTGCTCGTCCGCCGAGGCGCCGGCCAGACCGAAGGCGAAGTAGCGCAGGGAGGCCAGCTCCTCGCTGGCCACCTGCTCGCGCAGCACCCGCGGCACGGCACCGGCCGGGCCACCGCTCCGGTAGAGCACGAGCGAGACCACCGGGTGGTCGTGCCGCAGGCGAAGCTGCATCGCGTAGCGCCCCAGCCGCGGCGGCAGGCTACGCCGCGCCGCGGCCTCGATCTCGACGTGCACCAGGACCGCCCGCCGTCCGTCTGCCAGGCGCAGCTCCGCCAGCAGGTCGACCTGACGGCGGGCGCCGGAGGGCAGGTCGGTGAAGTGCTCGGCGTCGAGGAAGCGCGGCGGAGCCCCGGCGAGGACCGCCTTCACGCGCGGCACGGTGAGCGCCAGCAGGTCGGGCAGGAACGCCCGGAGCAGGTCCTTGAAGAGCTGATCGTGTCCTGGCATCGTGTCCGTCCTCCGTGTCCGGCCTCCACTCCGGGAACACGGAAAACGGGTGCGGAAGTCTTGCAGACGACTGATATCCGAGCCCCGATTCCCGACGCGGCGAGATCGAGTCGCAACGTGGGGAGTGGCGCTGCGGCGGCGAAGGCCGGTCAGCCGGCGATGCGGGGGTCGGCGAGGACGGCGGCCAGCAGGCGCTGGACGTTGGCGGCCGCGGCGGCGCCGGCGGCCAGGACCTCCTCGTGGTCGAGCGGCTCGCCGGTGACGCCGGCGGCGGCGTTGGAGACCAGCGAGAGGGTGAGGCAGCGCATCCCCATGTGGCGGGCCGCGATGATCTCGAGCACCGTCGACATGCCGGTGACGTGGCCGCCCAGAGTGCGCAGCATCCGCACCTCGGCCGGCGTCTCGTAGCTCGGGCCGGCGACGCCGGCGTAGACGCCGGTGGTCAGCGGGATGTCCAGCGCCTCGGCCATCTGCCGGGCCAGTGCGCGCAGCTCGGGATCGTAGGCGGTGACCATGTCGGGGAAGCGCGGCCCCCAGGCCTCCGGGAGCTGTCCGCGCAGGGGGTTGAGGCCGGTGAGATTGACGTGGTCCTCGATCAGCACCAGGTCCCCCGGGGCGAGACGCGGATCGACGCCGCCGGCGGCGTTGGTCATCACCAGCGTCCTCGCCCCCAGCAGCCGCGCCAGGCGGACCGGGAACACGGTCTCCGCGGCGCTGTAGCCCTGGTAGGAGTGGAGCCGCCCGCGCTGATAGAGCACCCGGTGCCCGGCCGCGGTGGTGAACAGCTCCACCTGGAGCGGATGGCCCACCACCGCGTGGATGCCGAAGGGAATGAGCTCCTGGAGCTCCACCGGCCCGTGCTCCGGCTTCCCGAGGTCCACCGCCAGCCCGGACCCGGAGACCAGCACCACGTCGGGCCGCGGCCAGCCCAGCCGCTCGTAGCGGCGGAGCCCTTCCTCCAAACGCCCTGCCTCGTCGGCCATCGATCCTTGCCGTGCCTTCTCGCTCATGGCGGCGGATGCTAGCAGGCGCGGGTCGAGGCCGGCTTCGGCGACCACCGAGCCTCGGCGCGACCGTGGAACGCGCAACCGATTCCGGCGGGACACGGGACGGCACCTGCTATCTTTGCCGCGCCCCACGGACCCAGCCTCCCCATGCCCTTCCCCCTCCAGCTCGCCCTGCGCTACCTGAAGAGCACCCGGCGCGACGCCTTCGCCAGCTTCCTGTCCGCCGTCGCCGCCATCGGCTTGGCGCTGGGGGTGGCGGCGCTGGTGCTCTCGCTCGCGGCGCTGTCCGGCTTCCAGGCGGTGCTCAAGAGTGAGGTGCTGGACCGCACGCCGCGGCTCGAGGTGGAGCTCCCGGTCGACGCTTCGGCCGAGCAGGTGGCGGCGGTGCTGACCGCGGTGCGAGAGGCCGAGGGGGTGGAGTCGGCGCAGGTGGCGATCCGGGGCAACGGGTGGATCGTGGCCGAGGGCGGCATCGTGCGGCCGGTCGAGGCGGTGGGGTTCGCCGGCCGGGTGCCGCCGTACTTTCCCGGCGCCGCCGGCGGGGTGCCGGGGCTCTACCTGGACGACGCGCTCGCCGCCCGCTTCGGGGTCGATCCCGGGGAGTCCGTCGACGTCGTCTCGCCCCACCCGACCCTGGTGCCTTTCGGGCCTCCCCAGCCGCGGGTGCGCAGCGCCGCCCTGGCCGGCACCTTCGAGCGCCCACTCACCCAGGAGGACCGCTCCCGCATCGCCCTGCCGCTGGAGGTCGCCGTGACGCTGTTCCCGGGCGCGCCGCGCCTCGTCCAGGGCCACACCGACCGGCTGGAGCGCTCGGTCACCGTCGCCGAGGCGCTGCGCGAGCGGCTGCCGGGCCTGGCCCCCGGCGCCGAGGTGCGCTCGTGGCGCGAGATCAACCGCTCGCTGTTCTTCGTCCTCCGGCTCGAGAAGGCGCTGATGTTCGTCGCCGTCTCCCTGGTGGTGCTGGTGGCCGCCTTCGCGCTGGTCGCCGATCTCGCGCTGATCGTCTCGTCGAAGCGCTCGGAGATCGGCATGCTCGGCGCCATGGGCGCGCCGGCAGCCACCATCCGCCGCGCCTTCGTGCTGCTCGGCGCCTCGCTGGCGACCCTGGGCGCCGGTGCCGGCGCGCTCCTCGGCGTCGGTGGCGCCTGGATGCTCGACCGCTACCGGGTGCTCTCGCTGCCGGGCGAGGTGTACATCTTCGACTACGTGCCGTTCCTGGTGCGGCCCGCCGACGTCGCCGTGGTGCTGGGGCTCGCGGCGCTGCTGTCGCTCGGCTTCTCGTCGTACGCGGCGCAGCGGGCGGCGGCCCTCGATCCGGTCGAGGCGCTGCGGCGATGACGGGCGCGGGAAGGGGGGACGGCCGGTGAGCGTCGCGGTGGTCGGCAGCAAGCTGGTCAAGACCTACCAGGACGGCGCCCGCACGGTGGAGGTGCTCCAGGGCGCCGAGCTCGACGTCGCGCCCGGCGAGATGGTGGCCATCGTCGGCCCCTCCGGCTCGGGCAAGAGCACCCTGCTCCACGTGCTCGGCACCCTCGACAAGCCGGACGGCGGCCAGGTGCTGATCGGCGGCACCGAGGTGGCGCGTCTCACCGGGTCGCGGCTCGCCGCCTTCCGCAACCGCACCATCGGCTTCGTCTTCCAGTTCCACCAGCTCCTGCCCGATTTCACGGCCCTCGAGAACGTGATGATTCCGGGGCGCATCGCCGGGCTCGCCGCCGGAGAGCTGGAGAGCCGCGCCCGGCGCCTGCTCGACGAGGTGGGCCTGTCGCACCGGCTCGACCACTTCCCGTCGGAGCTGTCCGGCGGCGAGCGCCAGCGCACCGCCCTGTGTCGCGCCCTGGTCCTCGAGCCGCCCCTGCTGCTCGCCGACGAGCCCACCGGCAACCTCGACGCGGCGAGCGGCGAACGGGTGCTGGAGCGCTTCTTCGACCTCCAGCGCCGCCACGGCACCACGGCGCTGCTGGTCACCCACAACCCGGAGATCGCGCAACGCTGTGGTAGCATCCTCGAGCTCCACGAGGGGAAGCTGAGGCCGTTCAAGTCCAATTCCGCGTAGGACTTCCGTCGACGCGGCAGGGCCTGCGGCGGCGGGGAATGACGGGCGGACGGCTCCCGTTCTCATGGTTTGATCGCGAGGTCCCAGCACGGACCGGAGTCGGACCCGGAGGGCCGCCGCAGCACGGCGGTGCTCCAGCGACGGCACAGCAGCCACGGGCACAGCAAGGGAAGCGGGCGAAAGGACGATGTTCGAGAAGTACAACGAGAAGGCCCGGCGGGCGCTGTTCTTCGCCCGCTACGAGGCCTCCAAGCTCGGCAGCCGCGTCATCGAATCGGAGCACATCCTGCTCGGCATCCTGCGCGAGGGGGAGGAGACCGTCTCCGAGGTCTTCCGCCGCTTCCAGGTCAAGCCCGAGGAGATTCGCCGCGAGATCGAGGGCGAGCGCGTGTTCGTCGAGCGCATCTCCTCGACCGCCGAGCTGCCGCTGTCGGAGGAGTCGAAGAAGATCCTCGCTTACGCTTCCCACGAGGCGGAGTCGATGCTCCACCAGACGGTGGGCTCGGAGCACCTGCTGATCGGCCTGCTGCGGGTCGAGGGCTGCGTCGCCATGCGCATCCTCTCCCAGCACGGCCTCGATCTCTACACCGTGCGCGAGGAGGTGCTGTCGATCGCCAAGGAGCGCGAGGCGTCGCAGCAGAAGAAGGAGCTGCCGTTCCTCACCGAGTACGGCCGCGACCTGACCACCCTGGCCGCCGAGGGCGGCTTCGACCCGCTGATCGGGCGCGACCTCGAGGTCGACCGCATCGTCCAGATCCTCTCGCGGCGCACCAAGAACAACCCGATCCTGCTCGGCGAGCCGGGGGTCGGCAAGACCGCCATCGTCGAGGGCCTGGCCCAGCGCATCGTCGAGGGGAAGGTCCCGATCTTCCTCGCCGCCAAGCGCATCGTCGCCCTCGACCTGTCGCTGATCGTCGCCGGCACCAAGTACCGGGGCCAGTTCGAGGAGCGGCTGAAGGGGATCCTGAAGGAGCTCAGGGACTCGCGCGAGCTGATCGTCTTCATCGACGAGATTCACTCGCTGATCGGCGCCGGCTCGGCGGAGGGCTCCCTCGACGCCGCCAACATCCTGAAGCCCGCCCTGTCCCGCGGCGAGATCTCCTGCATCGGCGCCACCACGCTCAAGGAGTACCGCAAGTACATCGAGAAGGACCGTTCGCTGCTGCGCCGCTTCCAGTCGATCCAGATCGACGCTCCCTCGGACGCCGAGACGCTCGAGATCCTGGAGGGGGTCAAGGACCGGTACGAGGCGTTCCACAAGGTGCGCTACCACGCCGACGCGCTGCGCACGGCGATCTACCAGTCGAGCCGCTACATCACCGACCGCCATTTGCCCGACAAGGCCATCGACGTGATCGACGAGGCCGGCGCCCGGGTGAAGCTGCGGCGGGTGCGCGACACCCAGAACCTGCGCCGCCTGGAGCAGGAGATCCGCGACGTCGTCAAGGACATGAAGGGCGCCATCTCCGACAAGGAGTTCGAGCGCGCCGTCTACCTGCGCGAGCGCGAGATCGAGCTGCGCGAGGACCTCGAGCGCATGCGCCGGGTGGCCGAGGAGGGGGGCGACCTCGAGGTCACCCGCCGCGACATCGAGGAGGTCATCGCCTCCTGGACCGGCATCCCCTTGAAGGCCCTCGAGTCCGCCGAGGCCGAGAAGCTGGTGCGCATGGAGGACACCCTGCGCGAGCACGTGGTCGGCCAGGATCGGGCGATCTCCGGCATCTCGCGGGCGATTCGCCGCTCCCGCCTCGGCGTCTCCAACCCGCAGCGGCCGGTGGGCTCGTTCATCTTCCTCGGCCCCTCGGGCGTCGGCAAGACGGAGGTGGCGCGGCGTCTCGCCGAGTTCCTGTTCGGCAGCCAGCGCTCGCTCGTGCGTTTCGACATGAGCGAGTACATGGAGAAGCACGCCGTGTCGAAGATGATCGGCTCGCCGCCGGGTTACGTCGGCCACGAGGAGGGCGGCCAGCTCACCGAGCGGGTGCGCCGCCAGCCCTACTCGCTGATCCTCTTCGACGAGATCGAGAAGGCGCACCCGGACATCACCAACCTCCTGTTGCAGATCCTGGAGGACGGGGTGCTCACCGACGCCTACGGCAACCACGTCGACTTCAAGAACACGCTGATCCTGATGACGTCGAACATCGGCTCGAAGCTGGTGCTGCGCGGCGGCCGCATGGGTTTCGGCGAGCAGGATGCCGACGCCGACTTCCACCGCATCGAGGAGGAGATCCTCCTCGAGCTGAAGCGCTCGTTCTCGCCGGAGTTCATCAACCGTCTCGACGAGGTGATCGTGTTCCGGCCGCTGTCGCGCCTCGACCTGCGCTCGATCGTCGACATCCTGATCCGCGACGTCAACCAGACGCTGGCCGAGCGCGGCTTCACGGTGACCCTCGACGAGGCGGCCAAGGAGTGGCTGCTGGAGCGCGCCGGGATCGATCCGTCCACCGGCGCCCGTCCTCTGCGGAGGACGATCCAGAGACATATTCAGGACTCCGTCTCCGAGATCCTGATCCATCACCAGGGCGATCCCATCGAGCACATCGAGGTCACGGTGGCCGGGGATTCCCTCGATTTCCTGCCGCGCGTCGGCGAGATGGTGGCCGAGGAGCGGTGACCCCGAGCCGGCGGCACACGGCCCGGGGGAACCGGGCGCGGTCCTTGAAACGTCGCTGCACCGGTGCACCGGATCCGAACCGCTCGATGCCGGACCGCCGCGTCCTTCCGCCGGGGCCGCGGCGAGGTCGGTACGCCGCACAGTAGAATGCGCCGCGCGTCCCCCTGGGGGGCGCCGCGCGGGTCCGTGAGCCCGCCCGTCCACAACCCCCGATTCCCACAACGAGACCGTCGAGCCCGATGACCCCACGACGCACCCTTTCGCGCGCCGCCCTCGCCCTGCTCCTGCTGCTCGCCACCGCCCTCGCCGCCGTCGCGGCGCCGGCCGCGGCCCAGGAGCCGGAGGAGGAGACCCCCCAGGCCCCGGCCCGCGAGCCCGCGATCCTCGAGGGGCAGGCCGCCCCGGTGCCGCTGGTGCCCGAGGACGAGGACGCCGCGGACGGCGACCCGCAGGTCGCCCCGGCGCTGCCCTTCGCCACCCTGCCCCAGGCCGGCGAGGAGGCACCGCCCTCCGGCGAGGCCGCCGAGCTGGCCGGTGATCCGGTGACCTCCATCGCGGTCACCGGCCTGACCAACCTCGCCGAGGAGACGCTGCTCTACTACCTGGACCTCGAGCCCGGGCGCCTGTTCCAGCCCGATTCGCTGGACACCCGCATCAAGAACCTGTGGGAGCGCAACCTGATCGACGACATCACGGTGCGCTACTTCCCGGACGGGGACGGCGTGCGGCTGGAGATCGAGGTGGTCGAGCGGCCGCTGCTGCGCTCGATCGACTACCAGGGGCTCGAGAAGGTCAGCCGCAGCGACGTGCGCGACCGCATCGTCGAGCGGCGCCTCGGGGTGACCGAAGGGACGCCGGTGTCGCGCGGCGAGCTGGCGCGGCTCCAGGCGGTGATCGAGGAGCTCTATCGCGACAAGGGCTACCGCTTCGCCCAGGTGACCTACGAGCTGGAGACGGTCGGCCCCAACGAGGTGCGGGCGGTCTACCGGGTGGACGAGGGCGACCGGGTGCGCATCGGCGACATCGACTTCGAGGGCAACACGGTGTTCTCCGACCCGCGGCTGCGCTTCACCATGCGCTCCGTCAAGGAGACCGGGCCGATCAGCCGGCTGCTGCGCAAGGACATCTACAACCCGGCCAAGCTCGAGCAGGACCTCGAGAAGATCCGCGACCTCTACCGCAACCGCGGCTACAAGAACGTGCTGCTCGGCGACCCGGAGCTCGACGTGCGCGAGCGTGGCACGCGCCGGCGCATGCTGCTCACCATCCCCATCGAGGAGGGCGAGCGCTACCGCTTCGGCGAGATCACCATCGAGGGCAACGAGGTCTACAGCGACCAGGCGCTGCTGGCGGTGTTCCGCACCGACCCGGGCACCTGGCTCAAGTCGAAGCTGATCGACGAAGGGCTGGAGGCGATCCGCGAGCTCTACGCCAACACCGGCTACATGTTCGCCCGGGTCGAGCCGGAGCTGCGCGAGAGCGGCGACAACGTGGCCGACATCCTGATCCGCATCGACGAGGGCGACCAGTACCGGGTGGGCCGCATCGACTTCGACGGCAACACGCGCACCATGGACAAGGTGCTGCGCCGCGAGCTGCGGGTGCAGGAGGGCTACGTGATGAACGTCGGCGCCCTGCGCTCGAGCGTCTACAAGGTCAACCAGCTCGGCTACTTCAACCTCGACCCGGAAGAGCCGGTGACGATCGACGTCGACTCCGAGGACCAGACCGTCGACCTCACCTTCCAGGGCGAGGAGGCCGACCGCACCGAGCTGCAGTTCGGCGGCGGCTGGAGCGAGTTCTACGGCTTCTTCGGGCAGTTCTCGGTGCGCACCCAGAACTTCCTCGGCCGCGGCGAGACGCTGCAGGCCTCCTTCCAGACCGGCCGGCGCCAGGACTACTTCAATCTCGGCTACTTCGTGCCGTGGTTCCTCGACCGTCCGCAGACGATCGGCCTGCAGGTGTTCTCCCAGAACCTCGACTACGACCTGCTGAGCGAGGACGAGAACTACCGCCAGACCCAGGAAGGCGGCACGCTCACCTACGGCCGCAGCTTCCGGCTCTTCCAGAGCTTCGGCATCTCGTACACCCGCGCCCGGCAGGAGGAGGAGGGCACCTTCATCGACTCGGAGACGGGGGAGCCGCGAACGCTGACCAATCGGCGCATCAACAGCTCGTCGGTGCGCCCGGTGTGGACCTACAACAGCGTCGACAATCGGTTCGAGCCAACCCGCGGCATGCGCATGTCGGTCTCCGGCGAGTACGCCGGCGGCTTCCTCGGCGGCGAGAACAACTACTGGAAGCCGGAGCTGAGCTTCGCCATGTACCGGCCGCTGGGCGCCGAGGTCCCGGTGCGTTCGGTGCTCGGCCTCAACTTCGAGGGCGGCTACATCGAGCCCTTCGGCGAGGGCATCGCGTCGGCCTTCCGCTTCTACCGCCTCGGCGGCGAGCGCTCTGTGCGCGGCTTCACGCCGCTGTCGATCCTGCCGCGCGACGAGGAGGGCAACATCATCCGCGACGCCCAGGGGATCTTCCCGCTCGGCGGCGACAAGTACGTCCAGCTCAACCTGGAGTACCATTTCCTCGCCGGCGGTCCCTTCCGGATCGTCGCCTTCACCGATGCCGGTCAGGCCTGGGCCCCGACCCAGGATCTCGACCTCGGCGGCCTGCGCTGGTCGGCGGGCGTCGAGCTGCGGGTGCTGGTGCCGGTGTTCGGCGCTCCGCTGCGGTTCATCTACGCCTACAACCTGGATCCCGAGCCGTTCGACGACTTCGAGGATTTCCAGTTCACCATCGGGAGCACCTTCTAGGCTGCTCCCGAAGCTCGACCCAAGGAGACGTTTCCCCATGCGTTCCATTCGTAGCCTTCGTGCCGTTGCCGTGGCCGTGGCCACCGTCTTCCTGTTCGGCGCCGCCGGCTCCGCCGCGGCCCAGCAGAACAAGATCGGTCTCATCGATACCCAGCAGATCCTGCGCACCTCCACCGTCGGAAAGCAGGCTGCCGAGCAGCTTCGTCAGCTCACCGAGACGAAGTCCCAGGAGGGGCAGGCCAAGCAGACCGAGCTGCAGGCCCTGCAGCAGCGCCTGCAGGAGGGCCGCCGGTCGCTCTCCGAGGACAAGCTCGCCGAGCTCCAGAAGCAGGTGGAGGACAAGGCCATCGAGCTGCGCCGCTTCCAGGACGACGCCAACCGCGAGCTCGAGAAGCGCCAGGAGGAGCTGTTCGGAAACATCGACCGGCAGGTGATGCCGGTGATCAACCAGATCGCCCAGGAGCAGGGGTACGATCTGATCTTCCGCAAGTTCGAGAGTGGCCTGCTGTACGCCAGCGACACCATCGACATCACCGCCGAGGTCATCCGCCGCCTCGACGCCGCCGGCAACTGAGCGGGCGCGGACGCCGGATGACGCGCACCTGGCGTCTCGCCGAGCTCGCCGAGCGGGCGGGGGGCGAGGTGCGCGGCGACGGCGACCGCCCGATCGCCGGCATCCGCGCGCTGCCGGACGCCGGACCCGAGCACCTGTCGCTGCTCACCGCGGCGCGCCATCGCGCCGCGGCGCGGGACAGCCGGGCCGGCGCCCTGCTGGTCGCTCCCGGCGCCGAGGGCTGGCTGACCGGGGGCCTCGAGGACCGGGACCTGCTGGTGGCGGCCCATCCGACGCTGGCGCTCACCCGCCTGCTGCCGCTGTTCCATCCGCCGGAGCGGCCCGCCGCCGGGGTCCACGCGACGGCGGTGGTGGGGGAGGGCTGCGCCATCGACCCGTCGGCCCACGTCGGGCCCTACGCCGTGATCGGCGACGGCAGCCGGCTCGGCGCCGGCGCCGTGGTCGGGGCGTTGGCGGTGGTCGGGCGGCGCTGCGTGGTGGGCGAGGGCGCCCGGCTCCACCCCCACGTGGTGCTCTACGACGACTGCGAGGTGGGGCCGCGCGCGGAGCTCCACTCCGGGGTCGTGCTCGGGGCCGACGGCTTCGGCTACGCCCACGCCGGCGGCGTGCATCACAAGGTGCCGCAGGTCGGCCGGGCGGTGGTCGAGGCGGACGTCGAGGTGGGCGCCAACAGCACCATCGACCGCGGCGCCCTGGGCGAGACCCGCATCGGCGCAGGGAGTAAGATCGACAACCTGGTGCAGGTGGGCCACAACGTGCGGGTGGGGCGCTCCGCGATCCTCTGCGGACAGTCCGGCGTCGCCGGCAGCACGGTGCTGGGGGACGGCGTGGTGCTCGCCGGCCAGGCGGGCGTCGGGGGGCACCTCGAGGTGGGGGACCGGGTCACCGTGGCCGCCTCCTCGGCCTTGCTGCAGCCGGTGCCGCCGGGCTCGACGGTGGCCGGCACGCCGGCGATGGAGATCGGCGCCTGGCGGCGCCAGGTGGTGACGCTGGGGCGTCTCGAAGAGATGCGGCGGCGCCTGGCCAGCCTCGAGAAGCGGCTGGCCGCGATGGAGGCCGCCGGCCCCGATCCTGCTGGCGACTAGAGTGAACTTCGAGGAGGGGGCGTGGACGTGAGCGTGCCTGCAGACGGCTGGGACATCCGCTGGATCCTGGGCATCCTGCCCCACCGCTATCCGTTGCTGCTGGTCGACCGGGTGCTCGAGATGGAGCCCGGCAAACGGGTGGTGGCGGTGAAGAACGTGACGTTCAACGAGCCCTTCTTCCAGGGCCACTTCCCGGGGCAGCCGGTGATGCCCGGGGTGCTGCTGATCGAGGGCATGGCCCAGGCCGGCGGCCTGCTCCTGCTCCACGACCTGCCGGACCGCGACCGCAAGCTCCTCTACTTCACGTCCATCGACAAGGCCCGCTTCCGCCGCCCGGTGGTGCCCGGCGACCAGGCCCGCTACGAGCTCGAGGTGCTGCGCCTGCGGGCGAGCTACTGCAAGCTGCGGGGGCGGGTGACGGTGGACGGGCAGCTCGCCGCCGAGGCGGAGATCGCCTCGGCCACCGTCGACCGGCAGTCCTGAAGCGCCGCGGCTCCGCGGCTCCCTGGCGGCCCGGCCGCCGATCCAGCAGGGCCGCGGGCCCGAGACGATGAGAGAGACGAGCATGAGCGACATCCACCCGACCGCCCACGTCGACCCCGCCGCCGAGCTCGGCTCCGGCGTGCGCGTGGGCGCCTTCGCGGTGATCGGTCCGCGGGTCGTGCTGGGCGACGGCTGCGAGGTGGGGGCGCAGGCCCAGGTGCAGGGGCCGAGCCGCTTCGGGCGCGACAACCGCATCTTTCCCCACGCCTGCGTCGGCTTCGAGCCGCAGGACCTCAAGTACAAGGGGGAGGACGTCTTTCTCGAGGTCGGCGACCGGAACCACTTCCGCGAGTTCTCCACCGTCCACCGGGGCACGGCGGGCGGCGGCGCCCTGACCCGCATCGGCGACGACAACCTGTTCATGGCCTACTCCCACGTCGCCCACGACTCCCACGTCGGCAGCCGTACGGTGTTCGTCAACGGCGCCACCCTGGCGGGCCACGTGCTGGTGGAGGACGACGTGACCATCGGCGCGTTCTCCGCGGTGCACCAGTTCTGCCGCGTCGGGCGCCACGCCTACGTGGGCGGCTACACGGTGGTCACCATGGACGCCCTGCCGTTCGTCAAGACGGTGGGGATGAAGGCCACCTGCTACGGCCTGAACACCATCGGTCTGCGCCGCAAGGGGCTCGGCCGCGACACCATCCGGCGCCTCGACCACGCCCTGCGCCTGCTGGTCTACTCCGGCCTCAACACGCGCCAGGCGCTAGAGCGCATCGCCGCCGAGGTCGATGACGACCCCGAGGTGCGCCACCTGGTGGAGTTCGTCCAGGACGCCAAGCGCGGCTTCGTCAAGACGGTCCCCGGCCGGCGCGGCGAGCGCGGCGCGGGGGCGGCGGGCACGAGCGGAGAGGAAGCGCCGGTGGTGGCGGAAGGGGACGACGGCCGGCGCTGAATGCCGGCCGTCGGGGACGTCCCCCGGGTCACTTCGACGCTCCCGAGGCCGCCTGGGCGAGGGCGGTCAGGTCGGGATCGATGCCCCGCAACGTCAGGACCTTCGAGAACAGCGCCCGCGCCTCCGCTTCCTTCCCCAGGCGCCGGAGGGCGTGGGCCTGGACCAGGTAGCCATTGGCGAGGAGGTCGGAGGACCCGGCTCCGGAGCGTTCGAGCTTCCCGGTGGCGCGTGCCGCAGCGGCCACGGCGGCGCTGTACTGGCCTGCGCGGTAGGCCTGCATCGCGTTCTCGATGAGCCGACGCCCTTCGATGCGGCTGGCATCCCGGGCCGCGGCGGCAGCCAGGTCCAGCCGGGCCGGTGCGACCGACGTCGCGGGGCAGAGGCTGATCTGCCCCACCGAGCCGTCGCTCGCCCTCCAATCCCCCGACCAGCAGGCGCCGGTGCTGGCCAGCAGGCGCATCGTTCCACTGCGGCCCTGGAGGGGATTCGACCAGGAGAGGGTCAGCTCCCGTCCGGCGCGAAGCCCCTGCAGATCGTTGAAGACCTCCATTTCGGAGCCCCCGGTGGCGGCCGCCAGGGAAGCGGTGCCCGCCAGCACGCCCGTCACCCGCGAGCCGGCGAAGCGAAGCCGACCCACACCCTCGACGGCGAGTCCCGCGGCGGAGCTCTTCATCCGCCACTCCGTGTCCCCGGCTGCTCGAGGGCGCTGGCGCAGCGGCGTTCCGTTCCATGTCCCGAGAGGGGTGCCGGGAGTCGTGCCCCAGCTCCCCCGCAAGGTGGAGCCGACCCGTTCGAAGTGGACCCAGCCGGCGCCGTAGGTCGCGTCCTGCCAGCGCAGGTCGTAGCGGGAGCCGGCGACGGTGCCCTCCAGGATGCCGCCGCAGCACTGGTAACTGCCGAGGACGACCCCTCCGGTTTCCTCCAGGTGAACGACGCCGAAGTCGGTTTCCCAGAAGCTCTCGGTGGCGGCGCCGTCGGCGGGTGGGACGATGCCGAAGAAGACGGCGAGGACGAGGACGAGGAGGAGGGGGCGTCGGGCGCGTGGCGTCACGATGCTCCCTCCAGCGGGGCCGACAGGACCCAGCGCATGGCGATCGGCTGCATCGACAGGGTTCTCGGGTCGTGCCAGATCCCCAGGAAGAAGTGGCTGGTGGAGCCCTCGCCCGAGTACCGGACGTCGAGGAAGCGCAGGGTGTCGGGGACCTCGAGGACCATGTACAGGTTGTAGGAGCCCGCCGGCACCGTTCGGCCGGCGTCGCCGACGAACTTCCAGTAGGCGGCGGAATGTCCCGCGCCCCGCCCCTCGAAGTACGCAGGGACGTGGTCGATGCGGATCGGCGCAGGTCCGCGGCGAGGCAGCATCTCGCCGCCGCCGGTCAGCGCCAGGGATTCCGGTTGTCGACCCTCCTCGAGCACCTCCCGGGGGAAGAGGTCGACCACCGTGGCCTCCGGATGACCGAGATCGACGCGCAGCCAGAGGGCCTGCACGCGTCGGGTCTCCGGCAAGCCGTGCAGGGTCCAGGGCAGCCGGAGCAGGTATCGCGCCGCTCCGGGGCCTTGCGACTGCCAGCCGTCGGAGCGGGGAGCGCCGAGCATCTTCCTGGCGGGGGTGCCGAAGGTGATGCGGCTCACCAGCGCCTTCTGGGGCTCCAGCGTCTGCCCCAGGGGGATCTCCTCGGTGTAGAGGTCGGCCGTCACCGCGTGCTGCGCGGCCGGCTCCCAGGGCGGGATCTCCCGGGGAGCGGGATCGCCAGGGCTCGACACCGGGGGTACGGGGTGCGCGGCGTCCTGGGCGGCCAGGAGCGGCAGCGAAAGCGGGGGCCACGTGGACAGGAGCAGGATTCCCAGGAACCTGCAACGGGTTCTCATTTCCATCCTCCGATCAGGGTGAAGCCCGCCCAGAAGGTGGGCTGGTGGGGATAGGACGCCGCGAGCTGCTGTTGGGCCCGCCGCAGTGCCTCCGCCTTGGAGTGCCCCTGGCGCAGCCACTCGTCGTGGAAGGCGTGGATCAGGTGGAAGGTGGAGTCCTGGCCCACCTGCCACAGGCTCGCCAGCACCGCCTGCGAGCCAGCGACCAGAAGGCCCCGAGCCAGGCTGTAGACGCCGTCACTGCTGATCGCGCCCCGCTGGCCCTCGCAGGCGGCCAGGACGGTCAGCTCCAAGGGCAGATCGTGCGAGGCGATCTCCCCAGGCTCCAGGAAACCGTCGCTTCCCGGTGCAGGGCTCAGGACCAGGGCCGGGCCTCCCACCTCGTCGCGGTGGGCCGCGGCGTGAGCGGCGAGGTACAGCACGCCCCCCGACGGGGCCTCCGACAACGTCGGCTCGGCGGCGGCGGCACCGGTCTTGATGGCGGCGTTGCCGCCTGGATAGAAGCGCTCGGCGATCGTGGCGAACTGGTGCGGGATTCCTTCCAGGCGGAGGAGATCGGGTGCGTGCCGCTGGTCCGGAGCGCCGACGGCGAGCAGGCGCCGTGCTCCGGAGACCGGCGCGGCGGCGGGCGGCAGGGCGAGCAGGGAGGGGACCGAAGAGAGGGCCCAGCGAGCGACGACGGACCTCCCGTGCCCATCCACCAGGGCGCCGAAGGGCAGCCCGAAAAGGGGGCCGTGGGGCACCAGGACCACGGGGCCCTCCTCCGGCAGGTCGGCCTCCAGAGCGGCCGGGAAGAGGATCTGGTAGAGGTCCCGCAGGAGATCGCCGCAGCGGGAGGGCCGGAGCTCGCGGCCCGACTTGCCGGGGTCCGGGCAATCCGCCGCTCCCCCGGCGATCGACTGGCGCAGCGCCTCGACCCTGGCCGCCAGCTCGTTCCGCCCGATGGGCCGGGTGGTGAAGCGGATCTCACCGTCCGGATGGATCCAGACGATGATCAGGGCCTCCTCGCCGGCGAAGTACTCGACGACCGGCGCGTCGAGCCGGGTGACGAGGACGCGAAGGGCGGCCGCGGAGGGGCTGCGCACCGCGCGGCGCCACGCGGCGGCGTCCGCGTGGTGCCGCTGGTCGAGCAGGTCGGAGAGGGCGCGGCCCCGGCTTGCCTCGGATACGAGCAGGACCTCGTCCGGTGCCTCGAGGGCGACGAAGAAGCTCAGCAGCTCGGCATAGAAGCGCTGCCCCTTCTCCAGGAGCTCGATGCGGTCCTCCTCGCTCTCCTGCTGCGCCCGCAACAGGTCCAGCAACTCGAGGCCCAGGTGCCGGACGGTGGCTCCGGGAGCCTGGTCCACGTAGCCGCGGCGGGTGAAGAGCGCCCGCCCCGCCGCGACGTTCGCCCGCAGGGCCTCGAGGACGGTCTCGATCTGCCCGGCTCGCAGCGCGGCGACGGCCAGCGCCACGGTCAGCGTCTGCTCGGTGATGTAGTACCCGTCCGAGAAGACGCCGTCGTCGGTCTCGATTCCGGGATGACGCAGGCGCAGCGCCTCGCGGGCGGCGCTCAACGACGCGACGGCTTCACCATGCCTTCCGGCAGCGAGCTGATCGAAGCCCCGCTGGCGCAGATCCTCGAACCCGGCAACGGCGGGGAGTGGCTCCAGGGGCGCCGTTGGCACCGGGAGGGGCGGAGGGGGAGGGGAGGCCGCTTTCCCGCCGGGCTCGATCCGGGCCTGCAGCCGGGCGACGGCGCCCAACGAGGTGCGGCCTTCGAAGCTCAGCGTGCCGCGGATTCCGCCGTCGGCCCAGCTCAGCTCGAGCTCGCCCCTTTCCGCCAGCGCCACGTCCGGCAGAGCCGTGAGCGGATGGTCGCCGGCCCCGGGGGGAAGGAACCAGCTCGGGTAGCCGGCAGGAGTGGCGCCGGGGACGAGGCGCAGCTTCAGCCCGGTCGCGGTGGCTTCGATGGCGGCGAAGGTCTGGCCGCCCAGCGGGTCGGGCTGGTGGCTCGAGACGAAGATGCCTCTGGGCGCCGCCGGGTCGGCGGGAACGAGGAGCAAGCGGAGCGGGTTCGGATCCCCCGGTCGCGGCGGGTGCAGCTCCAGCACGGCGGCCTCGCCGTCGAAGGCGGTCTCCCCCATCCGGCCGGAGAGGCTCACCGTCCAGCGGGCGGGGAGCTCCGGGGGATCGGCGCCTGCGACCAGGGGCAGGCTGATCAGCAGGATGGCAAGGCTCGTACGCATCGGCACCGTCCTTTCGTCTCTCCTCCTCTGGACACCGCGACGGCTGCCGGGTCCAGAGGACCAGGAGACAGACCAGCGATGACGCGGCGATCCCCGATCCCCCAACTCGACCTGCGCCTGCGGAGCCATTCGGACGGCCTGCTGGTCTCGGCCGGCACGCCCGGGACGGGGGAAGCGTCAGACACCACCCGCCTCCCGGAGCCCGCGGCGATGCAGCGCCAGCGTGAGGCGTTGGTGCGGGCGCTCGGTTCCTCCCGGCGCGACTTCACCGCCGGTTCCGAGCCGGCGAGGGGGCGGGAGGGGGCCCAGGAGCGGGCCAGGGAGCTCGGCACCGAGCTGTTTGCCGCCTTGTTCGGGCGCCGCGTCCGCGCCCTCTACGAAGGCCTGCGGGCGAGGGGGGAAGGGCTGCGTCTGCGGTTGATCTTCGACTCGTGGGATCCAGCCATCGCGCGGCTGTGTGGTCTGCCCTGGGAATGCCTCTTCGATGACTGCCGCCGGCAGTTCCTGCTCCTCGAGCCCGGCATCACGCTGGTGCGTCATCTCGCCGTGGGCCAGCCGGGCCGGGTCCTGTCGCTTCGCCCGCCCTTGCGGCTGCTGGCCGTGGCCAGCAGCCACGGACCGCAGCTGGACCTCGCGGCCGAGCTGCGGTGCCTGGAGAAGCTCCGCCAGCGGGGGCGGCTCTCCCTGGAACTGCTCACCGATCCGTCTCCGCCCCTTCTCTGGTCGGCCTTGAGCCGGCGGTTCGACGTCTTCCACTTCCTGGGGCACGGTGGTCTGGACGAGCGGGGGAGCGGTGTCCTGCACCTGGCCGGAGCACCGCTCCGGGGCGACGCGCTGGCCCGGGTGTTCGGCGGCAAGACCTCGCCGCCCCTGGTCGTTCTCAACGCCTGCGACTCGGGGACCTTCGGCACCGGTGCACCGGATCCAATGGCGAGCCTCGCCGCCGAGCTGGTGAGCCGTGGTGTTCCCGCCGTGGTCGCGATGCAGTGGGCCATCTCCGACCCGGGGGCGGTCGCCTTCTCCAAGGCGTTCTACGAGGCCCTGGCGGCTTCACGGCCGGTGGAAGCGGCCGTGGCCGAGGGACGCACGTCGCTCCTGCGCTCTGCCTGGGGCGACGAATGGATGACGCCCGTGCTCTACAGCCGTCCCGTCGAGTCCCTGCCGGTGGTGCTCGATCCGCCGTCGTCGGGCAGCGATCGGATCTGGCCGGCGGTCGCACCGTCGGCGGCAGCGCTGGCTTGCATCGTCGTCGGGCTGTCCTACCGGGTGCGCGAGCTGCCGCCGGTCCCACTCCTCTGGCTGGCGCTGATTCCCCTTGCCCTGCTGATCGCTGCCTCCTGGCGGCGGACGGCGCCGCGAAGGCGGTGGCAGGTGGTCGGCTGGTCCCTCTTCTTCGGAAGCTTGTTGAGCCTCCTGGCGATGCTGGTCGAGCTCGGGAGCTGGTCCCTCGTCTCGAGCGCGGCCGAACGGGCCGGCTCCGGGTTGCTGGCTCTACCTTCTCGCCGAGGCGTCCGGTAGACTCGCGGCTTCGCGCGGCGAACCTGCACGGCGGCGGCGATCAGCAATGACCAGCAGCGACATCCACAGGGGCAGTGTCGGCGGCGGCGTTCCTCACCCGGAGGAGGAACCGTCGTGACCGGCGTCACCACCGAGGCCGGTGCGGCCGGTCCGGCACCCCTGCGCGTGGGGGTCCTCGGCACCGGCGCCCTCGGCTACCACCACGTGCGCCTGCTCGCGGCGCTGCCGGAGGCCGAGCTGGTGGGCGTCTTCGACGCCTCGCCGGCCGCCGCCGAACGGGTGCGCGAGGACCACGGCGCCCGCGTCTTCGAACGGCTGGAGGATCTCGCCGGCGCGGTGGACGCCGCGGTGGTGGCGGTGCCCACGGTGTTCCACGCCGAGGTGGCGGGGCCGCTGCTCGAGCGCGGCATCCACGTGCTGGTGGAAAAGCCGATGGCCTCGTCGCTCGCCGAGGCGGACCGCCTGATCGCGGCGGCGGAACGCTCCGGGGCGGTGCTCGGCGTCGGCCACGTGGAGTTCTACAACCCCGCGGTGCAGGCGCTGTTGGCGGCCGGCGGCACGCCGCGCTTCGTCGAGATCGAGCGCCTCGCCCGCTTCACGCCGCGCAGCCTCGACGTCGACGTGGTGCTCGACCTGATGATCCACGACCTGCAGATCCTCCACGCCCTCGACGACTCCCCGCTGGGCGAGATCCGCGCCACCGGCATCGACGTGCTGAGCCCGCGGGTCGACATCGCCAACGCCCGCATCGAGCTCGCCTCGGGCTGCGTCGCCAGCGTCACCGCCTCCCGGGTCTCCGCCGAGCGGGTGCGCAAGCTGCGCATCTTCCGCGAGCACCGCTACCACTCCCTCGACTACCAGGCGCAGGAGATCAAGGGCTTTCGGCTGGAGGCGGCGGAGGAGAGCGGTGGCGAGCGGCGCATCGTGGCCGACGACCTGCCGGTCACCGCGGCCGAGCCGCTCAGGCGCGAGCTCCAAGCCTTCCTGGCCCGCTGCCGCGGCGAGCAGGTTCCCTTCGCCGACGGCGCGTCCGGACGGCGAGCGCTGGCCACCGCCCTGGCCATCGCCGCCAAGATCGGCCGCTGAGCCTCGGGCGAGGCCGTTGCAGAGGCCGCCGAGGCACGAACCCACGCCGCGAAGCGGCCAGGGAACGGGTCGGCTAGACTCGCCGCTCCGACAACCGCAGACCGGGAGAACGGGTTTTGAGTGACATCCAGATCGGGATCCTGGGCGGCAGCGGCCTCTACCAGATGGAGGGGTTCACCGCCGACGAGGAACGGCGCCTGGAGACGCCCTTCGGCGCTCCGTCGGATGCCTACGTCCTGGGCGAGCTGGCGGGGCAGCGGGTGGCCTTCCTGCCGCGCCACGGCCGCGGGCACCGGCTGCTGCCCTCGGAGGTGCCGTACCGGGCCAACGTCTTCGGCTTCAAGCAGTTGGGCGTCGAGCGGCTGATCTCGGTCTCCGCCGTCGGGTCGCTCCAGGCCGAGTACGCGCCGGGCCACGTGGTGGTGCCGGACCAGTTCTTCGACCGCACCCGCCATCGCGCCGACACCTTCTTCGGCGACGGGCTGGTGGCCCACGTGTCGCTCGCCGACCCGGTCTGCCCGCACCTGGCGGCGGTGCTCTCCGAGGCCGCGGCGGCGGCCGGCGCCACGGTGCACCGCGGCGGCACCTACCTGTGCATGGAGGGGCCCCAGTTCTCCACCCGCGCCGAGTCCAACGTCTACCGCTCGTGGGGCATGGACGTCATCGGCATGACCAACCTGCCGGAGGCGAAGCTCGCCCGCGAGGCCGAGATCTGCTACGCCACCCTCGCCATGGTCACCGACTACGACTGCTGGCACGACACGGAGGAGGCGGTGAGCGTGGAGGCCGTGCTCGCCGTGCTGCGGGCCAACGTCGAGCTCGGCCAACGCATCGTCGGGCGCGCCGTGGCGGACCTCGCCACGCCCCCGGCGCCCGGCGCGGCCGCCGGGTGCGCCTGCGGCGAGGCCCTCGGGTTTGCCCTCATCACCGACCGCGCCGCCGTGCCGGCCGCAACCATCGAGCGGCTGCGGCCGCTCGTCGGGAGATACTTCTCGCCGTGACCGAAGCCCGCCGCAGGAAGCGCATCCTCGTCACCAACGACGACGGCATCTACTCCGAGGGCATCAAGCGCCTGGCCGAGGAGCTGGCCAAGATCGCCGAGGTGGTGGTGGTCGCCCCCGACCGGGAGCAGAGCGCCACCAGCCACTCGCTGACCCTCCACCGCCCGCTGCGCATCCGCAAGCTCGAGGAGAACCAGTACGCCATCGACGGCACGCCCACCGACTGCGTCAACATGGCGGTGCTCCACCTGCTCAAGGACCGGCCGCCGGACCTGGTGGCCTCCGGCATCAACTTCGGCTCCAACCTGGGCGACGACGTCACCTACTCGGGCACCGTGTCGGCCACCTTCGAGGCGAGCCTGCTCGACATCCCCTCGATCGCCTTCAGCCAGCGCGTCGGCGAGCACTTCTCCTTCGAGCGGGGGGCCCGCTTCGCCCGCCGCATGGTGGAGGAGCTGGTCACCGGCGAGCTGCCCGGCGACCTGCTGCTCAACGTCAACTTCCCCGAGGGGGAGCTGCGGGGCGTCGCCTTCACCCGCCTTGGGCGCCGGCGCTACCAGCAGACGGTGGTCGAGAAGCTCGATCCGCGGGGCCGCAAGTACTACTGGATCCACGGCGAGCCGGAGTGGCGCGAGGAGGAAGGCACCGATTTCGCCGCCATCGAGAGCGGCAAGGTGTCGATCACGCCGCTGCACCTCGACCTCACCGACTACCGGGGCCTCGAAACGCTGGGGCCGGTCCAGGAGAGCATGCTGCGGCTGCTCGAGAGCGCCGGCGAGGCCGCCGCCGAGGAGACGGCCGGCGAGGTGAGCGTCACCGCCCAGGAGGCGGCCGAGCAGGCCCGCCGCGAGGGCGGCTCCTGATGCGCGACTACGGCTTCCGCCGCGAAGCAATGGTGCGCGACCAGATCGCCAGCCGCGGTGTCTCCGACCCGCGGGTGCTCTCGGCGATGCGGGAGATCCCGCGCCACCTGTTCGTCAAGCAGCACCTGCAGAGCCAGGCCTACGGCGACCACGCCCTGCCCATTGGCGAGGCGCAGACGATCTCCCAGCCCTACGTGGTGGCCCGCATGAGCGAGCTGCTGGCGGTCGAGCCGCAACATTCGGTGCTCGAGATCGGCACCGGCTCGGGCTACCAGACGGCGATCCTCGGCAAGCTGGCGCGGCGCGTGTACAGCCTGGAACGCAAGGACGCCCTGGTGCGCCAGGCCATCGCCCGGGTGCGCGAGCTGGGGCTCGACAACGTGAAGATCCAGACCTTCGACGGCACCGTGGGGTGGAGCGAGTTCGCGCCCTACGACCGCATCCTGGTCACCGCCGGCTCGCCGCAGGTTCCGCAGCCGCTGCTCGACCAGCTCGCCGCCCCCGGCCGGCTGGTGATCCCCGAGGGCACCCGCACCGCGCAGCACCTGGTGGTCTGCGACAAGGACGCCGCCGGTCAGGTCCACCGCCACGAGGGCGAGGCGGTGGTGTTCGTGCCGCTGGTCGGCCGCCACGGCTGGGAGGAGGAGTAGATGGACCGTCTGCGCGAATGGCTGCACGCGTCGCTCGCCTGGGTCGAGAGCTGGGCGGCGACGCCCTACGGCACCTGGGCGCTGTTCGGCATCTCGTTCGCCGAGTCGAGCTTCTTCCCGATCCCGCCCGACGTGCTGCTGATCCCGCTGTGCCTGGGCGACCCGTCGCGCTCGTTCTGGTTCGCCGCGGTCTGCTCGTTGGGGTCGGTGCTCGGCGGCATCGCCGGCTACGGCATCGGCTACTACGGCGGCCGGCCGCTGGTCTACCGGCTGTTCTCCGCCGACAAGGTGCGGGCGGTGGAGCGCTACTACGACCGCTACAACGCCTGGGCCACGGGCATCGCCGGGCTGACGCCGCTGCCGTACAAGATCTTCACCATCTCGGGCGGCGCCTGCGCCATCAACTTCAAGGTGTTCGTCGTCGCCTCCGTGATCTCGCGCAGCCTGCGGTTCTTCGCCGTGGCGACGCTGCTGTACTTCTACGGCGCTCCGATCAAGATCTTCATCGAGAAGTACCTGGACGTCCTGTCCATCGCCTTCGTGGTGCTGCTGGTGCTCGGCTTCTGGTTGGCGAGCAAGGGATTGGGGCGGGCCGGCCGCGACGGAGCGGGAGACGACGAGGTCGTCGAGGCGGGCGCGGCCGAAGCCGACGCCGGCAAGCCTGGGGTGGCCGAGTGAAGGCGCTGCGCCTGCTGGTGAGCGGCCGCGTGCAGGGGGTCGGCTTCCGCCACTTCACCCGGGTGCAGGCCCGCGAGCTCGGGTTGCGGGGTACCGTCGCCAACCTGGCGGACGGCCGGGTGGAGATCGAAGCGGCGGGGCCGCCGGAGGCACTCGCCGAGCTCGAGCGCCGGATGCGCTCCGGGCCGCGGCTCGGGCGCGTCGAGGCGGTGGAGAGGACCGAGATCCCGGTCGGCGACTGGGACGATTTCCGCGTCATCCACAAGTAACGGCTCGCGAGGAGCCGCACTCGGAGACCGATCCATGGACGATCTGCGCCGCCACATCCGCGAGATTCCGGACTTCCCGAAGCCCGGGATCCTGTTCTACGACATCACCACCCTGTTGGCCCACCCGCTGGCGCTGCGCCAGTGCGTCGACCGTTTCGTGTGGATGTTCGCCGACCGCCACGTCGACAAGGTCGTGGGCATCGAGTCGCGCGGCTTCATGTTCGCCCCGATCGTCGCCTACAACTTGAACGCCGGCTTCGTGCCGGTGCGCAAGCCGGGCAAGCTGCCGGGCTCGACGGTGTCGCAGAGCTACGACCTGGAGTACGGCACCGACGCCATCGAGATGCACGACGATGCCATCGCGGCGGGCGAGCGGGTGCTGATCGTCGACGACCTCATCGCCACCGGCGGCACGGCGGCGGCCTGCGGCGAGCTGGTGCGCTCCCGGGGGGCGGAGGTCAGCGGCTACGGGTTCATCGTGGAGCTGACCTTCCTCGACGGCCGCAAGCGGCTGGGCGAGGTGCCGGCGGCGTCGTTGATCACCTATTGAGACCTACTCCACCGGCGCCTCCGGGCTCAGCAGGTCCGTCTCCTCGGTGGTCTGGCTGGCGCGGTCCTGGGCTACCTCGCGATCGATGTGGGTGTCGCGGGAGACGTCGCGCGGGGGGGAGTCGGCGGGAGCCGGGCGGGGGGATGTTCCGGCGGCCGGCTCCTCGAGGGAGTGGACCTCCTCCATGCGCAGGTTGAAGATTGGCTCCGGCATGCGGATCCGGGCCGCGTCGAACGCCTCCTTCACCTGCCGGATGGCCTCACCCCGCACCTTCGCCCACTCGGCGCCGCGCTGGTCCATCCAGCCGAAGAAGTGCACCGCCACGCTCGATTCGCCGAGCTCGTCGATCCAGGACTGGGGCGGCGGATCGTCGAGCACCGGGTCCATCGCCGCCAGCGCCTCCAGCCCCAGCTCCTGGACCCGCGCCAGGTCGGTGGAGGTGTCGACGCCGACCACGAAGTCGAAGCGCCGCCGCGGGTTGCGCGTGAAGTTCAGGATCACGCCCTTGAACACGTTGGAGTTCGGGATGCGCACGTGGTTGCCGTCGAGGGTGATCAGGATCGTCGCCCGGGAGGTCAGCCGCACCACCTTGCCCTCGTGCCCTTCGATCACCACGTGGTCGTTGGGCAGGAACGGCTGGCGCAGGCTGAGCAGCACGCTGGCGATGTAGTTCTCGACCAGGTCGCGGAAGGCGAACCCCAGCGCCAGGCCGGCCAACCCCGCCGCGCCCGCCACCGCCGCCACCACCGCGGTCGCATCCAGCACCTCGAGGGCCGCCACCGCCCCGAGCACCACCACCAGTCCTTGCACCGCGTGGCGCAGCAGGTCGGCGAGGAAGCGGTTCGGCGTCAGGCGCCGGAAGGGCGTGCTCCAGCCGCCGATCAGCCGGGCGAGCAGCACGAAGAGCAGGAACAGCACCAGGGCCACCCCGGCCAGCGGCAGCGAGGCGAGCAGGCCCAGCGCGGTATCCCGCAACCCGTCGAGCGCCGAGGCGAGGCGGCGGTCGAGGTCCCGCACCTCGGCGATCTCGTCCTCGACCTCGACCACGCCACGCACCGTGCGCGCCAAGCGGATGGCTTGCTGGCGCTTCGCCTCCGAGAGCACCTCGCCGCCGAGCGTCACCACCCCGGAGCGCACCTCGACCCCCACCCCCTCCAACCCCTCGACGGTCGAGTAGACCTGCTGCAGGCGGCGCTCGATGGCGGCGTCCTCCGCGGGCGAGGTCTCCGCCTCGACCTGCTCGGTGGGTGCGGAGGCCGGCTCCTGGGCGGCGGGCGGCGAGGTGCCGGGGAGCTGTGGGATGGCCGCGGCGGGGCCGGTAGGGAACAGCGCGCCGAGCAGGAGGACGGCGGCGATCAGGCCGGCGCGCGGGGTCGGAGTCATTCGAAGAGGTTCATCTGGGAGGGCGTGGGATCGGCGGAGGGCTCGTTGCCCTGCACCCGAGCTGCCGGGGCCGGGACGGCGGCGGGAGACGGTTTCGCCAGCGCCGCCGCTGCTGGCGCCACGCCGGGACCGTCGCCGAGCACCACCACCCGGTCGGCACGCAGGAACCACAGCTCGGCGCGGGGGGCTCGCGGCAAGGAGAGGGCGTCGCGGACGGCCCGGGCGTAGAGGGTGCCCTGGGGGCGGTAGATCTCGGCGCGGGCAGCGAGCGCCGCCTCGTCCACGGCGTCCGTCTTGTAGTCGGCCACCACCAGCTCGCCGGTGGCGGGATCGCGGTAGAGGAGGTCGATGGCGCCGGCGACGAAGCCGACCGGCGCCGGATGGCCCGGCACGACTCCGGCCGCCTCGGGCGGCAGCAGCACCGGCAGCTCGCGGGCGAGGATGCCGGAGCCGATCGCGCGCAGGCGGGCGAGCAGCCGGCCGCCGGCGACCTGCGCCAGCAGGCGGCGCGCCTCGGCGACCGCCTCGCCGCGGGCCGCGGCGCTCCGGCCGAGCGCTTCCTCCACCCAGCTGGGCAGCGCCGCATCGAGCCGCGCCAGCTCGGCCGTCGGCTCGGCGGCGGGTTCGAGGAGCTCCAGCGCCCGGTGGATCGCCGTTCCCACGGCCATCGCCGCCTCGCGGTCCAGTGCGCCGGCGGCCGTCCGGAGCTCTCGCCCAGGCTGTGCCGGGGACGGGTCGGTGGCGACCTCCTCCGGGGCGCGGCCTGGACGCGGGCGCGTTCCCGCGCCGACGTCCTGCTCGCCGGCGCCGCGGTCCCCGATCGCCTCGCGCAGCCGGTGGTGGGCCTCCTCGGAGGCGGCGGCGGAGTGGGGGCGGGCCTGGTGGGCGGTGGCCTCGGCGCGCAGCTCGGCCAGCAGGGCCGCCTCCTGGCGCACCGCCGACGGCTCCGGCAGGTGGGCCGGGCGCTCGCGGGCGGCGGAGCGCTCGGGCCACCGGGTCCACGCCGGGAAGCGCCACAGCACGCCGTCGTCGTCGACGACGGCGCCCTCCGTCTCCCGGGCCTCCGCGGCCAGTCCGGCGAGGTCGGCGGGGCGGCCGGCGCGGTGCGGGAGGAGGTCGGCGAAGCTGCGGGCGGCGTCGGGAGCGCCGGCGGGGCGGTCGGGCCAGCGTCCCACCACCACCAGCCGGTCCCGCGCCCTGGTGGCGGCCACGTAGAGCAGGCGCACCCGCTCGGCCGCCTCCACCCGGGCGTCCTCGTCCTCCAGCGCCAGCCAGCCCGGCGTCGGCTGGCCGAGGAGCAGCAGCTCGGCCCGGTCGCCGCCCGGCGCGACGCGGGCGCGGGTGGGGTGGCGCTCCGGCGGCGCGCCGGCCTGGCGGTGCGCCTGGGGCAGGTAGACGTGACCGAACTCGAGCCCCTTGGCGCTGTGGATCGTCATCACCCGCACGGCGTCCTCGACCCCTTCCTGGGGCTGCCCTTCCGAGACCTCCTGGGCCTCGGTGACGCTGCGGCGCAGGGCGCGCAGCAGCGCGGCGGCGTCGCCGGGCTCGTCGTCCAGCGTGGCGAGCAGACGGCGGAAGAAGCGCTCGAGGTTGGCCAAACGGTAGACGCCGAGGTAGCGCGCCGCCTCCAGCGGCTCGGTCAGGAACATGCGGCGCAGCGTCTCGACGAAATCGTCCGCCGGCTGGTCGCGGAAGGCCTGCCGCGCGCGCGCCAGGTGCTCGACGGCGGCGACGAGCCCCTCTTCCCAGCCGGCAATGCGGGAGAGGCCGGGCACTCCCGGCGGCACCTCGCCGGCGGCGGCGCGCACGGCCTCGGCGAGGGCGGCGAGGCGCTCCGGGTCGGGCCCGTCGAGGGTGGTGAGGGCGTCCGGCAGGCCGCGGCGCCACAGCGGCACCAGGGCGGCGTCGGGCACGCCCACCATCGCGGAGCGCAGCAGGGTGAGCAGCGCCACGTGGTCGCCCGGATCGAGCACGGCACGCACCAGGGCGGCCGCCTCGATCACCTCCCGGCGGCGGTAGTACTGGTTGCTGCGACCCACGGCGAAGGGAATGCCGCGGCGGCGCAGGGCGTCGAGGTAGACGTCCTGGTCGCCCAGCACCCGCAGCAGCAGGGCCACATCGCGCCACGGCACGCCGTGGCGGTCATGGAGCTCGCCGACGTCCTCGGCGATCCACTCCGCCTCGAGCTCGGTGGTCTCGCCGGAACCGGCGTCGGTCCGCAAGGCGCCGCCGTCGCCGGCCGGCCAGGAGATCCAGTGCTCGACGGCCCGCCGCTCGAGGCCCGGAGCGGCGGTGGCGAATCCCCGCACCGCGGCCCGCTCCTCGTCCGGCAGAAGGCGCTGGAAGCCGGGCTGCAGACCGTCGCGCGCCCGCATCACCGGCTCGAGCAGCCGGGTCACCTCGGTGAGCACCGCCGGCACGGAGCGGAAGTTGACCTGCAGCGCCTGCGGCGGTCCGCCGCTGGCGGCGACCTGCGCCACGAAGCGCTGGTAGGCGGCGAGGTCCGCGCTGCGCCAGCCGTAGATCGACTGCTTCGGGTCGCCCACCAGGAAGAGGCCGGGCCGGTCCTCGGCCGGCCCTTCCAGGGCGAGGCGGCCGAGGATCTCGTACTGCAGCGGATCTGTGTCCTGCACCTCGTCGATCAGGAGCTGGTCCGTGGCGCGACGGACCTGGGCCAGCACCTCCGGGTGCTCGCGGAAGAGGCGCGCGGTGGCGGCCAGCAGATCCTGGAAGGTGGCGATGCCGCGGCGCCGCAGCTCGCCGCGGAGCTGTCGGTAGAGCGGCGCCAGCGCGGCGTGGGCGAGCGCCAGCAGCTCCGGGTCGAGGCGGCGGGCGAGCTCCACCAGGGCGAGCAGCTCGGCGGCGGCGGAGGCGCGGTCCGGGGCGGCGATCCAGGCGTCCTCGGCGGCCTTGAACTCGTCGCGTGCCCATTCCCGCAGCCGGTCGCGGCAGGTGTCGAAGGCCTCCCGCGCCTCGGCGAGCAGCGCCGGCAGCGGCAGGGCGGAGGAGCGCAGGCGCTCGGCGGCGGCGACCACGCGCCGGCCCTTGGCGCGGGACGGCGGC
>DATACC010000206.1:0-1911 GCA_036259255.1 Thermoanaerobaculia bacterium | reverse complement strand
GCCGCCGCCGGCGCCGCCTACCGTGCGATTGCCTCGGATTACGAGCCGGCACCGGGCACCGCGCTCGGCCGCTTCGCCCGCGATCGGCTCACCGACTCCGTGTTCCAGCGCGCGGGCAACGACCTGGTGGTGCCGACGGACGGCGTGCACACGGTGGGCGGCGCCGGCGCCTTCCCGATCGCCCAGCCCGTGCTCTTCGCCGCGGCCGACGCGGTGGACCACAGCAGCTTCTGGGATCGACCGCCCGCCGTGGCGGCGTTCGAGCGCTGGCTCACCGGCTGAGCGCCACGGGTCAGGCGAACAGATCCTCTCCGCGGCCGGCCCGGACCACGGCGAGCAGGGCGGCGACCAGGGGCACCGCCACCAGGAGGCCGAGGAAGCCGCCGAAGAGCACCAGCAGGGCGCCCGCCATCACGGTGAGCAGGGGCGGCACCCACACGGCCTGGCGCATCACCAGCGGCGTGATCAGGTTGCTCTCGAGCTGCTGCACCACCAGGTAGGCGATCGCCACGTAGAGCACCATGCGGGGTCCTTCGAGCAGGGCGAGCAGCAGCGCCGGCACGGCGGCCAGGATCGGCCCGAAGACGGGGATGAACTCCGCCAGGCCGGCGATCAGCCCGAGGACGATCGGCGCCGGAACCCCGAGGATTGCCAGCACCGCGGTGGTGAGCACGGCCACCAGCGTCATGCTGACGAGCTGGCCCACCAGCCAGCGCCGCCAGGTGGTCTCCACCTCCTCGAGGGCGCGGCGGGCGGTGGGGCGGCTGCGCTGGGGGAGCAGGCGGGTGAGGGCACGCCGGTAGGGCTCCGGGTTGGCCGCGTACCACAGGGCGATGAACACGGCCAACAGAACGGCGCTGACCAGCCCCACGATCGACGAGAGGACCCGAAACAGCCGGCGCCCGACGGCACCCAGCGAGTCGAGCAGCTCCGAGCGCGCCGTCTCCTCCACCGCCTGGGCATCGGCTCCGGCGGGTGCTTCGGCCTCGAACCACGTCGCCAGCCGCTCGACCGCCTGCGGCAACTGCCCGCGGACCTCGCGGGACTGCTCGGCGATGCGCGGCCCGAGCCACAAGCTGCCGAGCCAGACGACCAGGACCACCACCGCCAGGACCAGCAAGAGACCCAGCCAGCGGGCGACGCCGGCGCGCTCCAGCCGGTCGACGGGCGCGGTGAGCCCGACGCCGAAGAGCAGCCCGAGCACCGTCACGAACACCAGGTCGCGGGCGTACCACAGCCCCAGGAACCCCGCGACCACCAGCATCCCCACCGCGACCCCCGCGGCGACCCGCGCGAGCGACGGCGACGGCGCGCCCGGCGTCGCGCCCGGGCCGCCGCCCTCCCGATCCCGGCCTCGCCGCGGCTCTCCGTCCATGCCCGTTCCCGGGGTGCAGGAGACGTGCCGCGTCGCCACGGCCAGCCTGCAGGGGGACACGTTGATTCCGAGAATGCACGATCATTGCATCGGCTTCCGCTGCGGCTCGGCCCGCGCGGCCGGGGCGTACCCGCGTTGCCGGGGGGCCGCAGAACCGTCGATCGAGGAGCCAACCCCGATGAAGAGAAGCGCCCTGCTCGTCGCCGCCGTCACCCTGTTCGCCGCCCCGGCGGCCATCGCCGACAGCGCCGCCGCGCCCGCGCCGGAGCTGCTCGCCCCGGCCGTCCACTGCGCACCCGCCACCGCCGACCTGCCGCAGGCCACGCCGGCAGAGGGCGTGTTCTTTCTCCAGGCGAGCGAGAACGCCTCCTGTACCGGCCAGTGCCGCTCCCAGTTCGGCCAGTGCCAGAGCATCTGCCAGCGCTTCCCCTGCCTGATCTCCTGCGAGGAGCTGCTCGAGATCTGCTTCGCCGCCTGCGCTCCGGCCCCGGCGTAGCCACCTCCTCCGAGGTGCCCGCCCGGCCCCCCCCCGCCCG
>DATACC010000205.1:0-1854 GCA_036259255.1 Thermoanaerobaculia bacterium | reverse complement strand
GTGGCGCGCGGCGGCCGGGGCGGCGGGCGGTGGTGACGGCGGACCGGCGGGGGCGGCGCTCGGCGGTGGGGCGGCGGGAGTCGGCGCCGGGGCGGCTCAGCGTCCGATCTCGGAGGCCGGCAGGGCCTCGTCGATCAGCATGATGGGGATCTCGGAGACGATCGGGTAGACGAGGGCGGACTGGGCGCAGTAGAGGCCCTCCTCGACCACGGGCTCCTCGTCCCGGAAGTGTTCGCGGTAGCGATCCACCAGCCGCCGTCGAACCTCTTCCGGTAGCGCCACCACCTCCAGCTCCCCCTTGGTCTTCGGGCAGACCAGGATCTCCAGCAGCTCCGGATCGATCGCCATCTCGTACCCCCCGTTCCGGCGCGAGATGCTAGCACAGCGGGTTCACTCCACTTGGCACCACCAGCCCTTGAGGTACTCGCCCTGGGGGTGGGTGATGGCAACGGGGTGGTCGGGGGCGGCGGCGAGGGGGGCGAGGAGGCGCACGCGCCGCCGGGCCTCGGTGGCGGCGGCGAAGAGGATCTGGCGGAAGAGCTTGCCGTCGACCAGGCTCGAGCAGCTGAAGGTGAGCAGGTGGCCGCCCGGGGCGGTGCGGCCGAAGGCCAGCCGGTTCAGGTCCTTGTAGGCGCGGGCGGCGCGCTGCACGTCGTCGCGCCGGCGGGCCAGCGGCGGCGGATCGCAGATGACGAGATCGAACCGCTCCTCGTGGGCGCGCAGGTGCTCGAAGACGCTCCCCCGCACCCACTCGACGCGCTCGGCCGGCAGCTCCGGGTTGAGGGCATAGGCGGCCTGCCCGCGCTCGATGAGGCGCGGCGACGACTCGACGTGGGTCACCCGCCGGGCGCCGCCGCGCAGCGCGTAGAGGCCGAAGGCGCCGGCGTGGGCGAACAGGTCGAGCACCGAGCGCTCCGCCCCCAGCCGCTCGGCGAGCCGCCGGTTCTCGCGCTGGTCGAGATAGAAGCCGGTCTTCTGCCCCCCGGTGACCTCCGCCGCGAAGCGCAGGCCGTTCTCCAGGAACAGCGCCTCGTCGGGCAACGGGCCGGCGATCGTCTCGTCCTCGCGCCCGAGCCCCTCGATCTTGCGGGCCGGCACCTCGTTGGACTGCAGGATCGCGGTGCCGGGGAAGACCTCGGCCAGCGCGGCGTAGGCCTCGGGGCGCAGCACCTCGAGGCCGGCGGCGGTGACCTGGCTCACCAGCACGTCGCCGTAGCGGTCGACCGTCCATCCCGGCACCCCGTCGCCCTCGGCGTTGAGCACGCGGTAGCCGGTGGTCCCCTCCGCCACCACCACCCGCCGCAGCCGGATGGCCTCCTCGAGCCGCGCCCGGAAGAAGGCCCGGTCGATGGCACCGTCGGCCCCCTCGGGCCCGGTGAGCATGCGCACCCGGATCTGGGACCTGGGGCTGTAGAGCCCCACCCCCAGCACCTCTCCCTTGCTGGTGGCCACCCGCGCCAGCGGGGCCTCCGGCGGCCCCTCGACGGAGCGAACGGCTCCCGAGAAGACCCAGGGGTGCCCCTCCCGGACGGCGCTGTCGCGCTCCGGCTTGAGGCGAACGAGGACGGTGGCGGTCTCCGGGGCAGTCGTCATCCGGCCATTGTAGTCGTCGGCGGATGGCGGGAGCGGCCGGCCGTGCACGCTCTGTGCAGAGTACCCCCGATGCCCGGCCCGTCCGCGTGGTGGCGGTCACTCTCCTACCGCATCCGCATCGGACCACCGCCGGAGCGGGACCGGGCGTTGTTTCGATCTTCGGACCCATCGATGGCACGTCTCATTCACCAGGAGAACGCATGTATCGCGAGACGACCGAGCCCCACGACCCTCGCATCCGGCTGGAGAACGGCCCCGTGG
>DATACC010000204.1:0-27225 GCA_036259255.1 Thermoanaerobaculia bacterium | reverse complement strand
GCTCGCCGCCGACCGCGTGGAGGGCCTCGACGCCCGCGCCCGCCGGCTGGCCGAATCGCTGGCCGCCGCCGAGCAGGGGCTGCCGGAGGGCTCGCCCCACGCCCCCTTCGTGGTCGAGGCCCGCCGCGCCGCCGAGGGCCTCGCCGCCACCGGCGAGCTGCCGCCGGCTCGCCGCGCCTTCGGCGAGGTGAGCCGGTTCCTGATGCCGGTGGCCGCCGCCGACGAACGCCTCGTCGAGGGTCGCTACGCCTACTCCTGCCCGATGACCGGCAGCACCTTCGGCAAGTGGTTCGGCGGCGAGGAGATGGAGAACCCCTACATGGGCCAGGAGATGCTCCAGTGCGGTACCGCCGCCGACTGGACGGTGAGCGGGGTCGATTCCGTCGAGGAGCTGGAGGGCCACGTGGAGCACGTCCACGGCGTCGAACCGACGGACCCCGAGGCGGTGGCCTTCCACACCTGCCCGATGCATCCCTCGGTGCGCGCCCACGAGCCCGGCGCCTGCCCGATCTGCGGCATGGACCTGGAGCCGGTGACCGCGGGCGAGGTGGCCTCCGGCGTCGTCTTCGTCGACGAGCGGCGCCGGCAGGCGATCGGCGTCCGCACCGCGCCGGTGGTCCGCGCCGCCATGGGCGGCTCGGTGGAGGCGGTGGGCAAGGTGGTGTTCGACGAGACGCGGCTCACCGACGTGTCGGTGAAGTACCGCGGCTGGATCGGCCAGCTCCACGTCGACGAGTCGGGCCAGGCGGTGCGCCGCGGGCAGCCGCTGTTCACCCTCTACAGCCCGGAGCTCTACGCCGCCCAGCAGGACTTCCTGACCGCGCTGGGCAGCCAGCGCGCGGCCCGCGGCACCGCCGCGCCGGAGCGCGCCGACTACCTGGTGCGTGCCGCCCGCGAGCGGCTGCGCCTGTGGGACCTGGCGCCGGCCCAGATCGACCGCCTCGCCGCCACGGGCGAGGCGGTGGAGCGCATCCCGATCCTCTCGCCCGCCTCCGGCTTCGTGGTCGAGAAGAACGTCGTCGAGGGGGCCGCCGTCGAGCCGGGGCAGAAGCTGTTCCGCATCGCCGGGCTCGACCGTGTGTGGGTGGAGGCGGAGGTCTACGAGTCGGAGCTGCCGCGGGTCGCGGTGGGCCAGCCGGCGGTGGTCACCTTCCCGTACCTGCCGGGCAAGGAGTTCCGCGGCAAGGTGGGCTTCGTCTACCCCTACCTCGACGGCGCCAGCCGCACCGGCCGGGTGCGCGTGGAGCTGGCCAACCCGGAGGGTGCCCTCAAGCCCGACATGTACGCCAGCGTCGCCATCGCCACGACCGGTGGCGAGCGGCTGGCGGTGCCCGAGTCGGCGGTGCTCCACGCCGGCAAGCGCGACTTCGTGTTCGTCGACCTCGGCGACGGGCGGCTGCGTCCGCAGCGGGTGGAGACCGGCATGGACGACGGCGAGCACGTGGAGATCGTCTCGGGGCTCGAGATCGGAGACGTGGTGGTGACCTCCGGCAACTTCCTGGTCGCCGCCGAGAGCCGGCTGCGGCTCGCCCTCGACCGCTGGCAGTGACCGCCGCGCCCACCAGGAGGAGGCCATGAATCCGATTGCCGCCATCATCGCCGCCAGCGTGCGGCAACGCTGGATGGTGCTGCTCGTCGTCGCGGCGCTCGCCCTGTGGGGGTGGTACTCCCTGCTCGGCTCGCCCCTCGATGCCATCCCGGATCTCTCCGACGTCCAGGTGATCGTCCACTCCGAGTGGATGGGGCAGAGCCCCGACCTGGTGGAGGACCAGGTGACCTTCCCCGTCTCGGCGGCGCTGCTGTCGGCGCCCGGGGTGGAGCGGGTGCGCGGGCTGTCGATGTTCGGCGACTCCTTCGTCTACGTGATCTTCGAGGACGGCACCGATCTCTACTGGGCCCGCACGCGGGTGCTCGAGCAGCTCGCCGAGGTGACCGGCGAGCTGCCGCAGGGGGTCACCGCGACCCTCGGCCCGGACGCCACCGGCGTGGGCTGGGTGTACCAGTACGCGCTGGTCGACCGCTCCGGAGGCCACGACCTCCAGCAGCTGCGCTCGCTCCAGGACTGGAACCTGCGCTACGCGCTGGAGAGCCTGCCGGGGGTGGCGGAGGTCGCCTCCATCGGCGGCTTCGTCAAGGAGTACCAGGTGCTGCTGGACCCGGAGAAGCTCCAGGCGTTCCGCATCCCGATCCAGGAGGTGGTGCGCGCCGTGCGCGACGCCAACCGCGAGGTGGGCGGGCAGACGCTGGAGCTCTCCGGCCACGAGTTCATGGTGCGCGGCCTCGGCTACGTCGACGAGCGCTCCGATCTTGCCGAGACCCCGCTGCGGGTGGCCGGCGCCACCGGCGTGCCGGTGCGCCTGGGCGACGTCGCCGAGATCCAGCTCGGCCCGGCGCCGCGCCGCGGGGTGGCCGAGCTCGGCGGCGAGGGGGAGACGGTCGGCGGCATCGTGGTGATGCGCCACGGCGAGAACGCCCTCGACGTGATCCGCCGTGTCGAGGAGCGCCTCGACGAGGTGCGCGCCGGGCTGCCGGCGGGCATCGAGATCGTGCCGGTCTACGACCGCTCCGGGCTCATCGAGGAATCCATCGACACGCTGCGCCGGACGCTGATCGAGGAGATGGTGGTGGTGGCGGTGATCATCTTCCTCTTCCTGCTCCACGCCCGCAGCGCCCTGGTGCCGGTGATCACGCTGCCCGTGGCGGTGCTGCTGGCGTTCATCCCGATGTTCTACCAGGGCCTGACGATCAACATCATGTCGCTCGGCGGCATCGCGGTGGCCATCGGAGCGATGGTCGACGCCTCCATCGTGCTGGTGGAGAACGTCCACAAGCGGCTCGCCGAGTGGGAGCAGGACGGACGCCCTGGCGAGCGCCAGGCGGTGCTGGTGTCGGCGATGCAGGAGGTGGGGCCGAGCATCTTTTTCTCGCTGCTGGTGATCACCGTCAGCTTCCTGCCGGTGTTCACGCTGCAGGGGGTCGAGGGGCGCCTGTTCCGGCCGCTGGCGCTGACCAAGACGTACTCCATGGCCTGGGCCGCCGTGCTGGCGGTCACCGCCACGCCGGCGCTGGCGGCGATCTTCATCCGCGGCCGGGTGCGCCCGGAGGAGGCCAACCCGATCAACCGCTGGCTGGTGGCCGCCTACGAGCCGGTGGTGCGCTTCGTGGTGCGCCGCCGGGTGGCGGTGGTGGCGGTGGCGGCGGTGCTGCTGGCGGCCACCGTGCCGCTGCTGCTGGCCCTCGAGAGCGAGTTCATGCCGCCCCTCGACGAGGGGGCGATCCTCTACATGCCGACGGCGCCGCCCGGCATGTCGATGACCGAGGCCGCCGCCGTGCTGCAGTCGATGGACGCGCGGCTCGCCGAGTTCCCGGAGGTGGCGTCGGTGTTCGGCAAGATGGGCCGCGCCGACACCGCCACCGACCCGGCGCCGCTCAACATGGCCGAGACCGTGGTGATGCTGAAGCCCCGCGACCAGTGGCGCCCCGGCCTCACCTGGGACGACCTGATCGCCGAGATGGACGAGGCCCTCGCCTACCCGGGCATGCCGAACATCTGGTGGATGCCGATCCAGACCCGCACCGAGATGCTGTCGACCGGCATCCGCAGCCCCCTCGGCATCAAGGTGTTCGGCTCGACGCTGGAGCAGATCGAGGCGGCGGCGGTCGACATCGAGGAGGCGGTGAGCCGCATCCCCGGCACCCGCAGCGCCTTCGCCGACCGCTCCACCGGCGGCTTCTACCTCGACGTCGAGGTCGACCGCGTGCAGGCGGCGCGCTACGGCCTGTCGGTGGCCGCGGTCCACGACGTGCTGCAAGCCGCGGTCGGCGGCACGACGGTGGGCGAGACGGTGGAGGGGCGCGAGCGCTATGCCCTGCGGGTGGCCTACGCCCGCGACTTCCGCGAGGACCCGAACGGTATCGAGCGCATCCTGGTGCCCACGCCCACCGGCACCCAGGTGCCGCTGCGCCAGGTGGCGCGGGTCTCCTTCGCGACCGGGCCGCCGATGATCCGCAGCGAGGACGGCCGGCTGGTGGGCTACGTCTTCGTCGACCCCGGCGAGCGCGCGGTGGCCGACTACGTGGCCGAGGCGCGCCAGGTGGTGGCCGACGAGGTGGCGCTGCCGGCCGGGGTGCGCATCGAGTGGGCGGGGCAGTACCGCTACTACCAGCGCGCCCGGGAGCGCCTGGAACTGGTCGTGCCGCTGACCCTCTTCCTCATCGGCCTGCTGCTGTGGCTCAACACCCGTTCCGTGACCGAGGTGGGGTTGATCGTGCTGGCGGTGCCGTTCTCGGTGATGGGCGCGGTGTGGCTGCTGTGGAGCCTCGACTACAACCTGTCGGTTGCGGTGTGGGTGGGCCTGATCGCGCTGGCCGGCCTCGACGCCGAGACCGGCGTGGTGATGCTGCTCTACCTCAAGCTGGTCCACAACCGCTGGCGGGAGCAGGGCCGCCTGCGCACCATGGCGGACCTCACCGAGGTGGTGGTGGAGGGCTCCGCGCGCCGCATCCGTCCGAAGCTGATGACCGTCTTCACCACCACCATCGGCTTGCTGCCGCTGATGTGGTCCACCGGCACCGGCGCCGACCTGATGAAGCGCATCGCCGCCCCGATGGTCGGCGGCCTGGTCACCAGCTTCCTGGTGGAGCTGCTGGTCTACCCGGCGCTGTTCGCGATCTGGAAGGGCCGCGGCCTGCGGCGCGGCGAGGGGGTGGAGGCGGAGGAGCCGGCGGCGGCTTGACGGCGCCACCGTCTCCCGGGCCAGAGCGCTTTTCGGCTCCAGGTTCGGCGAGCAAGGCGAACGAGGGGGGATGACATGCCGCGTCGGTCACGCGGCGCCTACCGCAGGTAGGGCGAGTCGCTGCGCAGCCAGAAGTTGCCGTGGCGGCGGTAGCCGCGCTTGCGCATGAAGTTGCCGGGGCGGGAGACCCGCAGGTCCCAGACCTGGAAGTAGGCGTCGGGGCGGCGCTCCAGCAGGTACCGGAGGTCGTTCTTCGCATGCCCCGGCACGTACAGCGCCTGCGGGGTGGTGGGCGGCACCGGCCGCCGGGCGATGTGGGCATCGCTGTAGCCGAGGCCGTCGATCATCCGGTAGTCGGAGAAGAAGGCCGGGATGCCGGCCCAGTAGGTGACCACCTCCGCCCCGGGGGCGAGCACCTCCTGGAGCCGGCGGAGCTCCTCGAGCACCATGGCGTGGGACCCCACCATCATCGGCCGGTCGACCAGCAGCACCCGCTTCCACGCCTCCTTCGACCCCTCGCCGAGCCACAGGCCGTTGGCGAGCACCAGCAGGGCGAGGGTCGCCACCGGGGCGAGACGCGTCGCGACCCGGCGCGGCGCGGTGAGCAGGGCGGCGTTGAAGAGCACGAAGACGAGCGGCACGAACGGCGCGACGAAGCGGTTGGCGCGCTGGCCGATGTCGATCTCCCACACGTCGCCTCCCACCCACACGCTGTAGGCGGCGTAGAGCAGCACCAGCACTACCAGGAAGGCGAGCCGGGCCGCGCGGGCGGGGTCGCGGCGCGGGAAGGCCCACCCGGCCACCGCCGTCACCAGCAGCAGGGCACCGAGCTGCGCATCGACGACGCCGCCCAGGGTGTCGAGCCCGCGCACCAGCCGCAGCTCGAGGGGCACGTCGGCGAGCTTCAGGTAATAGGTGTTCGGCAGCGGAGCGCCGAAGTAGAGCCAGCGGAAGAGCTGGTAGCCGCCGGCCACGCCGGCGATCCCCAGCAGGCCGGCGATCCACCGCCGCCGGTGCTGGCGGCGGAAGCCGCCGCGCACCGCCACCAGGACGAGCACCGCGGCGGCGAAAATCGCCATGTCCATGCGCACCAGGTAGGCGAGAGCGAGCACCACCGACAGCGCCAGGTAGCGTGGCCGCCCGGCGAAGGCGACGTCGAAGGCGTAATGGCAGCCGAGTACCACCAGTAGCGCCTGGAGCCCCGACTCCATGCCCATCAGCGCCCAGTAGGCGAGGGGCTCGAAGCCGGCGGTGAGGACGACGGCCGGCAGCCACGCGAGCAGTCCCACGCGGCTTGCGGCCGCCGGTTGCCCGCCGATCGCCGGCCCGGTGGCGAAGTGCTCGAGCATCAGCCGCCGCACCGCCCACAGCAGCGCCACCAGGAGCGCGGCGCCCGCGATCTGCATCACCAGCGAGCGCAGCCGCAGCTCGAGCCCCAGCAGGTTCGCCGGCACCATGGCGGCGGTCCACAGCGGCGTCGTGAAACCCTCCACCGGCTCGCCCTGCCGCGCCCAGTTCAGCCCGTGTCCCTCGACCAGGTTGCGCGCGTAGGTCATCGAGATCATCGCGTCGTCGAAGAGCACGAAGTGGCGCTCGCCGCCGGAGACCAACGAGCTGCGGTAGACGAACCAGCCGCTCCACAGGAGCAGCACGGCGACGACGGCGAGAAACGGAAGGTGGCGCCGGAGGCGTGCCGACGCATCCTGCTCCACGAGCCTCGGGGGCATGGCGAAACAGCCTAGCATCGAGAGCTGTCGCTCGATGGTAGTCTCGAGATTCCCCAAGGAGGCAAAGATGGAAACCACACCGACCGCACCGACGGTCGTCCGGCACCCACCGGCGCTGCTGCGCTATGCGATCGGCTTCGTCCTGATCTTCTACGGCTTTGCCAAGGTGATGGGCAGCCAATTCACGATCCTGGACTCGGAGCTCGACAAGCCGATGGGGGAGGTGTCCGGGTTCTGGCTCACCTGGTACTACTTCGGCTACTCGGCGGTGTACGGCAACCTGATCGCCCTGGGGCAGATCGGTGGCGGACTGCTGCTCACCTTCCGCCGCACGGCGTTGCTCGGTGCGGCGATCCTGTTCGGCATCGTCTCGAACATCGTCCTGATCAACTTCTTCTTCGGGATCCCCTCGGGGGCGACGGGCGTGGCTCTCCTGCTCTGGCTGGGGCTCCTCGCCATCCTGGTGACCTATCGCGACCGGCTACGCGCCGCCTTCTGGCCCGAGGAGCCGGCGGCGCCCCGTTCGGCGGCACGCACGGTGGCGGCGTGGGGCACGCGGCTCGCGATGCTGGGGTTGGCGGCGGCCCTCACCTACTGGGCGGCCAACGTGAACAACCGCCGGCCGACCCCGCTCGACGGGCGGTGGAGCGTGGCCACGGCCGACCCCGCCGGGAGCAGCGCCGTCCCGACGCGGATCTACTTCGAACGAAACCGGGCTTACATGGCGGTGTTCCGGACCGAGGATTCGTCGGCGGTGCACCACTTCGAGGTGGACCCGGCGAGCCGCTCGGTGCAGGTCTGGGAGCAGTGGCTGCGCAAGGGAGATCCCCTGTTCACGGGGACGTACACGGCGGATGCGAACCGGGTGTCCCTGACGAGCGTCCCGGCGGATGCGCCCGACGCGCTGCGCCTCGAGCTGGTGCGGATCTCCGGCCCCGGCCGCGTCGAGCAGAGCACGGCGCTCCGCCCGCCCGGTTAGCCGTCGACCACCGTCTCCAGGTCGCCGGCGGCCTCGTTCGGCTGCCCGGCGACGGGAAAGGCGGCGAAGAGGCGCCGCAGCTCGTCGCCGAAGGCGGCCACCTGGTCGTCGTCGAGGGCGCGCCAGGCGTCGGTCTCCCGGATGCCCTGGTCCAGGAAGTCGCGGGTGAAGAGCTTGCCTTGCACCCTCAGAGGCTCCCGCGGGGCACCACCCATTCGGTGGCTTGGCCGGTGGCCGTGGCGATGCGGTCGTAGTCGGCGTCGTAGTGGAGAACGGTGAGACCGGCGGCTTCGGCGGCGGCGGCGATGACCAGGTCCGGGATCGGCACCCGGTGGCGGCCACTCCGGGCCAGCTCCGCCTGCACGTCGATGGCACGCCGGAACACCGGCTCGTCGAGGGGAACCTGATGGTAGGCCAGGGCGCGCCGGCGGCGAAGGCGCTCGTGCTCCTGGTGGTTGCGGGCGCTGTAGAGCACCTCGAGATCGATGATGGCGCAGGTGGCCGCCTCCCCGGCCTCGAGGATCGGAGCAAGGCGCTCGGCGACCGCCGGCACCGGCATCCGCGCCAGGGCGCTCTTGTCGACCAGGTAGCGCGCCCTCACCGGCGCCACGCGCGCTCCATCACGGCGGGATCGTCCAGATCCAGACCCGACATCGTGCGCAGGGCCTCGACCTCCTGGCGTCGCGCCTCCTGGCGAACGACCTCGCGAAACGCCTCCTCGATGGTCTCCCGGATCGTCGCCGTCGAGAGGATGACGCGCACCCGGCCCAGCAGCTCCTCGTCGATCTCCACACTCGTCTTGCGTGAGCTCATCGCCGACCTCCCGCCAGAGGATATCATCGATATCGGCGGTTGGATATCTTTCGCGCTGCCGAGCGATGCTTGTCCGCCTCGACCCGAAATGACCGTACCCGAACCGCCCCTACCCGAACCGGCCGGTGATGTAGTCCTCGGTCTGCTGTTTCTCGGGGTTGAGGAACAGCTTCTCGGTGGCGCCGAACTCGACGAGCTCGCCGAGGTAGAGGAAGGCCGTGTAGTCGGAGACGCGGGAGGCCTGCTGCATGTTGTGGGTCACGATCACCTGCGTGTACTCGGTCTTGAGGTCCTGCATCAGCTCCTCGATCTTCGCCGTGGCGATGGGATCGAGGGCCGAGCAGGGCTCGTCGAACAGGATCACCTCCGGCTCCACCGCGATGGTGCGCGCGATGCACAGGCGCTGCTGCTGGCCGCCGGACAGCCCGAGGGCGCTGTCGTGCAGGCGGTCCTTCACCTCGTCCCACAGAGCCGCGCCGCGCAGGCTGCGCTCGACGATCTCGTCGAGCTCGGCGCGGCCGCTGATGCCCTGCAGCTTGCAGCCGTAGGCGACGTTGTCCCAGATCGACTTCGGGAACGGGTTGGACTTCTGGAACACCATACCGATGCGCTTGCGCAGCAAGTAGACGTCGAGTTCCGGCGCGAACAGGCTCGCCCCCTCGAACAGCACGTCGCCCTCGGTGCGTACCCCCGGGATCAGGTCGTTGAGCCGGTTGAGACAGCGGATCAGCGTCGACTTGCCGCAGCCCGACGGCCCGATGAAGGCGGTGATCTGCTTGTCCGGGATGCGCATCGAGACGTCGCGCAGGGCCTGCTTGTCGCCCGGGTACCAGAGCGACAGGCCGCGGATGTCGAACACCGGGTCTGCCCCCGCCGGGCGCGGCTCGCCGACCACCATCAGGCCGGCGGCTCGCCGGGCGTTTCGGCGCGCGCCAGGCTGTGGCGCACGTCGCGCCCTTCGAGGTAGTAGATGACGTCTTCGGCGATGTTGGTGGCGTGGTCGGCGATGCGCTCCAGGTTGCGTGCGATCAGCAGCAGGTGGAGGCAGCGCGACACCGTGCGCGGGTCCTCCATCATGTAGGTCAGCAGCTCGCGGAAGAGCTGCTTGTAGCGGCCGTCCACCTCGTCGTCTTCGCGGCACACCGCCTCGGCCATCGCCACGTCGCGGCGCACGAAGGCGTCGAGGCTCCGGCGCACCATGTCGCGCACCAGCCGCGAGAGATCCGGCAGGTCGATGTACGGCTTGAGCGGCGGCTCCTGGTTGAGCTGGTGCACCGACTGCACGATGTTCACCGCCGAGTCCCCCATCCGCTCGAGGTCGTTGACGATCTTCATCACCGCCACCAGGAAGCGCAGGTCGATGGCCCTGGGCTGGTTGCGCACCAGCGCCTGGAGGCAGCGGTCGTCGATGGCCATCTCCAGGCGGTCCACCTCGCGGTCCTGGTCGAGGACCGCGTCGACCACGGTCTCGTCGCGCTCCACCAGGGCACGGTTGGCCTCGAGGATCATCCCTTCGACCAAGCCCCCCATGCGCAGGAGGTCCTGGCGGATCGTCTCGAGCTGCTGGTCGAGGTGGCGTTCCATGGCGCGGCTCCGGGAGCTCAGAACACGTACTGGAGCTGCAGGAACAGCTCGTCCGCGTCGCGGCCGGGCACCCCGTCCAGGTTCTCGCCCAGGCGATAGGTGAGCTGGCCCTTCAGCGCGTGCTCGTCGAGGTAGAGGTCGAGGCCGAGGGAGGTGCGGGTCCAAGGGTCGCGGTAGCCGTCCGCATCCTGCCATTCCCAGGCCGCCACCGCCTCCAGCCGGTCGGCGACGATCATATAGCCACCCTCCACCGCGAGCTGGTCGAGGGTGGTCGCGCCGCCGCGGTAGAGGCCGCCGGAGAACCGCGGGTCCACGGTGTCGCCTTCGATCCTCTGCGCCTGCACGTCGATCGACAGCCCCCGGCCGCGCAGCGCCGCCGACAGCTCGGCCCCGGTGGCCGCGTCCACGTCCGGCCGGGCCGGATCGGTGGCGCGGCCGTCCTCCGTGCGGGTGTCGTTGTCGCCGTCGTTGGACCAGGTGAACAGCGCTGCGCCCAGGGTGAAGCGCGGCTCGCCGGTGAAGTCGCCCTGGGAGGGCTTCAGGTAGCCCAGGGGGTGCCAGTCCACCCGCCCGGCCGCCAGCCAGCCCTCGTTGAAGTCGTCATCGCGGGTGGCGGGGGAGTCGAAGTCGAGGCGCCGGGCGTCGGGATCGACGCTGGCGCTGCCGAAGCTGCCCGCGTAGGTGATGCGGCGCTCCAGCGCGTCGCCGCCGACCACCACCCCGAGCATGCGGTCCGGCACGCCGTAGTTGTGGTCGCCCACGAAGGTGCGCTCGACGAGTTGCTGCTCCTTCGAGGAGGTCAGGAACTCGCGCGAGAACGGCGGCTTCTGGTTGCCGAGGGTGACCTGCAGCCCCTCGAACCCGGAGTAGCGGACGTAGGCGTCCTTGACCGCCAGCTCGTTGCCGCCGGACGAGCCGCCGAAGTCCACCTCCACCTTGCCGTACCAGTCCTCGTCGAGCCGGCCGGCGACGTACGGGCGCAGACGGCGGAAGAACAGCTCGTCGTCGGAGCCGCCGGCGGCGGGGTCGGTGAGGTGGTACTGGACCTGGATCGTGCCGCCGATCTCCAAGGTCCGGCCGCCTTCCTCGAACACGGTGACGCCGGCCCGGGCCGGGACGGCGGTCAGGGCCGCGGCGAGCACGGCCAGCGCCAGGTGCTGCTGCTTCATGCTGTCGTCTCCCCTCCGGTCGTTGGGGCGCCTGCCGCGGGGAAGGTCCCGCGCGCGATGCCGCCGCCGGGGCCCCGCCGGATGAACCAGGACGCCGCGGGCGACGCTACGCCAGCGACGGCGAGGCTGCGTGACGCCACGGTGACAGCCGTGTGACGGGTCCTGCTAGCATCGCGCCCGTGCCCGGCCCCGACGACACCGCTCCGACGCCGGACCGGCCGTCTTTCCCGTCGAGCCGGCGGTCCGCCGCCCGGCCCGCCCCGGAGCGCAGCGGTCCCGGGGCCGTGGTGCTGCGCGCCCTGCTGATCGTCGGCCTGCTGTACCTGTTCTTCCTCGGCCTCGACCTGATGGGCTACTCCTTCAAGCTCTTCGGCCGCGGTTTCGCCGAGGCTCTGATGACGCGCACCGCCAACCCGTTCGTCGGCCTGCTGGTGGGCATCCTGGCCACCAGCCTGGTGCAGTCGAGCTCCACCACCACGTCGATGACGGTGGGCCTGGTGGCGGCCGGGGCGATCTCGCTGGAGGGCGCCATCCCCATCATCATGGGCGCCAACATCGGTACCTCGGTCACCAACACCATGGTGTCGCTCGGCAGCGTCACCCGCCGCGAGGAGTTCCGCCGGGCGTTCGCCGGCGCCACTCTGCACGACTTCTTCAACCTGCTCACCGTCCTCGTCCTGTTCCCGCTGGAGCTCGCCACCGGGTACCTGGCGCGCACCGCCGGCTGGCTCGAGAAGGTGCTCGAGGGCACCGGCGGCATCGAGATGTTCGATCCGCTGAAGGCGGCCATCCGGCCGGTGACCGAGGGGCTGAGCGGCCTGCTCGGCGACAGCGGCGCGCTGACCCTGGCGGCCGGCGTGCTGCTGCTCTTCGCCGCCTTGAAGCTGCTGGTCGACCTGCTCAAGGCGGTGCTCTCGTCGCGGGCCGAGGTGATCCTCGGCAAGACCCTGTTCCGCTCGGCGCCGGCGGCCATCGGTGCCGGCATGCTGATGACGGTGATGGTGCAGTCGAGCTCCATCACCACCTCGGTCATGGTGCCGCTGGTCGGCGCCGGCGTCGTCACCCTGCAGCAACTCTTCCCGCTCACCCTCGGCGCCAACCTCGGCACCACGGTCACCGCCATGCTCGCCGCGCTCGCCACCGGCAACGCGGCGGCGGTGGCGGTGGCCATCGCCCACGTGCTGTTCAACGTCAGCGGCATGGTCCTCTTCTATCCCCTGCCGCCGCTGCGCGCCATTCCCATCGCCGCCGCCCGGGCAATGGGGGCGCTGGCAGCGCGCAACCGTTCCCTCGCTTTCGTCTATATCCTGGTGGTGTTCTTCGGAGTGCCCGTGCTGCTCCTCTTCCTGAGCGGCGGGCTGGGCTAGGAGGTCCCCATGTTCGAACGAATCTTCGCCCGCGGCGGCCGCTCCCGGCTGATCGACGCGGCCATCGAGGACATCTGCGAGATGCTGGGCCATTCGGGCCACATGCTCGATCTCGCCCTCGCCTCGCTGCTCGACAACGCCCCGCTGACCGTCGATCTCGACGCGATGGACGACCGCGTCGACGACGGCGAGCGCATGGTGCGCCGCAGCGTGCTCGAGCACCTGTCGGTCAACCCCCAGCAGGACCTGGTGGCGAGCCTGGTGCTGGTGAGCATGGTGCAGGACGCCGAGCGCCTGGGCGATTTCGCCCGCGGCATCGCCGAGTTGCTACCGCTGGCCGGCAGCCCCCGGTCCGGGCCCTTCGCCGAGGACCTGCGCCGCGCCGCCGGCCGCCTGCGGCCGCTGTTCACCGTCTGCGAGGAGGCGTTCCGCGCCGACGACCCGGAGCGGGCGCGGCGGGTGATGGCGACCTACGCCGAGGTGAAGGTCGAGCTGCTCGCCTACACCGAGCGGGTGGCGGCGAGCGATCTCGGCGCCGACATGGCGGTGGTCTACTCCGGCGCCGCGCGCAGCCTGCGGCGGGTGGGGGCCCACCTCGCCAACATCGCCTCCTCGGTGGTGCTGCCCTACGACCGCATCCGCCACGGCGACGAGGAGTCCTAGCCCCGTGGCGGACGAGGGCGGCGGCGACCCGGCCCGCGCCGAGCGCGAGCGCGCCGCCCGCGGCCGCCGCCGCGAGGTGTGGGTGCGCACCTCCAGCGGCGGGCGCCGGCCGTTCCTGCGCGGCATGGTTACCTACGACCTGCTGCAGCGCGGGCTGACCTTCGACGAGGCCTACGCCGCCGCCCGCGCCCTGCGCGCCGGGCTCGCCGGCCGCGACGAGATCGACACCACCGAGCTGGCCGAGCGCATCGAGCAGCAGCTCGCCGAGATGCTCTCGCCGGAGCGGCGGGCGCGCCTCGCCGGCCGCCTGCCGCCACCGGAGCCGGAGGTCACCGTGGTCTACCACGGCGAGCCCCAGCCGTTCTCCCGCGGCCTGCTCGCCCGCAGCATCTACGCCGCCGGCCTCGACCTCGACCACGCCTACCGCCTGGTCGGCCTGCTCCAGGGCGAGCTGCGCCGCGAGGGCGTGGCGCGGCTGACCGCCGGCGAGCTGGCGGCCCGGGTCGGCGACCTGCTGGAGCGCCACGGCGAGGCCGAGGGCGCCGGCCGCTACCGCCTGCTGCGCAGCGTCACCACCCTGCCCCGGCCGCTGGTGATCTACCTCGGCGGTGCCAGCGGTACCGGCAAGTCGACCCTCGCCCTGGATCTCGCGCCGCTGCTGCGCATCTACCGCATCAATGCCACCGACACCATCCGCCAGGTGATGCGGATGACCTTCTCGCCGGCGGTGCTGCCGTCGCTCCACCGCTCGAGCTTCGAGGTCGACGAGCCGCCCCCCGGCGGCCGGGTCACCCGCCGCCGCGTGCAGGCCGCCTTCCTGGAGCAGGCCACCCGCGTGCTGGTGGGCGTGCGGGCGGTGGTCGACCGCTCGGTGGCCGAGAACCTGAGCGTGCTGGTGGAGGGCGTCCACCTGGTGCCGCCGATGGTGCCGTTCGCCGACCTCGAGGGCTCGGCCTGGCAGGTGATGCTGATGCTCACCACCCTCGACGAGGAGGGGCACCGCTCGCGCTTCCTGTCGCGGGACCGGGCGCTGGGCCGCCGCGCCGACCGCTACCTCGACCACTTCGGGTCGATCCGCCGCATCCAGGACCTGCTGCTCGAGCGCGCCGAGACCCACGACGTGCCCCTGGTCGAGACCCGCGAGCGCGACGGCACCCTGCAGCACGCGCTGCGCCTGGTCACCGGCGTGCTGCGCAAGCGGGTGCCGCGCCTCGCCGAGGCGGGCGCCGCCCCGCGCCGGCCGCCGCCGTGCCTGGTGCTGTTCGTCGACGGCATGCCGGACCACCCGGCCCGCGCTCTCGGCGGCAGGACGCCGCTCGAGGCCGCCGCCACGCCGACCCTCGACCGCCTGGCCCGCGAGGGCCGCGTCGGACTGGCCGACCCGGTGGCGCCGGGGGTGGTGCCGGACACCGCCTCGGGCAGCCTGGCGGTGTTCGGGCAGTCGCCGCGGGCCCTGAAGCGCGGACCGGTGGAGGCGATCGGCGCCGGCCTCGAGCTCGGCCCCGACGACGTGGCGCTGCGCGGCAACCTGGCCACGCTGGCACCGGACGGCTCGCTGGCGGACCGGCGGGCTGGCCGCATCCGGGATGGCGCCGCCGAGCTGGCCACCTCCCTCGACCGCCTGCCGCTGCCCGGCGAGGGCGTCGACCGGGTGGAGGTGCGGGTTCGGCCCGGCACCGAGCACCGGCTGGCCATCATGCTCCGCGGCGAAGGCTTGTCCTCGGCGGTGGCGGGGTCCGACCCGGGCGATGGCGCGCCCCCCGGCCCGCCGCTGACCCCGCGGCCGCTGGACGCCGCCAACGAGGCCGCGGTCCACACCGCCCGGGTGCTGGCGCTGTTCGAGCAGACGGCCCGCGAGGCGCTGGCGGAGCACCCGGTGAACCGCCGCCGGCGGGAGGCGGGGCTGCCCACGGCCGACGTGGTGCTCACCCGCGGCGCTGGCCACGTGCACCGGCTACCCCCCCTGACCGCGGGCGGCGAGGCGCTGTCGCTCGCCTGCGTCTCGGGCGACCGCACCGTGCTCGGGATCGCCCGCTCGCTGGGGGGCGAGACGATCCGCGAGGAGGGGATGACCGCCAACCTCGACACCGATCTCGGCGCCAAGTTCGCCGCCGCCTCCGAGGCGCTGTCGCGCCACGATGTGGTGGTGGTGCACGTCAAGGGCGCCGACATCGCGGCCCACGACCGCCGGCCCGACCGCAAGGTGGCGTTCCTCGAGCGGGTGGACCGCCACCTCGGCGAGCTGCTGGCGCGGCGCCAGGGGCCGCTGCGAGTGGCGGTGGCCTCGGACCACGCGACGCTGTGCGAGGCCGGCCACCACGCCGCCGACCCGGTGCCGGTGCTGGTGTGGGGCGGGGGGATCGAGGCCGACGCCGCGCCGGTGTTCAGCGAGCAGGTGGCGGCGACGGGCTCGCTGCGCCGTTTCCCGCTGCAGCTCCTGCTGGGGAGGCTGCTGGCCGGCGAGTGACGCCCGGCTCCAGCGGCAGGTGGACGCGCAGCGTGGTTCCGCGGCCCACCCGGCTCTCCACCTCCACCCGGCCGCCGTGAGCCTGGGCGATGTGCTTGACGATGGCGAGTCCCAGGCCGGTGCCGCCCTCCTCGCGGGCGCGCCCCTTGTCCACCCGGTAGAAGCGCTCGAAGATGCGCGGCAGCGCGTCGGCCGGGATGCCGATGCCGGTGTCCGCCACCTCGAGCACCGCCTCGCCCTGGGCGCTTGCTGCCAGGCGCACCGTCACCGAGCCCCCCGGCCGGTTGTACTTCGAGGCGTTGTCGAGGAGGTTCAGGAGCAGGCGCTCGAGGTGGGCGGGGTCGCCGTCGACGGCGGGCAGGGCGGCGCCCGGCGGCAGGACCAGGGCGAGCTCGACGCCACGCTCGGCGGCCCGCGCGGCCACGGTCTCCACCGCCCGTTCGGCGAGTCGCGCCAGGTCCACCGGCCGGCGCTCCAGCGGCGCCTCGACGCTCTCGAGCCGCGACAGGGTGAGCAGGTCGCTCAGCAACTCCTGCAGGCGCCGGCACTGCTCCAGGATGCGGGTGGTGAAGCGGCGCGCCGTCTCCGGCTCGGCGAGGGCGCCGTCGCGCAGCGTCTCGGCGTAGCCGCGGATCGCCGCCAGCGGCGTCTTGAGCTCGTGGGAGACGTTGGCGACGAGGTCGGTGCGGGCGCGGGCGAGGCGGGAGAGCTCGGTGGTGTCGCGGGCGACCACCACGGCGCCGCCCTGGCCCGGGCTGCCGGTGGCGGCCAGGGGGGCGCGCAGGGCGGCGCCGGCCAACGCCACGGTGCGGGCGCCGCGGCCGTCCTCGAGGATCACCTCGTCGCGCCGGGCGGTGCCGAGCTCCAACGTCTCGCGGATCACGTCGGCGAGCTCCGGCTGGCGCACCAGCTCGAAGGGGAGCCGCCCCCCGACGTCGTCCGGCAGCGCGAACAGCTCGCGCAGCGCGGGGTTGGCGAGCACCGCGCGGCCGTCTCCGTCCACCACCAGCACGCCTTCCGACATGCTGGCGAGGATCACCTGCAGGTGGTCGCGCTCGGCACCGAGGGCGGCGATCTGCCGGTCGACCCGCTCGGCCAGCCGGTTGACGGCGGTGGCGAGCTCCGGCAGCGGGCCCTCGCCGCCTTCGACCGGCAGGCGCTGGTCGTAGCGCCCGGTGGCGGCGAGGGTGCGGGTGCCGGCGATGACCGCCGCCAGCGGCTGAAGCAGCCGGCGGTCGATCCACAGCGAGAGGAGGGCCGCCGCCGCGAGCGCCACCAGCAGGGCCCACAGCACCGCCTCGGCGAGCCACCGGCGGGCCACGGCGAGCTGGTCCATCGGCTGCGCGAGGCGCAGCACCCAACCCGCGGGGGCGGCGGTGCCGGCGCCGGTGCCCGCGCGGGCGGACGAGGCGACCGGACGGGCGAGGTAGAGGTAGTCGCGGCTGGTGGTGTCGCTGCGTCGCACCACGCTGCCGCGCTCCCCGGCCAGGGCGGCCACCACCTCGGGACGGCCGGCGTGGTTCTCCATGCGGCCGACCTCGGCCCAGGTGCGGTCGCTGTCGGCCACCACCACGCCGTCGGGGCGGATGACGGTGATGCGCAGGCTGGTCCGCGCCGCCAGGCTACTCACCCGGCGCTGCAGCTCCTCGGGCGGATCGTCGAGGTGGGGCACCACCAGGCGCTCGACGATGGCCAGGGAATCGCCGAGCTGGGCGGCGGTGACGCGCTCGAACAGCGGCGGCAGCAGGCCGGCGAGGACCGCCGTCATCACCACCACTGCCGCGACGGCGGGCCAGGCCGGCGCCAGGCGCAGCTCGTAGCCGCCCACGGCGCGGCGCGGCGCCATCACTCGCGCAGCCGGTAGCCGACCCCGATGATGGTCTCGATGCGGTCGGCCTCCGGCCCGAGCTTGCGGCGCAGGCGGCGAATGTGGGTGTCGACGGTGCGGCTGTCGACGTCCTCGGAGTAGCCCCAGACGTCGGAGAGCAGGCGGCCGCGGGTCTGCACCCGGCCGCGGCGCTCCATCATCACCCGCAGCAGGCGGAACTCGGTGGCGGTGAGGGTCACCTCGCGGTTGCGGACCTGCACCCGGTGGGCCGCCGGGTCCAGCGCGATGGCGCCGATCTTCAGCAGGTCCTCGCCGCCGGGGCCGGCCGGATCGTCGCCGTCGCCGGAGCGGGCGGCGCGGCGCAGAACCGCCTTGGCGCGCAGCACCACCTCCCGCGGGCTGAACGGCTTCGGGATGTAGTCGTCCGCACCGAGCTCGAGGCCGACGATGCGGTCGACCTCCTCGCCGCGGGCGGTGAGCATGACCACCGGGACCTGCGCGGTGGCGGGATCGCGCTTCAACGCCCGGGCGATCTCCAGGCCGTCGATCCCCGGCAGCATCAGGTCGAGCAGCACCAGGTCGGGCGGAGCGCGGCGGATCGCCTCCAGCGCCCGGTCGCCGCGGGTTTCGCTGTCGACGCGGAAGCCCTCCTTCTCGAGGTTGTAGCGCAGCACCTCGGCGATGTCGGGCTCGTCCTCCACCAGGTAGATCCGCGCGGCCACCATGGGGGGGACCCTACACCGAAATCTCCACAGCCGCTGCGGAAAAAGCTGCGGAAGACGACTACGAAAACCGCCGAATCCCTGCTCGCCACGGGGGGTGGAGCGGCGTGAACAGGATCTTGTGCAGCATCCATAAGCCCATACCTATCAGTCGGTTGTAACTTCGGGCCCGGCCACGGGGTGGAGCTCCACCGGCAGCAGGTAGGTTTTTCCACAGGCACGGTCTGTGAATTCGCGGTGAGAGAGCTGTTAACTCCAAGTGACAAGGGAGTTTGCGCCTCCACGAGCGGAAAACGGCAGACCGTGCAAGGGTGCTGCGCCCCGCCGGCGGCAGGTTGCGCCGGACCTCCCGGCGCAATCCTGGCTTCCCCGGAGCGCAGGAAACCGGGCCGCGGCGGGTTCCAGGGTGCGTGGACGGAGGCGCCGCCGGCGCCTTCGCCGGAAGAAGGAAACCGACCGAGGAGATTCACCCATGAAGACCTTCCGCACCCAGACCGCCGCCCTCGCCGCCGCGGCCGTCACCGCCGCCGCCCTGCTGCTCGTCGTCCCCGCCGTGGCCCAGCCGACCGCCGGTGCAGGCGGGCACGGCCCCGGTCCTGCCGTGGGGCACGGCGACGGCCCCGGCCGCGCCCACGGCTTCGGCCGCCACGGCGGCGGTCCCGGCGAGCGCGGCCACGCCTTCGGCGCCCGCCATCTCGCCCGCATGGCCGAGTTCCTGGAGCTGAGCGAGTCGCAGGTGGCCCAGGCCAAGGCAATCCACGAGGAGGCCCGGGCCGAGGCCCAGCCGCTGCGCGAAGCCTCCCGCACGCTGCACCAGGAACTGCGCGCCCTGCTGGAGCAGGAGTCGCCGGAGGCGACCGCCGTCGGCCAGGCGATGATTGCCCTGGATGCCCATCGCGACGCGATGCGCCAGATCCACGCCGACGCCAAGGCCGCCTTCGAGGCGCTGCTCACCCCCGAGCAGCTCGACAAGCTCGAGACCGCCAAGGAGCTGCGCGGGGCCGGCCGTGGCCACCGTGGCGAGCGCCGCGGCGGTGCCCGCGGCGCCGGCACCGCGAGCTAGATCCCCCCGCTCCCTCCCTCCCGGCGGGCCGGCCTCCGGCCCCGCCGGGAGCGGTTTGCGCTGCGGGCGAACCGCCCCCGCTGTGATACTTTTTCCCCCGGTCGCTGCCTGCCGCTGCGGTCGTCCCCCGACCACCGGCAGCGTCCCCGAGCTGCTTGCCGCAACCCGAGAAATCTCCTGGAAAGGTGCCGCTGCGCCATGTCCGTTCCCGAGTCCTCCCGCCCCGCCGCCGCACCCGAACCGTCGGCCACCCCGCTGCGCCGCACCCCGCTCTACGAGCATCACGTCGCCGTCGGCGCCCGGATGGTGCCCTTCGCCGGCTGGGAGATGCCGGTGCAGTACGCCGGGGTGGTGGACGAGCACCGGGCGGTGCGCACCGCCGCCGGCCTGTTCGACGTCTCCCACATGGGCGAGGTCCGCGTGCAGGGCGAGGGTGCCGAGGCGTTCCTGCAGCACCTGACGCCCAACGACGTGGCTCGCCTGCCGGTGGGGCGCGCCCACTACAGCGCGCTGCTCGCCGAGGACGGCACCTACCTCGACGACCTGCTCTGCTACCACCTGGGCGACGCCGACTACCTGCTGGTGATCAACGCCGCCAACGTGGAGGCCGACTACCGCTGGATCGCCGAGCACGCGGCGCGCTGGCAGGGCGCCGCCTTCGAGCTCGAGAACGTCTCGGACGACTACGCGCTGCTGGCGCTCCAGGGGCCGCGGGCCCTGGAGATCCTCGATCCGCTGATGCGCGCCGACTGCGGCGAGCTGCGCTACTACGGCTTCCTGCAGGGCAAGGTGGGGGAGATCCCGGCGCTGGTGTCGCGCACCGGCTACACCGGCGAGGACGGCTTCGAGCTGTACGTGGCGCCGGAGCACGCCGCCGGCCTGTGGGAGCTGCTGCTCGAGGAGGGGCGCGAGGAGGGCCTGGTGCCCGCCGGCCTCGGCGCCCGCGACACCCTGCGCCTGGAGGCCGGCATGGCCCTCTACGGCCACGAGCTCGACCGCACCACGACGCCTTGGGAGGCGGACCTCGCCTGGGCGGTGAAGCCCGACAAGGGCGACTTCCTCGGCCGCGCCGCCCTGCTGCGCCAGCGCGAGCAGGGCATCGACCGGCGGCTGGTGGGCTTCGAGGTGGAGGGCCGCGGCATCGCCCGCGAGGGCCACCCGGTGCTCGCCGGCGGCGAGACCGTCGGCAAGGTGACCAGCGGCACCTGGAGCCCGACCTTCGAGAAGGCCCTCGGCATGGCCTACGTGCCGGTGGCCCTGGCCGAGCCGGGCACGGCGCTCGAGATCGAGGTGCGCGGGCGCCGGCTGCCGGCCCGGGTGGTGCCGCTGCCGTTCTACAAGCGGGCCCGGACGTAGCGCCCGCCGCCGGCTCCGCCGTGGCGGGCGCACCGGCGGACCCACCGGCTAGGCGGACCGCCGGGCGGCGTCGCGGTGAGATAATGGCGCGCCGGGCGTGGTCCGGATTCCAGGGCGGCCCGGGGCCGCCGCCGATCGAGGAGAGGGGTTCCAGGAGGAGTCATGTATCCCAGCGAGTCTCTGTACACGAGGGAGCACGAGTGGGTGCGGGTGGAGGACGACGTGGCGGTGCTCGGCATCACCGAGTTCGCCCAGCAGGAGCTCGGCGAGGTGGTGTTCGTAGAGCTGCCGGAGGTCGGGCAGGTGTTCGACTCCGGCGACGAGATCGGCACCATCGAGTCGGTCAAGGCGGTGGCCGAGGTCTACTCGCCGCTGGCCGGCGAGGTGATCGAGGTCAACGAGACGTTGATCGACGACCCCGAGGTGCTCAACGACGACCCCCACGGCGAGGGCTGGCTGATCAAGCTGCGCTTCTCGTCGGCGGACGATCTCAAGAAGATGATGTCGGCCGAGGTCTACCAGTCGTTCCTCGACGAGGGAGAGTAGGACGCCGTGACCACCACCCTCGAGGAGCTCGACCGGGCGGCACGTCCCGCGTCGCCGGGTGCGGCGGCCGGGCCGGATTCCCCTGCCCACCGCCTGCTCGCCCCCACCGACACCTTCCCGCGCCGCCACCTCGGCCTCACCGAGGCGGAGACGGCCGAGATGCTGGAGCTTCTCGGCGTCGGCTCCCTCGACGAGCTGGTGCGCGAGGCGGTGCCGGGGTCGATCCGCCTCGACGCAGCGCTGGAGCTCGATCCGGTGCCGGGCTTCGCCGACCGCGCCCCCAGCGAGCGCGAGCTGCTGGCGGTGATGGCCGGCATGGCGGCGGACAACCGCCTCGGCCGGTCGTTCCTCGGCATGGGCTACCACGACACGGTGACGCCGCGGGTGATCCAGAGGAACGTGCTGGAGAGCCCGGGGTGGTACACCCAGTACACGCCGTACCAGGCGGAGATCTCCCAGGGCCGCCTGGAAGCGCTGCTCAACTTCCAGACCATGGTGGCGGATCTCACCGGCCTTCCGGTGGCCAACTCGTCGCTGCTCGACGAGGCCACCGCCGCCGCCGAGGCGATGAGCCTCGCCGCCGGCGTGGCGCCGAAGCACAAGGCCGAGGGGGCGTTCTTCGTCTCCGCCGACTGCCATCCCCAGACGGTGGCGGTGGTCCAGACCCGCGCCGAGGCCCTGGGCATCGAGGTGCGGGTGGGCGACGCGGCCACCGCCGAGCTGGGCGACGCCTTCGGCGTGCTGCTCCAGTACCCGACGAGCGACGGCCGGGTTCTCGACCTCGAGCCGGTGATCGCCCGCGCCCACGAGGCCGGCGCCCTGGCGATCGTGGCGGCGGACCTGCTGTCCCTCGTGCTGCTGCGCTCCCCCGGCGAGATGGGGGCGGACGTGGCGGTGGGCTCGGCCCAGCGCTTCGGGGTGCCGCTCGGCTACGGCGGTCCCCACGCCGCCTTCCTGGCCACCCGGGAGGAGCACAAGCGGCGCATCCCGGGGCGCATCATCGGCGTCTCCCAGGACGCCCACGGCAACCCGGCGCTGCGCATGGCGCTGCAGACCCGGGAGCAGCACATCCGCCGCGAGAAGGCGACCAGCAACATCTGCACGGCGCAGGTGCTGCTGGCGGTGATGGCCGGCTTCTACGGCGTCTACCACGGCCCCCGGGGGCTGACCGCCATCGCCGAGCGCATCCACGCCCTGGCGGCCACCTTCGCCGCCGGCCTGCGACGGCTCGGCTTCGGGCTGGGCGGCGACGCCTTCTTCGACACCTTGCGGGTGCCGGTGGGCCCCGGGTTCGATGCCGCGGCGGCGGGCGAGCTGGCGGCGGCGGCCGCGGCCGAGGGGATCGACCTGCGCCGCTTCGACGACGGCTCTCTGGGCGTCGCCTTCGACGAGGCCAAGAGCGCCGCCGACGTGGAGGACCTGCTGCGCCTGTTCGCCGGTTTCGCGCCGGGCGGCGAGGGCGGGGGCGGCGGCGAGCCGTTGACCCCGGAAGCATTGGCGGCGGAGGCGGAGCTGGAGATCCCCGCGCCGCACCGGCGCACCTCCGAGTTCCTGACTCACCCGGTCTTCCACCGCTTCCACAAGGAGCACGAGATGCTGCGCTACATCAAGCGTCTCGAGGCTCGGGATCTCTCGCTCACCCACTCGATGATCCCCCTCGGCTCGTGCACCATGAAGCTCAACGCCACCGCCGAGATGGTGCCGCTGTCGTGGCCCGGCTGGGCGGGGCTGCATCCGTTCGTGCCGGTGGAGCAGACGGCCGGCTACCAGGAGCTGTTCCGCACGCTGGAGCGCTGGCTCGAGCAGATCACCGGCTTCGCGGCCACCTCGCTGCAGCCCAACGCCGGCTCCCAGGGGGAGTACACCGGGCTGCTGGTGATTCGCGCCTGGCACCGCGACCGCGGCGACGACCAGCGCGACGTCTGCCTGATCCCGGTCTCGGCCCACGGCACCAATCCGGCCTCGGCGGTGATGGCGGGGCTGAAGGTGGTGGTGGTCGGCTGCGACGAGAACGGCAACATCGACCTCGCCGACCTGGAGGCCAAGGCGGCGCAGCACGCCGACCGGCTGGCGGCGCTGATGGTCACCTATCCATCGACCCATGGGGTGTTCGAGGAGAAGATCCGCGACATCTGCGAGATCGTGCACCGCCACGGCGGCCAGGTGTACCTCGACGGTGCCAACATGAACGCCCAGGTGGGGCTGTGCCGGCCGGCGGACTACGGTGCCGACGTCTGCCACCTCAACCTGCACAAGACGTTCTGCATCCCCCACGGCGGTGGTGGGCCGGGGATGGGGCCGATCTGCGTCAAGGAGCACCTGGCGCCGTACCTGCCGGGGCACCCGGTGGTGCGGGTGGGCGGCGAGAAGGCCATCGGGCCGGTGGCGGCGGCACCGTGGGGGAGCCCGTCGATCCTCACCATCTCCTGGGCCTACATCGCGATGATGGGCGCCGAGGGGCTGACCCGCGCCTCCCAGGTGGCGATCTTGAACGCCAACTACATGGCGAAGCGCCTGTCCGGCCACTTCGACGTGCTCTTCGCCGGCCGCAACGGTCGGGTGGCCCACGAGTTCATCCTCGACCTGCGCCCGTTCAAGACGAGCGCCGGCATCGAGGCCGAGGACGTGGCCAAGCGGCTGATGGACTACGGCTTCCACGCGCCGACCATGTCGTGGCCGGTGGCGGGGACGCTGATGGTGGAGCCCACGGAGAGCGAGTCGAAGGCGGAGCTGGACCGGCTGTGCGACGCGCTGATCGCCATTCGCGAGGAGATCCGCGCCATCGAGGAGGGGCGCGCGGACCGCCACGACAACGCGCTGAAGCACGCCCCCCACACGGCCCACGCGGTGACCAGCGACGCCTGGGACCACGCCTACTCGCGGGAGCAGGCGGCGTGGCCGGCCCCGTGGCTGCGGGAGGGCAAGTTCTGGCCGGCGGTGGGCCGGGTGGACAACGCCTACGGTGACCGCAACCTGATCTGCCAGTGCCCGCCCCTGGAGAGCTACGTCACGGCAAGCGACGCTCCCGGGGCGGAGGACTAGTCGGCTGCGGTTGCGGCTGCTCGGTTTCGAGCGCGGCCTGCTGGTGTTCTTTTCGGCCTGCTGGGTGGTGGTGATCGCCGACCTGGCGGGCGCCCTCGAGCTCGCCGGCCGCCTCCGCCTCTCCCTCTACGCCTTCTACTCCACGGCGGCCGCCCTCGGCTGGGTCTCCGGCAACGTCTACGTCCACCGCCGCCGGGGGCGCACCAAGCCGGACCGCCGGCCCCTCCTCCTCGTCTGGTACCTGGGCCCCCTGGCCTTGGTGGCGATCCTACGCCTGCTGGCCCCCGAAGGGGAGCAGGTCGCGGCCCCGCTGGTCCCCATCTACGCCTTCGGCGTCCTCACCATCTTCTTCTTCGTCCCCATCAGCTTCGCACCCCCGGAGCGGGAGCGGTTGTAGCGCGAGTTTACAACATTTGCGCGCAATGTAATTGCCTGCTCCACTCCTTGGGGCGATCGCCCTTCTGCTGGCCTTCGGACTACGGATCGCACTTCGGAGCAGAATTATCAACAGTTGAGTCGCAAGTTGGCGCCGTCGAGGAGCGATCAGTCGCCGAGCAAGCGACGCACGCTGTTGACATGAATGTCGGCATTACCCTCCGACACCAAGGTAATTTCTAAGTACGCTGGAGGGTGCAGCTTGGGTGCGATCAGGCGAACCGCGACCGTCCTTCCGCCCCCTGGAGAGACGATTTCAATTTCGGCGGAGCTGCTCCGCACCGAGGGGCGTGCCGAATCAGCAATATAGTCAGCGCTAGCGGTCCTAAGTTGTGCTTGGCTCTCAATAAGTAGGTGCAAGGGCTGCGGCAGCTCTCCAGTGGACATCACGCGTAGGATTGCAATCGCTCGGTTATCGCTCTCTCGAAGGCTTCGTCCTAACATGTTCCAGCTCAGTCCCCTGCTGGTCGCTTGTGGCTGATCTGGCGGTGAGATCCTCCTGGGAGTTCTCGGCAGTGCAGCGCGTTGTGTGAAATAAACCTGTTCTGATTAACAATAATTGCAAGGTCACTTCGGTGCGCTGTTCGGCCAAGCTCGGCAACAGCTTCGGACCCGTGAAATCTAGGCCCCGCTCGATGGCCAGCAAGATCGCAGTCGGCAGCGCCCGAATGAGGGGGTGGCGCTTCTCATCGAACAGTCGACTCGTCTTCATGGCGCCAACTCTAACGCTGCTCCTAGTGGTATCGCAGTGCGCCGGACGTTTCAGCTGAAACGTCTTCGGGTAGATTGGTAACAGGCGGAGCGGGGCAAGCGATATCTGAATTCGTGCCGCACCTTGACTTACGCTCTGTTAGCGCCTAGAATGAAGCCCTCTAAGTCGTTTCCTCTCTAGGACTTCGATCTGCCAGGAGGACCTCATGACGGCACTCGCCTCCAGCGCCAGCTCCACCACCTCGTTCACGCCGCCACCCCCGCCTCCGGGGAGCGTCGACGCTCTCGGCGAGCACATCGCCGAGCTGTCGGCCTACCTCGAGGCGGCCACCTACCGCCTGCTGGTGAAGCTGCGGGAGTTCGACGAGCGGGAGGGCTGGAACGGCTTCCGCTCCTGCGCCCACTGGCTGAACTGGCGCGTGGGCCTGAACCTCGGCGCGGCCCGGGAGAAGATGCGGGTCGCGCATGCCCTGGCGAAGCTGCCCGTCCTGTCGGCGTCCATGGAGAAGGGAGAGATCTCGTACTCCAAGGTGCGGGCGCTGACGCGGGTGGCGACTCCCGGCACCGAGCAGGAGCTGCTCGACATGGCGTTGGACGGCAACACCGCCCAGGTGGAGAGGATCGTGCGCTCCTGGCGCCGGGTGGACCGCATCATCGAGCGCGAGCGGGAGGAGCGCCGGCACGCCAGCCGCTACCTCGAGACCTACACCGCGGAGGACGGCATGGTGGTGATCCGCGGCCGGCTCAGCCCGGAGGCCGGTGCCGCGCTGGTGAAAGCGGTGGACGCGGCCCGCGAGCAGCTCTACCAGGAGTCGCAGGAGCAGGCGGGCGCGGGCTCCGCCGGCGGCGAGGCCACCGCCGGGCAGGTGAAGGCCGACGCCCTCGGCCTGGTGGCCGAGAGCGCCCTGGCGGCCGAGCTCGACCCCGGCACCCGGGGCGACCGCTTCCAGGTGGTGGTGCACGTGGACCAGGAGGCCCTGCAGGCGGAGGCGGAGGGCGGCATCGGCACTCTGGAGGGGGTGGGAGACGTTTCAGCTGAAACGTCCCGGCGCCTCTCCTGCGATGCCGCCAAGGTGGAGATGCGCCACGCCGCGGACGGCTCGGTGCTCGACGTCGGCCGCCGCACCCGCACGATTCCGCTGGCGATGCGCCGCGCCCTGGCCGCCCGCGACGGCGGTTGCCGCTTCCCGGGCTGCGAGCTGAAGCTCTGCGACGCCCACCACGTGGAGCACTGGGCCGACGGCGGGGAGACGAAGCTCGACAACTTGGTCCAGCTCTGCCGCCACCACCACCGGGCGGTGCACGAGGGTGGGTTCACCGTGCAGGTGCTGGCCGACGGGGAGGTGCGCTTCGAGCACCCGAACGGCCTGGAGCTGATGCCGGCGCCGCCGCTGCCGCCGCTGGAGGACGACCCCTTCGACGCCTTCCAGGAGATGCTCGCCGCCGAGGCGGTCGACGTCGATAACCCCCTGCCCATGCCGAGCGGCGGAATGGCGCGGCCCGTCCAGTACGGCTGGGCCGTGGAGGCCCTGCTGGCGATGGCGGCGCGGGAGTCCTGAGGCGGCGGACGTTTCAGCTGAAACGTCGGGCGCCCGCGCGGACCGAGAAGGGAAGCCACCGCGGAAGGGCACAGACGCAGCCGGGACCGCCGCCGCAGCGGAAAGTCAGGAGCGGCAGGCAATGCGGCGGGTCCTCGGTGGGCGGCGTTTCAGCTGGAACGTCCCGATGTGCGGCCAGGGTTTCGGGTGCGGGGCCCGGGACAGGCCGGGCAAGAGAGCGGCGGCGTGACGGATTGTCGGCAAACCGGGCATGGGAGCTGCCCCTCCGACGCGCGCCGTGGACCCAGCGCGTGCTTCTTCGGCCTCATCGCGCTGCTCACCCTGCTCGCCGCCTGCGCCCCAGCTCTCGCCACCTGCGCCCTGCTCGCCCACCTGCACTCCCGCTCGCCGCCTGCGCCCCCCGCTTTCGCCATCGTCTCTTCCGAGGGGGCGGTCACGACGGAGCGGTTGCTGGCGGG
>DATACC010000203.1:0-7334 GCA_036259255.1 Thermoanaerobaculia bacterium | reverse complement strand
GGCGCGGGCCCGGCGCGGAGCGGGGCCCGGAGGAGGAGGGCAGCGAGGACCTGCGGCGGAGCGGACGAGCCGCCTAGCGCTCCCGGTCCTCGAGCGGCACGTACTCGCGGGCGGTGGCGCCGGTGTAGATCTGGCGCGGCCGGTTGATCCGCGATCCCTGGTCCTTGCGCATCTCCCGCCAGTGGGCGATCCAGCCCGGCAGCCGGCCGAGGGCGAACATCACCGTGAACATCTCCGTCGGTATGCCCATGGCGCGGTAGATGATGCCGCTGTAGAAGTCGACGTTCGGGTACAGCTTGCGCTCGATGAAGTACTCGTCGTTGAGTGCCACCTCCTCCAGCCGCTTGGCGATCTCGAGCAACTGGTCGGAGAGGCCGAGCTGGTCGAGCACGCGGTCGGCGGAGCGCTTCAGGATGCGCGCCCGGGGATCGAAGTTCTTGTACACCCGGTGGCCGAAGCCCATCAGGCGGAAGTCCGAATCCTTGTCCTTGGCCAGCTCCACGTACTTCTTGTAGTCGCCGCCATCGTTGCGGATCATCTCGAGCATCTCGATGACCTTCTGGTTGGCGCCGCCGTGGAGCGGCCCCCACAGCGCGCAGATGCCGCCGGCGATGGAGGCGAACAGGTTCGCCTGCGAGCTGCCGACCATGCGCACCGTCGACGTCGAGCAGTTCTGCTCGTGGTCGGCGTGGAGGATCAGCAGGAGATTGAGCGCCTCGCGCAGCACCTCCGGCACCTCGTACGGCTCCGACGGCACGGCGAACATCATGTAGAGGAAGTTCGAGCAGTAGTCGAGGTCGTTGCGCGGGTAGATGAAGGGCTGACCGATGGTCTTCTTGTAGGAGAAGGCGGCGATGGTCTTCGCCTTGGCGATCAGGCGGACCATGTTGAGGCCCAGGTTCTCCTTGTCGTCGCCGGGATAGTAGGCGGACAGCGAGGCGACCATGGAGGACAGGATCGCCATCGGGTGGGCCGTCGGCGGGTAGCCCTCGAAGAACTTCTTCATGTCCTCGTGCAGCAGGCTGTGGTAGGTCAGCTTGCGGCGGAACTCGTCGAGCTCGCCGACGCTCGGCAGGTGGCCGTAGATCAGCAGGTAGCACACCTCGACGAAGTCGGCCCGCTCGGCGATCTGCTCGATCGGGTAGCCGCGGTAGCGCAGCACCCCCTCCTCCCCGTCGATGAAGGTGATCTCGCTGGTGCACGAGCCGGTGTTGCCGTAGCCGGGATCGAGGGTGATGTAGCCGGTCTGGCGCCGGAGCTCCCCGATGTCGATCCCCTTCTCGCCCTCCGTCCCTTCGACGACCGGCAGCTCGATGTCGCGTCCCTCGATGGTCAGCTTCGCTTTACCCATGGACTCTCCCGACGTTCTTTCTGAGGCTTGCGGCGAAACGGGCCGAGCGGCCCGACGGCGGCAGCTCGATTCTATGGCAGGCTCGTGGGGCGTGCAAGGAAGTGCCGCACCGCGGAAACCGGGGAAACCCCTGTCACCGCACCGGAAATCGCGAGCTCACGCCGCAATGCGGAAACCGCCCACCGCGCCGCGGACGGCGCAGCGGAGGCGCCTACACCCCGCGCGAGGCCTCCGGCCACAGGAGCTTGTGGAGCTGGAGCTGCAGGCGCACCGGCAGGCGGTCGCGCAGCAGCCACTCGGCGAGGCGGCGCGGCTCGAGGCGGCCGTGTACCGGCGAGAAGTGGATCGGGCAGCGCTGCACCAGGCCGCGCTCGCGCACCAGGTCCCGGGCCCAGAGGTAGTCCTCCTTGCCGGCGAGCACGAACTTCAGCTCGTCGCGGCCGGTGAGGGCGTCGAGGTTGGGCCAGAAGTTGGCCTCGGCCTCGCCGCTGCCGGGGCACTTGACGTCGACGATGCGCCGCACCCGCGGATCGACCGGGCGGATGTCGCGCCCGCCGCCGGTCTCGAGCAGCACCTCGAAGCCGTGGTCCGCGAGCTCGCGCAGCAGCGTCAGGGTGCCCGGCTGGAGCAGCGGCTCGCCGCCGGTGACCTCGACCAGCGGGCAGCCGTAGGACTCCACCTCGGCGAGCACCTGGTCCACGGAGCGCCAGGTGCCCTCGTAGAAGCTGTGCTCGGTGTCGCACCACGAGCAACGCATCTGGCAGCCGGTCAGGCGCACCAGCACGCACGGCAGGCCGGCGCGGGTCGACTCGCCCTGGAGCGAGTAGAAGATCTCGTTGACCCGCAGCCGCTCGGCGGCGGGGCGGCGCAGCAGCTCCCTGGAGGCCTCCTCGGTGTCGCGGGGGGCGGCTTGGATCTCGGCGGTGCTCATGAAGTAGGGGGTGGGCCGCCGGCGGCGGGTTGCGAGCCGCTCGGGATCACGGCTGGTAGGTGGCGCAGGCGGTGTCGTTCTCCCAGACCTCGACCCGGGCGACCCGGGCCCGGCGGCCGTGGCGCTCGGCGAGGCGGCGGTCGACCTCCTCGAACACGTACTGGGAAAGCAGCTCGGCCGTGGTGTTGCGCTGGTCGAAGGGGGGGATGTCGTTGATCACCCGGTGGTCGAACGGATCGACGACCTCGCGCACCACCGTCTTCAAGTCCGCAAAGTCGATCACCATTCCCAGCGCATCGAGCTCGCCGGCGGCGACGTGCACCCGCACCCGGTAGTTGTGCCCGTGCAGGTGCTGGCAGCCGCCCTGATGGCCGCGGATCGAATGGGCGGCGGCGAACGTGTAGTCCTTGAAGATGGTGAACATGGCCAGAGTCTCCATGCTGCCCGGAACCCGAGGGCGCGTCAAGAGCCGCCGGAGCCGACCGGAGCGCAGCGTCTCGGAGGCCCGGCTAAGCGAGCAGCACTTCGACCGTCGGGGGTAGGCCTTCGGACAGCGGCCTGGGGTGCCAGTCGAGCTCGTGGCGGGCGCGGGAGTCGTCGAAGGCCCAGTGGCGGCGCAGGCTCTCCAGGGTGTCCGGGGGGAGGGGAGGGCGGAAGCCGCGCAGCCGGTAGAAGGGGCCGGCCACGGCGAGGGCGAGCTTCGCCACGCCCACCGGCAGCGCCAGGCGCGGCGGCCGGGTGCCGGCCAGCTCGCAGACCCGGCGCGCCACCTCGCCGACGGTGGCGACCTCGCCCGTCATCAGGTAGTCGCGCGGCACGGTGGTGCCCGGCCGCATGGGGTTCTCCACCTCCGGGGGGTGCTCCATCACCCGCACCAGCCCGTCCACCAGGTCGTCGAGGAAGATCCAGCTCGTGCGGCGGTCGGCCCCCACCAGCGCCGGCATGCGCCCCTTGGCGAACTGGCGCAGCAGGGCGTTGGTGCCGCGGCGCTTGCCCGGCGGGCCGTAGACCAAGCTCGGCCACACCACGTGCAGCCGCAGCCCCTTGGCCGCCCACGCGCGGGCCGCCTCCTCGCCGGCGCGCTTGGTGGCCGAGTAGAGGCTGGGCGGCGGCAGGCGCAGGGCGTCGTCTTCGGTCACGGCGGTGCCGTCGGCCGGGCTGCCGCCGAAGGCGGCCATCGACGACAGCAGCAGGAAGCGCCCGGTCCCGAGCTTCGCCGCCAGCGAGGCCACGTTCTCCGTGCCCGCCCCGTTGACGCTCCGCATCCGCTCCACCGGGCCGCCCATGTCGAGATCCGCCGCGGCGTGGACCACCCAGTCGGAGCCCGCCATGCCCTCGCGCATCGACACCCGGTCGACGACGTCGCCGACGAAGGTCTCCACCCCCGCGTGTCGCAGCGCCTCCACCGTCTCCCGATCGCTGGTGCCCCGCACCAGCGCCCGGACCTGCCACCCCTCGACCGCCAGCCGCCGCGCCAGCGCACCGCCGATGTAGCCCGTGGCCCCGGTCAGGAACACCCGCCGGCTCACGAGAAGCTCCTCGCCGGGGCAGGGTGTGCCGCACCCCGGGCCCGCCCGGGGGCGGGAATCCGAGGCCGCCCCCGGGTGTTATCGGAATCGGACGCGCCAAGGGAGTTGGGCGCGTCTCGGAGCTCGCAAGACTCCGTTCTCTCCTTCAGCTCCCTCTCCTCCCCCCGCCCGGATCCCTCCCCGCGGCGGGGATTTTTTAGTGGCCGCGCCACCCGCCCCTCAGCGAAGCTGTCGCAGCACGTACTGGAGGATGCCGCCGTGGCGGTAGTACTCCACCTCCTGCGGCGTGTCGAGCCGCAAGCGGGCGCGGAAGGTCGTCTCGCGGCCGTCGTCGCGGCGCGCCCGCACGGTGACCTCGGGGTCGCCGGCGAACCCGTTCTCGACGCCCTCCGCCAGCCCCTCCACGTCGTAGACCTCGTGCCCGTCGAGACCGAGGCTCTCGGCGCTCTCGCCGGGAAGGAACTGGAGCGGCGCCACTCCCATGCCCACCAGGTTCGAGCGGTGGATGCGCTCGTAGGTCTCGGCGATCACCGCCCGCACACCGAGCAGCAGGGGCCCCTTGGCCGCCCAGTCGCGGGACGAGCCGGTGCCGTACTCCTTGCCCGCCAGGATCACCAGCGGCACGCCCTCCTCGGCATAGCGCATGGCGGCGTCGAAGATCGACATCGGCTCGCCGTCGGGCAGATGCAGGGTGTAGCCGCCCTCGATCTCCGGCACCAGCTTGTTGCGCAGCCGCACGTTGGCGAAGGTGCCCCGCATCATCACCTCGTGGTTGCCGCGCCGCGACCCATAGGAGTTGAAATCCTTGGGTGCCACGCCGTGCTCCACCAGGTACCGCCCTGCCGGACTGTCGGCCTTGATGGCGCCGGCGGGCGAGATGTGGTCGGTGGTGATCGAATCGCCCATCAGCGCCAGCACCCGCGCGCCCTGCACGTCGGTGACCGGCTCCGGGTCGGGCCCCATGCCCTCGAAGTAGGGCGGGTTCTTGACATAGGTCGACTCCTCGGCCCAGGCGTAGGTCTCGCCGGCGGGGATCTCGAGCTCCTGCCAGCGCTCGTCGCCCTCGAACACCCCCGCGTACTCGCTCTGGAACATCTCGGCCTGAAGCGCTCGCCCCACCGTGTCGCGGATCTCCTCCTGGCTCGGCCAGACGTCCTTGAGGTACACCGGCTCGCCGTCGGCCCCGGTGCCGAGGGGCTCGTGGGCGAGGTCGAGGTCGATGCGTCCGGCAAGGGCGTAGGCCACCACCAGCGGGGGCGAGGCCAGGTAGTTGGCACGCACCTCGGAGTTGATGCGCCCCTCGAAGTTGCGGTTGCCGGAGAGCACCGCGGCGGTGGCCAGGCCGCCCTCGGAGATGGCGCGGGAAACGGCCGGGTCGAGGGGACCGCTGTTGCCGATGCAGGTGGTGCAGCCGTAACCCACCAGGTGGAAGCGGAGGTCCTCGAGGAAGGGCGTGAGCCCGGCCTCGTCGAGGTAGCGGGTGACCACCTTGGAGCCGGGGGCGAGGCTGGTCTTGACCCACGGCTTGACGGCGAGCCCCTTCTCCACCGCCTTCTTCGCCAGCAGGCCGGCGGCCACCATCACGGAAGGGTTCGAGGTGTTGGTGCAGCTCGTGATGGCGGCGATCACCACCGAGCCGTGGGCGAGCTCGAAGCTCTCGGTGCCGCCCTCGCCCTCGCGCTCTACGCGCACCCTGCCGTCGCCCACCACCCGCACCTGGACCTGCGGCTCGGCAACGGCCACGCCGCCCCCGCCCCCTTCCCCGGAGACGACCTTCAGGCCACCCGGCCGGCCGTCGCTCTGGCCCTCGCCCTGGCGCGCCTTGCGCTCCTGCACCGGACCGATCATGCGGCCGAGCTCGGAGCGGAACGACTCCGGTACCTGGGACAGCGGCACCCGGTCCTGCGGCCGGCGCGGACCCGCGAGCGACGGCTCCACGGTGGACAGATCGAGCTCCAGCGTGTCCGAGTACTCGCTCTCCGGGCTGTCCTCCGTGTGGAACAGCCCCTGCTCCTTCGTGTAGGCCTCCACCAGCTCCACCAGCTGCGCGTCGCGGCCGGTGAAGCGCAGGTAGTCGAGCGACACGCGGTCCACCGGGAAGATGCCGCAGGTGGCGCCGTACTCCGGCGCCATGTTGGCGATGGTGGCGCGGTCGGCCAGCGCGAGCTGCGGCAGGCCGGGACCGAAGAACTCGACGAACTTGCCCACCACCCCGTGCTGGCGCAGCCGTTGGGTGACGACCAGCACCAGGTCGGTGGCGGTGGCGCCCTCCGGGAGCTGGCCGACGAGACGGAAGCCGACGACCTGGGGGATCAGCATCGAGATCGCCTGGCCGAGCATGGCGGCCTCGGCCTCGATGCCGCCGACGCCCCAGCCGAGCACGCCGAGGCCGTTGATCATGGTGGTGTGGGAGTCGGTGCCGACCAGGGTGTCGGGATAGGCCCAGGGCTCGGTGCCGTCGCTGTTGCCGTTTCCGGTGCCGGTGCCGGTCATCACCACCCGGGCGAGATACTCGAGGTTGACCTGGTGCACGATCCCGGTGTCCGGCGGCACCACCCGGAAGTTGTCGAAGGCGGTCTGCCCCCAGCGCAGGAAGGCGTAGCGCTCGCGATTCCTCTCGAGCTCCCGCTCGGCGTTGATCAGGAACGCCGCCGCCTTGCCGTACTCGTCGACCTGCACCGAGTGGTCGATCACCAGCTCCACGGGCTGCACCGGATTGATGCGCTTCGGGTCGCCGCCGAGGGTGCGCATGGCGTCGCGCATGGCGGCGAGGTCGACCACCGCCGGCACGCCGGTGAAGTCCTGCAGCAGCACCCGGGCGGGCATGAAGGCGATCTCCTGGGAGGGCTCGGCCCGGGGCTGCCAGCGGGCGACGGCCTCGATGTCGTCGCCGGTCACGGTGGCACCGTCCTCGCGGCGCAGGAGGTTCTCCAGCAGGATCCGCAGCGCGTAGGGGAGGCGGGCGACGTCGAAGCCGCGGGCTTCGAGCGCCGGGAGCCGCGCGATGCGGTAGCGAGTGCCGCCGGCGGTCAGGTGCGTGAAGGTTCCGAACGAGTCGCTCATCACTGCTCCGGGTTGTCGAGTTTTTCTTCGCGGAGGAGCCGGTGTCGGTCCTCGGAGGGTTCGTGTGCAAGGCCCCTGCCGTGGGGGCGGATCAAGCGTAGCACGGGGACGGCGGGGGAGGCTTCGGGAACGGTCGGGGCCGCTGGGGGGGCGGGTGGGGTGCCGCGCACCGGCGGCATCACTGGGCACCGCCGGAGGCGCACGCTCGGGGGCGGAGGTCGAGGCGGTCGCTCGGGATGTCGGCGAGAGGGCGCAGCGCTGGTTGAGGGCGCACGCTTGGTGGGGGGCGCACGCTAGGTGGGGGGCGCACGCTAGGTGGGGGGCGCACGCTAGGAGGCGGGGCGCACGCTAGGAGGCGGGGCGCACGCTAGGAGGCGGGGCGCACGCTAGGAGGCGGGGCACGCTGGTTGGCGGCGCACGCTAGGAGGCGGGGCACGCTGGTTGGCGGCGCACGCTAGGA
>DATACC010000202.1:0-5353 GCA_036259255.1 Thermoanaerobaculia bacterium | reverse complement strand
GAGCTGGGACGGCTGCCCGTTCCCGGCTCGCGCTGATCGCGGGCCAGGGCGGCACCGGCGCAGGGCGGCCTGCGGCGAGGCCGCCGGCTCAGCTCGCCGGCGCCTCGTCCTCGAGCCCGAGGACCTGGCGCAGCCCCTCGCGAATGATGTCGGCTTCCGAGCGCCGCTCCTCGAAGGCGCGGCGCCGCAGCTCCTCGGCCTCGTCGCGCGGGATCCACAGGTTCTTCTTCACCATGCCGCTCTTGGTGACCGTCGTCGTACCTCCTCGCGGCCCCAGCGGCTGATCCTGATCTTCTTCCTTCATGCTCATATACATGTGGCCCTCCTCCTGTTTGCTGGAAACTTCTCCCCTCCGGACGCCGGTTATCGTAGCAGAATAAAGGTTGCGCGTAATTGCGAACCATTCCGGCTCCCTGCGACACCAGGAGCCGCGCACGGCACACCCGGCGCCGACCTGGCAGTGCGCCGCGTCACCGCGTAAGCTCGGCGGCGAACCTTGTCCGCGCCGCCCCCACCCACCGTCGAGGCCCTGCTCGCCGAGGGCCGCTCCCGCCTCGCCACGGCGACCTTCCGGCCGCCGCCGCGGGAAGCCGCGCTGCTGCTGGCCCGCGTGCTGGGGCTCTCCGAGGCGCAGGTGATGGCGCGCGGCGAGCACCCGGTGCCGGAGGCGGCGGCCGCGCGCTTCCGGCACCTGCTGGCGCGCCGCCTGGCTGGCGAGCCGGTGGCCTATCTCTTCGGCGAGCGGGAGTTCTACGGTCGCCCCTTCCGGGTCGACCGCCGGGTGCTGATCCCGCGGCCCGAGACGGAGCACCTGGTGGAAGCCGCCCTCGGCCTGGCGCTGCCGGCCGCGCCGCGGATCCTCGACGTCGGCACCGGCAGCGGCATCCTGGCGGTGACCCTGGCGCTGGAGATTCCGGCCGCCCGGGTGGTGGCGACGGATCTGTCCCCCGGCGCCGTGGCGGTGGCCGCCGGCAACGCCCGCCGCCACGGGGTCGGCGGCCGGGTGCGGCTGGTGGCGGCGGACCTGGTCGCGGGACTCGAACTCGCCGGCTTCGACCTGGTGGTCAGCAACCCGCCCTACATCGCCCCGGCCGAGGCCGCCGAGCTGTCGCCCGAGATCACCGGCTGGGAGCCCCACCTGGCGCTTTTTGCAAGCGACCACGGCCTGGCGGTGGTCCGCCGCCTGCTCGCCGCCGCCGCCGCCTTGCGCCCCGGCGCCGAAGTGTTGCTGGAGATCGGCCGCGGGCAGGCCGCCGAGCTCGAGCGCGCGGCGTCGGCATCGCCGTTGCAGTTCGTGACGGCATGGCAAGACTACTCGCATATTCCACGGGTGGTTCGGCTGCAGCGGCGGCCGTCCTGACCCCCCATCCCAGCCCTGATCGCACCCACACCCCGGCAATCCAGCTCGCGACCCAGCGTCAGGCCAAGGCAACCGCGGAGCCCCAGGTGGAGAAATTCAAGATCGAAGGCCCGGTTCGTCTCGCCGGGACCATCCGCGCCAGCGGAGCGAAGAACGCGGCCCTGCCCTCGCTGGCCGCGACCCTGTTGACGGATGAACCGGTGCGCCTGCTGCGCCTGCCGGACGTGCGGGACATCCGCACCATGTGCAGACTGCTCGAGCACCTCGGCTCCGGCTGCCACGCCGACGGCGGCGAGGGCACCGTGCTGCAGCGCACGGGCGAGCTGCCGAGCGGCGCCGACGCACCCTACGAGCTGGTCAAGACGATGCGCGCCAGCATCCTGGTGCTCGGGCCGATCCTCGCCCGGCGCGGCCAGGCCACGGTCTCCCTGCCGGGTGGCTGCGCCATCGGCAACCGGCCCATCGAGGAGCACCTCAAGGGCATGGAGGCGCTCGGTGCCAAGATCACCCTGGAGGGCGGCTACGTCACCGTGGAGGCCGCGAAGCTGCGCGGCGCGAAGTATCGCTTCGGCATGGTGTCGGTTACCGGAACCGAGAACGTCATGATGGCCGCCGCCCTCGCCCGCGGCACCACGGTGCTCGAGAACGCCGCCCGCGAGGCGGAGATCACCGATCTCGCCGCGATGCTCAACAAGATGGGGGCGCGGATCTCGGGAGCCGGCACCAGCACCCTCGAGATCGAGGGCGTCGAGACGCTGCACGGAGCCACCCACGAGATCGTCGCCGACCGCATCGAGGCCGGCACCTACCTGGTGGGCGGCGTGATGACCGGCGGCGACGTCACCGTCGAGGGCGTGGCGCCGGAGGCCCTGGCGCCGCTCGTCGAGAAGCTCGAGGAGGCCGGAGCGGGGGTGGAGACGAGCGCCGCCTCGGTACGCGCCTGGGCCGACGGCAAGCTCAAGCCGGCGCTGGTGGAGACGGCGCCCCACCCCGGTTTCCCCACCGACCTGCAGGCCCAGTTCATGGCCCTGATGACGCAGGCCGAAGGGGTCTCCACGGTGCGCGAGTTCGTCTTCGAGAACCGCTTCCAGCACGTCTCCGAGCTCAACCGCCTGGGGGCCGACATCCGGGTGCGCAACCGCACCGCGAAGATCCGCGGCCGCAGCAAGCTCTCCGGGGCTCGGGTGATGGCCACCGACCTGCGCGCCTCGGCGTCTCTGGTGCTCGCCGGCTGCGCCGCCCACGGCACCACCCTCGTCGACCGTATCTACCACCTGGACCGCGGCTACGAGGCCATGGAATCGAAGTTGCAGTCCCTGGGCGCACGGGTGGAACGGCTCGACGGCGACGAAGACTAGACGGCATCGCCGGCGACGCTCCCCCCGCGACCCGGCGATGTCCACACCTCTTCCCAAGCTCCGGTACACCGTCGTGGCGCTCGCCGGAATGGCTTGCGCCGCGGCCGTTTCGGCACCCGCCGCGGCGCAGGCGGCGGACCCCCGGCCGCGCCTCCTCGAGCAGCAGCGCGAGGGGAATCTCGAGGCCGCCCTCGAGACCATCGATCACCTGCTGGCCGAGGAGCCGGCCGCGGCCCGCGGCCTGGCGCTCCACCTGCTGGCCGGCGACCTGCACCACCAGCTCGGCAGGCACGGCAAGGCTTCCGCCGCCTTCATGCACGGCTTCGAGGGCGGCTCGGAGCTGGCCACCTACGCCCGCTACCGCGCCGCCGCGGAGCAGCTCGAGCTCGGGCACCCGGAGGTCGCCGCCGGCCTCGTCGCCAGCGTCGTGGCCGAGCCCACCGACACCGCCCTGCTCCCCGAGGCGGTGCGCCTGCTGACCACCAGCGTGCTGGCCGGCGGCGACTGCCGGCTGCTGCGCAACCTGGTGCCGGAGCGCTACGGAGACGCCGAGCGCCGGCGCCTGAAGCGCACCCGCGCCGACTGCCTGCTGCGCCAGGGCACCGCCGGCGCCGCCCTCGACGAGTACCTGGAGCTGCTGCGCGAGAAGGTGGACGACGAGCCGGCCCGCGAGGCCGCCGAGCGCGCCGCCGCCCTGGTGACCAGCCCGCCAGCGGAGATGGCGATCCTCCTCGGCCGCACCTTCTACCAGCACCGCGACTTCCCCCGTGCCATCGCCTATCTCGCCCCGGTGGTGGCGAGCTACGAGGGCCCCCTCGGTGGTGAACGTTTCGAGCTCGCCTACACCCTGGTACGCAGCCGTTTCTGGCAGGAGAGCTACCACCAGGCCGCCGCCGGCTACTCGGCGCTGGCCGCCCGCGCCCGCGATCGCCGGCTCGAGGCCCGCGCCCTCTATCAGCAGGGCCGCAGCCTGGAGCTGGCCGGCGAATGGGGCGACGCCGCCGCCGCATACCGTCTCGCCTACCGCGCCGACCCCACCGGCGGCTCGGCCGAAGGAGCGCTGATCGCCGCGATGCGCATCGCCTGGCGCACCGGCCACGAGGCCGAGGCCCTGGAGCTGCTGGAGCTGCTGACGGCGCGCCGCGAGTGGACGGCGGTGGCCGCGCGCGCCGGCCTCTTCCTGGCCGCCTCCGACATCGTGCAGGGGCGTACCGACCGCGCCGCCACCTGGCTCGGCCTCGCGGAGCGGGCGGGCTCCGACACCGAGCTCGAGGTGGCGTACTGGCGCGGCCGCATGGCGGAGCTCGACGGCGACCCGGACGAGGCAGTGCGGCGTTACCTGCGGGTGCAGCGGCTCGACGACAACCATCCCCTGGCGATGGACGTGCGCGACCGCCTCGCCGCGAGCCCGCTGGCGGCGCCCGCCCGCCGGCTGGCCGCCACCCAGCGCCGCGGCGGCGACCTCTACGGCGCGTGGCTGCTGCTTCACGGCGAGCCGCAGAACCGCGCCGAGGTGGCCCACGCCCTGGCCCGCCGGCTCGCCGCCGACCCGGTGAGCCGCCCCTGGGTGACCCTGGCGCCGCTGCCCACCGCCGAGTGGCCGCTGTGGCGCGGGCGCCTCGACGACCCGCGGGAGAAGCTCCTCGCCCTCGGCCTGTGGGACGGCGCCGGCGCCGCGGTCAACCGCCACTTCCCGCTCGACGAGCCGGCCCCGGCGCTGACCTCCAGCGACTTCCTGGCCGAGCGGGGCGACATCAACCGCTCGCTGCTGCGCGCAGAGATCCTCCTGCGCAGGCTGCCAGACCGGGTGCCGGCGCCGTTCCTCTCCGCAGACCTGCTGCGCCGGCTCTACCCGTTGGCGTTCCCGGCGCTGGTGCGCGAGGAGTCGGCACGCCACGGCGTGGACCCGTTCCTGCTGGCGGCGATCATGCGCGAGGAGAGCCGCTACGATCCGCGGGCGCTGTCCGGCGCCTCGGCCCGCGGCCTCACCCAGTTCGTCATGCCGACGGCGCTGGAGGTGGGGCAAGCGGTGGGACTGGGGCGTGTGGCCCCGGACGACCTCTATCGGCCGGAGGTGGCCATCGCTCTGGGCGCCGCCTACGTCGGCCAGTTGCTGCGCCGCTTCGAGGGCGAGCAGCACCGGGCGGTGGCGGCCTACAACGCCGGTCCGCCGGCGGCCCAGCTCTGGCGCGCCTGGTCCTACACCGACGAGCTGCCGGAGTACTACACCAAGGTGAGCTTCGGCGAGACGCGCAACTACCTGCGCAAGGTGCTGGGCTCGTGGTCGCGCTACCGCGACCTCTACGGCACGCCGGCCTCGGCGCCGTAGCGCTCGACCACCGGCGGCAGCGGCGGCGACGGCGGATCGAGGAACAGCCGCACGTCGGCCTCGCGGCGCAGCTCACGGGTCCAGCGCTCGATCTCGTCGTTGAGGCGACGCTCCTTGAGCAGACCGCGGATGTCCTCGCGCACCTCCTCGAGGGGCGGCGGATCGTCGCCGGCGGCGGCGAGCGCCGGCACCAGCTCCTCGTCGTAGTAGGTCCGGATGTCCTGGAGACTGACGAACACCCGGGCGCCCAACCGCTCGTCGACGTAGTTGACCACCCGGAGCTGGCGGGCGACGAGCTGGGACAGC
>DATACC010000201.1:0-4662 GCA_036259255.1 Thermoanaerobaculia bacterium | reverse complement strand
GGTGGGCGCCGTGGCGGCGGCGGGCGGCGGCGTCGGCGGCCGCACCCCAGGTCTCGTCCAGGTGGTGCGGCAGCTCGGCGTGGACGAGCAGCGGCGCCCCGAGGCGGGCGAGCTCGGCGAGGGCCGGCCGCAGGTCGTGCTCGTCCACGGCGGCGAACTCCTCGACGCCCGAGGGCGCCAGGAAGGCCTTGAAGCCGAAGACGCCGGAGTCCCACAGGCCGGCGAGGTGCTCGACGTTGCCCGGCACCACCCCTGCCCACAGGCCGACGTCGGCCCACAGGCGGCCCGCCGCGGCGGCGGTCTTGGCGGCCAGGCCCTCCGGCGTGGTGGTGGGCGGCCGGCTGTTGAGGGGCATGTCGAGGAAGGTGGTGACGCCGCCCGCCGCCGCGGCGCGGGTGGCGCAGGGGAAGCCCTCCCAGTCCGCCCGACCGGGGTCGTTGGCATGGACGTGGAGGTCGACGAGCCCCGGCATCACCACCAGGTCGCCGGCGTCGAGCAGGGGGAGGTCCGCCGGCACCTCCTCCCAAGGCGCCACCCGCGCCACGGTGCCACCGCGTACCTCGACCACGGCGGGCCGAAGCCCGTCCGGCAGCATCACCCGCCGGCTGCGCAGGGCCAGGGCACCCGGCGTGGCCCTCAGCGCCCCACCCACTCCACCCGGTAGTTCCCGGAAGCCTCCGCCAGGTCGATGTCGAAGCGCCAGGTGCCCTGGGCCGGGTTCTCGAACACGCGGCGGTCGGAGAGCTCGCCACCGGACGAGAGCGTCCCCTGCCAGACCACCACGCCCTGGGGATCGGTGACCCGGAAGGCGAGCGAGCCGCGGTTGAGCTCGAGCGAGAGCTGGAGCTCGAGGCGCTCCACCTGGTCGGACACCGGCGCCTCGACGGTCTGGCTGCGGGTGGCGGCGCGGAAGGTCTGCTGCTCCTCGAGCTGCAGGCTCGGCCGCGAGCAGGCGGCCAGGAGGGCCGCGGCCAGGGAAGCCACGGCGACGGCGGTCAGTGCTCGCATCGGGGTTCGCATCTCTCCATCCTCTCTCTCGTTCGACGTTCTCGAGCTCGCGGCGGCGCCCGCCGCTCAGCAGGCGCCGCAGTCCTCGTGGCCCTCCGGCTCGACCTGGATCGTCACGTGCGCGATGCCGAAGCGCCGGTGGAGTGTGTCGCGGATCTCGTGCAGCAGCCCCGCCGCCGGGCGTTCCCGGGCCACCACGTGGGCCGACAGGGTGTCGAGACCGCTGGTCACCGTCCACACGTGGAGGTCGTGCACGTCCTCGACCCCCTCGACCGCCTGGATTGCGCCGTGCACCTCCTCGACGTCGATGTGACGCGGCGCCCACTGCATGAGCACCCCCACCGTCTCGCGCAGCAAGCTCCACGCCGACCACACCACCAGCACGGCGATGGCGACCGACGCCACCGGGTCGGCCCACTGCCAGCCGAAGGCCCAGATCAGCGCGCCGGCGGCCAGCACCTGGACGCTGCCGAGGGCATCGACGGCGACATGCAGCCAGGCACCGCGCAGGTTGAGGCTCGCCTCGCGCCCGCCGTGGAGCACCGCCAGCCCCACCAGGTTGACCAGCAGGCCGCCGGCGGCCACCGCCATCATTCCCGGCGCCGCCACCTCGGTGGGGGAGCGCAGCCGCTCGACGGCCTCGAAGCCGATCAGCAACGAGATCGCCACCAGCGCCGCCCCGTTGGTCAGCGCCGCCAGGATCTCCATGCGGTGGTAGCCGAAGCTGCGCTGCATCGTCGCCGGCCGGCGGGCGATCCACAGGGCGAACAGCGCCAGGGCGAGGGCGGCGGCGTCGGAGAGCATGTGCCCGGCGTCGGCCAGCAGCGCCAGCGACCCGGTGAGCCAGCCGCCCACCACCTCCGCCCCCATGTAGAGCACCACCAAGCCCATCACCCACGCCAGCCGCCGGCTATCCGCCTGCCGTGCGTCGCCGTGGGAGTGGCCGTGATGGGAATGGCCGGGTCCGTGCGCGTGCCCCATACCGCCCCAGTCTAGCCCGGACGCCGTCCGGCCCGGACGGTATGATCCCGCCATGACTCCCTCCGAAGCCACCAACTTCTACTTCAACGAGGCGGCGCGGCACATGGACTTGGCGCCGGCCATCGAGCGGCTGCTGGTCACCCCGCTGCGCGAGATCCAGGTGCAGGTGGCCTTCCAGCGCGACGACGGATCGCTGGCGACCTTCCTCGGCTACCGGGTGCAGCACGACAACAGCCGCGGCCCGATGAAGGGCGGTCTGCGCTACCACCCGTCGGTCGATCTCGACGACGTGCGGTCGCTGGCGTCGTTGATGACCTGGAAGACGGCCGTCGTCGGCATCCCCTACGGCGGCGCCAAGGGCGGCGTCGCCTGCGACCCGCGCCAGCTCTCGGCCGAGGAGCTGCGCCGGATGACGCTCGAGTTCGTCGACCAGATCCACGACGTCATCGGCCCCCACACCGACATCCCCGCCCCCGACGTCAACACCAACGCCCAGGTGATGGCCTGGATCATGGACCGCTACTCGGCCTACCACGGGCACTCGCCGGCGGTGGTCACCGGCAAGCCGGTGGAGCTCTACGGCTCGGCGGGCCGGGAGGCGGCCACCGGGCGGGGCGTGCTGATCGCCGCCCGCGAGTCCCTGGCGGATCACGGCGCGACGGTCGCCGGCTCCACCTTCGCCCTCCAGGGCTTCGGCAACGTCGGTTCCCACGCGGCGCGGCTGATCCACGAGGCCGGCGGCCGGGTGATCGCCGTGAGCGACGTCCAGGGCGCCATTCTGAACCGCGACGGCCTCGACGTTCCGGCGCTGCTCGCCCACGTGGCCGCCTCCGGCACGGTGGTCGGCTTCGCCGGCACCGACGCGCTGTCCAACGCGGACCTGCTGGCGCTCGATTGCGACGTGCTGGTGCCGGCAGCCCTGGGCGGCGTCTTCACCGCCGACAACGCCGAGGCGGTGCGGGCGAAGCTGATCGTCGAGGGCGCCAACGGCCCCACCGAGCCGGAGGCCGACCTGGTGTTCCGCCGCCGCGGCATCGAGGTGGTGCCCGACATCTACGCCAACGCTGGCGGGGTGACCGTCTCCTACTTCGAGTGGGTGCAGAACATCCAGCAGTTCTCGTGGAAGGAGGAGCGGGTCAACGCCGAGCTCGAGACGTTGATGGTCGAGGCCTACCGCCACATCCGCCGCATCGCGCGGGAGCGCGACCTGCCGCTGCGCACCGCCGCCTTCCTGCTCGCCATCGGCCGGGTGGGCAAGGCCACGGTGCTGCGCGGCATCTAGATTCCGAGGAGGGGGACGATGAGCGAAGACCTTCTGCAGGTACTGGGACGGACCCGGGTCGGGCGCGATCTGCCGCCGGCCGACCTCGAACGGCTGGCGGCGGCGGGCTCGGTGCGCGAGGCGCCGGACGGCGAGGTGCTGCGCCGGGAGGGGGAGCCCGGCGGCTCGCTGCTGCTGATCCTCGACGGCAGCGTCGAGGTGGTCAAGTCGAACGACGACGGCAGGTCCCACGTGCTGGCCCGGCTCGAGCCGGGGACGCTGCTCGGCGAGATGGGGCTGCTCGGCTCGGCCCCCGCCTCGGCGACGGTGCGCTGCCGCGGACCGGTGCGCCTGTTCGAGCTGCCCCGCGACCGCTTCGAGGCGCTGGTCTCGGCCGGCGACGCGGCCAGCCTGCACCTGGCGCTGGCCATGGCGCGCCAGCTCGCCGAGCGGCTGGCGCGCATGAACCAGCAGGCCTTCGAGCTGTGCGACGAGCTCACCCGCGAGCTGGAGACGGCAGACACGGCCAAGGCGCGCGAGCGCATCCACGACCTGGAGACCTTCCGCAGGCAGCTCACCGATCTGAACCTGTGAATCCGCCACCGCCCGAGTGTCACGTTTCGCCGGTGGCGAGCACTTCCTGGAAAGACGCCTGCCGCCCTGTGTTCGCGGCAGGGGCCGATCTACGTACGGAGGACAAGGAGAAGCCGATGGCCTGGGATGACGACGACAATACGATCTACGTCGTGGTGATGAACCACGAGGAGCAGTACTCGATCTGGCCCAAGGACCGCGAGATGCCGCTGGGTTGGAACGCGGTGGGCAAGGAGGGCACCAAGCAGGAGTGCCTCGACTACATCGAGGAGGTCTGGACCGACATGCGTCCGCTGTCGCTGCGCAAGAAGATGGAAGAGATGGAGAAGCAGCGGGCCGAGGAGGCGAGCTGATGGCCGAGATGGGCAGCTACTGCAAGGCGTACCTGGCGAAGCAGTTCCGCGAGTACCCGAACTGGAAGGAGAACACCTCCGACCTGCGCAAGGACACCCAGGAGGTGGACGGCAAGGAGGTGGAGGTGGCCCGCGACGCGATCGACGGCGAGGACATCCTCTACCTGCAGGAGACCTACGTGGTGACCGACGGCATCTTCCTCGACGAGAACGTCGTGTTCGACGACGTCACCGACGAGTGGAAGCAGTTCTGCCACGAGAAGCTCGAGTTCGAGATTCCGGAGGACGTCAAGGCGGCCGCCGAGGCGGCGCAGGCGGCGGTGGCCGAGGCCACGGCCGGCAACGGCGACGCGGCCGCCGAGCCCGCCAGCGCCTGACGGTTCCCCCCGGCCTGCCCTCCTCGGCCGGGCCTCACTCCCAGCGCCAACCCGCGAGCCTCCAGCCCGCCGCGCCGTGCCCCTCCGG
>DATACC010000200.1:0-9567 GCA_036259255.1 Thermoanaerobaculia bacterium | reverse complement strand
CGAGCCTATCCGTCCTCGCAACTGCGCCAGCAGGCCCTGGAGCCATGGCTCCACTACTACAATCACCACCGACCCCACAGCGCTCTCAACGGGCTACCGCCCGCTGCCAGAGTGAACAACGTCCTGGGCAGTGACACCTAGAACCACCCCTTGCGACGGAAGTAATAGACCAGCGCCGCCGCCACCACCGCCATCATCCCGAGGGACGCCGGGTAGCCCCAGCGCCAGTGGAGCTCCGGCATGCGGGCGAAGTTCATGCCGTAGACGCCGGCGATGAAGGTCAGCGGGATGAAGATCGTGGCGATGATGGTGAGCACCTTCATCACCTCGTTCATCCGGTGGCTCAGGCTGGACAGATAGACGTCGAGCATGCTGCCGGCGAGCTCGCGGTAGGTCTCCAGGATCTCCAGTGCCCGCACCGCGTGGTCGTGGCAGTCGCGCAGGAAGACCTGGGTCTCCGGGCCGATCAGCGGCAGCTCGTCGCGGTAGAGGGTCGAGAGCACGTCGCGCTCGGGCCAGGCGATGCGGCGCATCATCAGCAGCTCCCGGCGCAGCCGGTAGATGTGCTCGAGCACCGCCGGCTCGGGACGGTCCACCAGCTCCTCCTCCAGCGTCTCGATACGTTCGCCGAAGCTCTCGAGCACCGGGAAGAAGTGGTCGACCACCGAATCGATCAGCGCGTAGGCCAGGTAGTCGGCGCCCAGCGTGCGCAGCCGGTTGCCGCCGCGGCGAATGCGCTCGCGCACCGGCGCGAAGGGGTCGCCCGGCACCTCCTGGAAGGTGATGACCAGCCCGGGCAGCAGGAACAGGCTGATCTGCTCGACGGCGAAGGCCTGGTCGCCGGCGTGCAGGTGGTCGAGGACGATGAACAGGTGCTCGCCGTACGGCTCGACCTTCGGCCGCTGCCCGAGGTTGGCGACGTCCTCGAGGGCCAGCGGGTGGAGGCCGAAGCAGCGCCCGACCGCCGCCAGCAGCTCGACGTCGTGGAGTCCGACGACGTCGAGCCACACGGCCCCCGGAAAGCCGGGCCGCACCAGCTCGGCCACCGCCGGCAGCTCGTCCACCGAGCCGAGGTTGCGCTCCTCCAGGGTCTCCCTGCCGAAGCACATCAGCCGCAGCTCGATCTGCTGGACGCGCTGCTCGCGGGGGTGCAGCGTGCCGGGGGCGGTGCCCGGGGCGGCGCGCCGGTGGGTGAGCCGGGGGAGCCGCGGCAGCTGGATCATGGCGCCGAGCCTACCCCGGCTCGGCCACGGGCGCGGTGAGCCGTCGGAGGGTGGCTCCCCGGCGACGCAATGGAGCCGGCGACGTTGCCGCGGCAGCGCGCGCCGGCCGCGGCGGCCCGGTAGCTTCCGCCGCCGCGCCGCCGAGGTGGGCGAGCGGCGGCAGGGAGGTGAGCAGGGCGCGGACCGGCGGCAGCGACAGGCTGTTGCCGGCCAACCGCCAGCCGGTGGCGCGGGAAAGCTCGGGCGGCAGCCGGTAGGAGGCGGGGAATCCGAGCAGCGCCAGCACCTCGCGCGGCGAGAAGCGGCGCAGGGCCGGCAGGGCTTCGCCGGTGGAGTCTCCCGGGCCGCCGTCGCTGCCGATCCGCAGGTACGAGCCGCTGCGCACCGGCGAGCGGCCGTAGGCGGCGGTGAAGCAGGCGGTCACGGCCGCCGGGTCGGCGGCGTCGACCACGTCCAGGGCGTGGCGGTAGGCGGCGACGGTCGCCGCCGCCACGGTCAGCTCCGGGTCGGCATGGGAGGCGACGAAGTCGGCCAGCGGGCGGCGGGGCAGCGTCGGGCCGGTCCCCCGCCGATCGTCGCCCTGCCCACCCCCGGGACATCCCACCTCGGCCGGCTCGAGCCGGGGCGGCCGATCCTCCCGCGGTCCGCCTTCCGCCGGCCACGTCAGCCGCCCCTCCCGGGAGGCGACCAGGTAGAAGCGCCGCCGCCGGTTCGGCGATCCCAGCTCGCTAGGGCAGAGCAGCCGCTCGCCCACCTCGTAGCCGGCCCGGTCGAGGGTCTCGCGCAGCAGGGCGTGGGCCCGGGAGCCGGCGAAGCCGGGGACGTTCTCCAGGAAGAGGTAGGGCGGCCGCACCGCGTCGAGGGCGGCGACCAGCGCCACGAAGCTCGCCGCGCGCGGATCCTCCAGGTCGCGCCGCAGGCCCCGGCGGGTGTACGGCTGGCAGGGCGGCGACATCGTCCACAGGTCGGCCCGGTGGACGGCCAGGTCGCCGGCGGCGGCGCGGTCGAGATTGCGGGGGACCGTGGGGCCGGGAAAGTTGGCGGCGTAGACCGCGAGGGCGGTGCGGTCGAGGTCGACGGCGGCGACGATCTCGGCGGCTCCGGAATCGGCGCCATCGTGCTCGGCGCCCCCGGGACGGTGCATGCCGAGGGCGGCGGCGACGCCGCCGATGCCGCAGTAGAGCTCCAGCACCCGGATCACGGCACGAAGCGGTAGCCGACGCCGCGCACGCTGTGGATGTGGCGCGGCCGCCAGGAGTTCTCCTCGAAGGCCCGGCGCAGCGCCACGATGACGTTGTCCACCACGCGCGTGTTGGGGTGGTGGGGGAGCTCCCACACCTCGGCCAGCAGCTCCCGGCGGCTGACCACCTGGTTCGGCCGCGAAGCGAACACCTGCATCACCGCCACCTCCTTGCGCGACAGCTCGACGACCCCGGCCAGCGTCTGCGCCTGCCAGGTGGAGAAGTCGACCCAGAAGTCGCCGAAATCGAAACGGCCCTCGGTGGGCCTTGCCTCCTCGCCGCCGCCCCCGCCGCCGCGCTGGCGCGACCAGGCACGGCGGCGCAGTAGGGTCTCCACCCGGGCGAGCAACTCGGCGAGGTCGAAGGGCTTGGTCACGTAGTCGTCGGCGCCGAGCTTCAGGCCGTAGATCACGTCGTCGGGCTGGCTGCGGGCGGTGAGCATGAGGATCGGCGTGAAGTCGTCGCCGGCGCGCAGCGCACGGCACACCTCGAAACCGTCGATCCCCGGCAGGCGGACGTCGAGCACGATCAGGTCCCAGTTGCCTCCCTCGGCGCGCCGCAGGCCCTCGCGGCCGTCGGCGGCGACCTCGACGTGGTACCCCTTGCGCTCCAGGTTGAGCTCCAGCCCCTCGGCGATGGCCGCCTCGTCCTCGATCACCAGCACCCGGGCCTCGCCCAGCTCGTTCATGCGCGCCCCCGGGCCGGCGACTCGGCGTCGGCCACCGCCTCGGCCGTCGCCGTGCGCGGCAGCTCGACCACGAAGCGGGTCCCGGGGCCGCCTTCCTGGCTGTAGGCGCGCACGGTGCCGCGCATCTCGCCGACGAGGCCGGCGACGATGGCCAGCCCCAGGCCGGTGCCGGCGCGGCGCTGGTCGCTCGAGCGGCCGCCCTGGTAGAAGCGGTCGAAGATGCGCGGCAGCTCCCGCTTCGGAATGCCGGTGCCGTCGTCCTCGACGGCGATCACCGCCCGGCCGTTCTCGTCGTGGGCGCGGCAGCGCACCTCGCCGCCGGCGTGGGAGAAGCGCACGGCGTTGCCGATCAGGTTGTCGAGCACCCGCTCGAGGGCTTCCTCGGTGGCGAGCACGGAGGAGCGGGTGCCGATCTCCGCGCGCAGCACCACGCCACGGCTCTCCACCCGCTGCCGGGCCTGCTCGACGTACTCGTGGAGGAACGGCTCCAGCGCCACCGGGTGGAGCTCCAGGCGCTGCTTCCTCGCCATCAGGCGGCTGCTCTCGAGCATGTTGTCGATCAGCCGCTGCATGCGGCGCGACTGGTCGAGGATCGAAGCCACGGAGCGCTGGTGATGGCCGGGCCCGAGGTCCGGCTGCTGCAGGGTCTGGGCGTGGAGCTGGATCGCCGCCAGCGGCGACTTGAGCTCGTGGGTGATGTTGGAGATGAACTCGTCCTGCTTGAGCAGGTAGCGGCGGGCGGCGATGGCCGCCGCGAGCTGATGGGTGAGGCCGCCGAGCAGCAGGGCGAACAGCAGACAGCCGACGGCGAGCACGATCCAGGGCAGGTTGCCCGGCTCGGCCACCCCCACGTGGGCCGCCAGCCGCTCGACCCGGGTGGTCGAGGTGACGATGTAGACCACCCACGCCACCAGCAGGGCGATCGCCACCAGCAGGGACAGCACGTAGGTGACGACGATCGGGTAGAAGCGGCGACTCACCATCACGTCGCCATGCTATCCGTTCCGAGATCTCGAGCTGCGGCCCGGCGCGCCGTGACAGTTCCCTGACAGAAGCCTGATGGCGCTTGACTCAGAACCTGCGAAGCTAGCAGCATGATCGAGCTTTCCGGACCGCCACGACTCCGCCTCTCCCCGAAGATCATCCCGTTCTTCGCCGTCCACGCCGCCTGCATCGCGGCGTTCTGGCTGCCGTTCTCGTGGTCGCTGGTCGGCCTCGCCGTCGGGCTCTACGTGCTGCGCATGTGGGCGCTGACCGCCGGCTACCACCGCTACTTCTCGCACCGCAGCTACAAGACGAGCCGCGTGTTCCAGTTCGTCATCGGCTGGCTCGGTGCCATGTGCGTGCAGAAGGGACCCCTGTGGTGGGCGGCCCATCACCGTCAGCACCACCGGCACAGCGACCGCTACGGCGATCTCCACTCGCCGGGGCTCCAGGGCTTCCTGTGGGCCCACGTCGGCTGGGTGCTGAGCACCGACCACGACGAGACCGACTACGAGAGGGTGGGCGATTTCGCCCGCTACCCGGAGCTGGTGTGGCTCAACCGCTTCCACCTGGTGCCGGGCGTGGTGCTGGCCGGGGTGCTGCTCGCCGTCGGCGGGCTGCCAGCCTTCATCTGGGGCTTCTGCATCAGCACCACGGTGCTGTGGCATGCCACCTTCTCGATCAACAGCCTGACCCACCTGTGGGGCCGCCGCCGCTACCGCACCAAGGACGACAGCCGCAACAGCCTGATCCTGGCGCTGGTGACCCTCGGCGAGGGCTGGCACAACAACCACCACTACTACAAGGCCTCTACCCGCCAGGGGTTCTACTGGTGGGAGGTGGACATCAGCTACTACGTGCTGCGGGTCCTGTCGTGGTTCCGGATCGTCTGGGACCTCAAGGAACCGTCGGCGCAGGTGAAGGCCTCCAATCGCCTGGACGGTCCCGAGCCGGCGCTGCGCGAGCGGGTCCTGCACGAGCTGCGGGAGACGGCGGCACGCGACGCGGCGCCGGTCACCGGCGAGCGGGCCCCGGAGATGGCGGACGCCCGCTCCGAGGCCGCCTGATCGCGCCGATCCTTCGCCGCGGCCTCCGCAGGGGGCTGGGGCGCCGCCGGCTCAGCGGCCGGCGGCGAGCTTCTCGAGCTTGGTGATCTTGGCCTCGACCCCCTGCTGGAAGCCGGCGGAGAGATCCTGGCTGCGGCGGCGGGCATGGGCGAAGTGGCGCTCGGCCCGCTGCTCCCGGCCGCGCAGCAGGTCGATCCGGGCCAGCGCCAGGTAGACCTCCGGCACCCGCGAGTCGATGCGCCGGGCCCGGTCGAGCAGTCGCTCGGCTCCTTCCAGATCTCCCGCACCGATCCGTCGCAACGCCTGGCCGGTGAGGAAGTACGGGCTCTGTGCCGCGAGCGCCAGGGCCCGCTCCTCGAGACCGCGGGCCTCGGCGAGGCGGCCGGCCCGGCGGTGCAGCGCCGACAGGTTGTTGAGCGCCGGGAGCGATCGCGGATCGTGCTCCAGCGCCCGCTCGAGGCGCTCGCGGGCGGTGGCCTCGTCACCCTGCCGGCGGGCGAGCACCGCGAAGTTGTTCCACGCCTCGGCGGCGCCGGCGTCCCAGGCCAGGGCCTCGCGGAACAGCCTTTCGGCGGCGGCGACGTCGCCGGCGAACATCGCCTCCACCGCGACCGCCGTGTAGTGCAGCGCCGCGTGGCGCTCGTCGGAGATGCGTTGCATGCGGCGGTAGGTCTTCGGCCGGTCGGGCAGGAAGTCGATCGTCCACACGTCGCCGTTGACCGCCATGCCACCGATCACGTGGGTGCGCCGCACCACCACGCCGTCCTGGCGGCTGAAGCTCTCGAAGTCCTCCACCTCCAGCGGGAAGGCCTCCAGCCCGGCGTGCCGCGCCAGGGCGATGAACAGGTTGACGAGCGACAGGCAGTTGCCGGAGCGCGCCGTCCAAGCCTGCTGCGCCGTGCGGGTGGGGTGGCTGCTGTACTGGAAGCCGAGGCCGCCGGCGCCGTCGAAGATGTAGCGGGTGATCGCCTCGGCCTTCCCCTGGACCCCGCCGGGCCGCAGGCCCAGCAGGCGTCCGATGCGCTCCAGCTCGGCGTCGGCGGCGAAGGGCGACGGCGGCAGCGCCGGTTCGGCCGCGGCGGCGCCCGGGCCAGGCGGCTCCGGGGCGGCGGCCGTCGGGAGCGCCACCGCGGCGGCGAGCAGCAGGCCGCCGGCGAGCCGCAGGGGGGACGAGGAGAGCCTCGGGTGGTCGGAACGGGCAGCGGCTCGCAGCATGGCGCGGTCCTCCAGGAATGCGGCTCCTTCTGGAGCCGGACGTTCTGGAGAGTCTACGCCGGTTGCGGCGGGAAGGTTCGGCGGGCCGAGGCGGCCGGTGTTCAGAGGCCCTTCTGCTCGTCCGGGAAGCCAGGACCCCGGCGACGCTTGACCAGCTTGCGCAGCGCGAGCAGGCCGAGCACCGCGCCGGCGCCGGCGAGCAGGGGCGTGCGGTGGTCCTTGGCCGAGTTGGTGACCCGCTCACCGGCCTGGCGCACCTGGGGTTCCACCCTGCGGCGCGCCTCCCAGGCCAGCCGCTTCGGCTGGAGCTTGCGTTCGAGGGCATCGACGGTGGCGTCGAGGTCGGCGCGGGTGCGCTGGATCTCGTGGCGGATCTCCGCCGGGCTGCGCAGCGGCTGGGGGGCGGCCGAGCCTGCGGTGTGGCTCAGGTCGCCTTTCTTTTCATCCATTCCTTGTCCTCCTGGAGGGTCTGTACCGTTTGCTTGGGCTTGAAGCTGGTGTCCTTCAGCACGTCGCCGCCCTTGCGGAACATCAAGAACGCGATGCCGCCGAAGACGAGAGCCAGCAGGAGCGGCGCGAGCCACACCGCCACCTCGACGGAGATCCACTGGGCCAGCAGCGAGGTGAGGCCGCGGTTGATCGCGGAAAGCAGCACGAGGGCCGCCGCGATGCCGAGGGCGCCGCCGATGGCGAACAGCACCAGCGCCTTCTCGAAGCGGGTGGTGGTCTCGCGGATCTCGGCCTTCAGCAGGTCGATCTCCTGGTGGACGAGGTCGCTGCTGTCCCGCATCAGGGTGCGCAGCAGCTCCTTGACCGAAAGGTCGCTCTTGTCGGGTTCGGTTCGAAGTTGGGTCATCCGCTTCTCCTGGTTCGGTCGGGCCGCAGGGACCGCGCCCGGCAGCGGCCTCTGCGCTTCTTTCCAGGGCAAGAAGCCTGCCAGGCCACGCAGGCGGCTCACTGCTTGACCCCAGGGTCAGGTGATGACCCCATGCGCCGGGTCACTTGTTGATCCCAAAGCTTCGCATCATCCTTGTATTGTCTTTCAAGTGACTCTCTCGCAATGAGTTGCGGGGATGCCTCCAAGGTGGCGTGGAGGTTGCTCTAAGCAGGCCGAACGCGGTCACCGGGACTGCTCTGGTCAAACGATGAGGTTGGAGGATGTGATGAAGCGTAGCTTCGGCTGGTCGATGTTGGCTCTTCTCTTGGTGGTCGGTACGTTGCCCGTCGCTGCGGAGAAGCCCCTGAGCCGGGAGATCGGTGAGGTGCCGTTCACCTTCGGCGACAACACCTACGTGTCGGTGGAGGCTTTCCGCGCCGACTTCGCGAAGAAGGGCCTGCGCTGTGCGGTGCCCGGCCCGCCGGAGTTCGTGCAGAGCTTGGTGGAGATGGAGCTGGCTCCGGCCTTCGACCGACTCCGCAACGGCGAGCGCGGCGTCGACCTGGTCACCGGCCAGGCCAAGGGCGGCAACGGCAACGGCGGCGGTGGTAGTGGCGGCGGCGGTGGCACGACCGTCGGAACGCTCGTGGTGCCGGTGGCCTTCCACGTCATCCACGACGGCAACACGGGGCTGCTCTCGCAGACCGACATCAACGCCCAGATCGCGGTGCTCAACGCCTCCTTCGCGGCGAGCAGCACCACCTTCACCCTGGCGAGCGTCGACTACACCGACAACGCCAACTGGTTCTACATGGAGCCCGGCACCACCGCCGAGCGCCAGGCCAAGGCGGCGCTGAACGTGTCGCCGTCGACCCACCTCAACTTCTACACGGTGCAGACCAGCTACCTCGGTTGGGCGACCTTCCCGTGGAACTTGGCCGCCAACCCCGACGACGACGGCGTGGTGGTGCTGTGGTCCTCGCTGCCGGGCGGCTCGGCCGCTCCGTACAACGAGGGCGACACCGGGCCCCACGAGGTCGGCCACTGGCTGGGTCTCTACCACACGTTCCAGGGGGGCTGCAGCAAGAGCGGCGACCTGGTGGACGACACCCCGGCCGAGCGCGACCCCGCCTTCGGCTGCCCGATCGGCCGCGACACCTGCCGCAGCACGGGCCTCGATCCGGTCGAGAACTTCATGGACTACAGCGACGACTTCTGCATGAACCACTTCACTGCTCTGCAGACGGAGCGGATGCACGCGGCGGCCCAGACGTATCGGCCGGCCCTGGTTCAGTAGCCCAGGCTGTCGCTTTGGTCGGAGAGGGCGCCTTCGGGCGCCCTTTTTCTTTTTGGCCTGCTTTCTTTCTGGCCCGGAGCCGGTGCCGGCGGGACTCCGGCGAGGTCGATCAGCGCCGCTGCGTGGGAGTGGGGAGCGATCTCGGCTAGCATCCCGGTCCATGGCACTCGACGCGCTGCTCTTCGACCTCGACGGCACCTTGATCGACACCAACGGACAGCACGCCTTGGCGTGGGCGGAGGCGATCGGGCGCTTCGGCTATCGCATCCCGGCCGAGCGCGTGCTCCTGGAGATCGGCAAGGGCGGGGACCGGCTGGTTCCGGCGCTCTTGGGCGATCGCGTGGAGGAGGAGGAAGGAGAGGCGCTCCGGGAGGCCCATGGCGAGCTGTTCCAGGAGCGCATCGCGCGGGAGGGCGTGAAGGTGTTCCCCGGCACCCGGAAGCTGCTGGCCGCCTGCCGCGAACGGGGGCTGCGAACCGCCGTGGCGACCGCGTCGAAGAAGGAGCAGCTCGACGAGATGCTGGAGCGCGCCGGACTCGAGCTCGACGAGCTGGTGGATGCGGTGGTCAACGACAGCGACGTGGACCGGTCCAAGCCGAACCCGGACGTGGTGGACGCTGCGGTGGGGAAGCTCGGTCTGTCGGCGGCCCAGTGCGCGATGGTCGGCGACACGCCCTACGACGCGACCGCCGCCCGGCGCGCCGGGGTGGTCTGCTTCGGGGTGCTCACCGGCGCCCATCCGGCCGCCGCCCTGCGCCGGGCTTGGGCCCGCGCCGTCTGGCGCGACGCGGCCGAGCTCCACGAGCGCCTCGACGCCGCCCTCGCCCTCGCCTCGCCAGGCGAGGCGCGCTGGTCCCAGGATCGGCTCGACGCGGTGATGGGCGACGCCCTCGGGGAGGCTCGGCGGGCCGCCGAGTCCGGCGAGGAGGCGGTGGGGGCGGTGGTGGTGGACGGGGGCGGCCGGCGCCTCGCCGC
>DATACC010000199.1:0-2628 GCA_036259255.1 Thermoanaerobaculia bacterium | reverse complement strand
GCTCCGGCGGCGCCGGGCGGCGGAGCTCGTGGAGCCCTGCGTCGTTGACGGTAAGATGGATTCCCCATGACCCCTCCCCCCCAGCGCAGTTTCCGCAAGGTCCTGGTCGCCAACCGCGGCGAGATCGCCGTGCGCGTGCTGCGCGGCCTGCGCGATCTCGGCATCCGCGGCGCCGTCGTCTACTCCGACCCGGACCGCAAGGGGCTGCCGGTGCTGTTGGCCGACGAGGCCTACCGCATCGGGCCGGCGCCATCGGCGGAGAGCTACCTGCGCGCCGAGGCCATTGTCGAGTTGGCGCGCGAGATCGGCGCCGATGCGGTGCACCCCGGCTACGGCTTCCTCTCCGAGCGCGAGAGCTTCTCGCGCTTGTGCCGCGACGCCGGTGTGAGCTTCATCGGGCCGGCTCCGGAGGCGATCGCCGCGATGGGCTCGAAGACGGAGAGCCGCCGCCGCATGATGGCCGCCGGCGTGCCGGTCGTGCCCGGCGGCGCCGAGCCGCTGGCCGACCTCGAGGCCGCCCGCGCCGAGGCCGAGCGCATCGGCTACCCGCTGATGCTGAAGGCCGCGGCCGGCGGCGGCGGCAAGGGGATGCGCCGCGTGATGGGCGCCGACGAGCTCCCTTCCGCCTTCCGCGCCGCCCGCTCCGAGGCCGCCGCCAGCTTCGGCGACGACGCCGTCTACCTCGAGAAGCTCCTGCTGCGCCCGCGCCACGTGGAGATCCAGGTGCTGGCCGACCAGCACGGCCGCTGTGTCTCGCTGGGCGAGCGCGAGTGCTCGCTGCAGCGCCGCCACCAGAAGGTGGTGGAGGAGGCGCCGTCGCCGGTGGTCGGCCGCGAGCTGCGCCGGCGCATGGGCGAGGCGGCGGTGGCGGCGGCCCAGGCGGTCGGCTACACCAACGCCGGCACGGTGGAGTTCCTGCTCGACGAGGACGGCAGCTTCTACTTCCTGGAGATGAACACCCGCTTGCAGGTGGAGCACCCGGTCACCGAGCTGGTCACCGGCCTCGATCTGGTCACCTGGCAGGTGCGCATCGCCCAGGGCGAGCCGTTGCCGGAGTCGCTGGCCGCCCTCGAGCCGCGCGGCCACGCCGTCGAGGTGCGCCTCTACGCCGAGGACCCGTACCGCAACTTCGCGCCCTCGCCGGGGGTGATCCGGCGCCTGCGCCTGCCGGAGGGTCCCGGCGTGCGCAACGACTGCGGCGTCTACAGCGGTGCCGAGGTGACGGTGCACTACGACCCGATGCTCGCCAAGCTGATCTGCTGGGGAGAGGACCGAGAGCAGGCTCTGGCGCGGCTCGGTCGGGCCCTCGACGAGCTGCGGGTGGACGGCATCCAGACCACCGCGCCGCTGTTCGAGGCGCTGCTCGCCGACGCCGACTTCCGGGCCGGGCGCATGGACATCGGCATGCTCGACCGCAAGCTGGCCGCCGGCGAGCTGCGCCCCGACCCGACGCTGGCCGACGACGACGCGGACCTGCCGCTGCTCGCCGCCGCCCTGGCCCACGCCGCCCAGGCCCGCCGCCGCACCGCCGGTGCCGGCCCGGGGGGCTCGCGCCGCAGCCGGTGGTCGCAGGCGGGGCGCCGCGAAGCGCTGCGGGGGGCGCCATGAGCAGCGTGCACGCGAGCTGCGGGGTAGGAGGCGGGCCGTGAAGCTGGTGGTGCGCCGGGGCGACGTGGTCGAGCAGGTGGCGGTGCGCGTCACCGGGCCCGACAGCTACGAGGTGACGGTGGGCGAGCGCAGCTACCGGGTGGCCGCCGCCGACGTCGGCGACGGCGTGGCCAGCCTGCTGCTCGACGGCCGCCAGCACGAGGTGGCGGTGCACGGCGGCCCCGACCGTGCTGCCGCCGGGCAGGGCGCCACCGGCGCGCGCTACCGGGTCGCCTGGACCGGCAGCCTGCCGGCCGTCGAGGTCGAGGTGCTCGACCCGCTGACCCACCTGGCCGAGACCTCCCGCGCCGGCTCCGGCGCCCGCACCGCGGCCCGCGTCACCGCCTACATGCCGGGCCGCGTGGTGGCGGTGCTGGCGGCGGAGGGCGATCGGGTGGCCGCGGGACAGGGCGTCGTGGTGCTCGAGGCGATGAAGATGGAGAACGAGATCGCCGCCGAATCCGCCGGCATCCTGCGCCGCCTCTTCGTCGAGAAAGGCCAGGCGGTGGAGGGCGGCGACCCGCTGTTCGAGATCGGCGAGTAGCCGCACGCGGTCGGCCGCCGCCCGCGGGCCGGCTGCCAGGATTCGTGACGACTCTTCGGGAAGGCGGCCTACTCTTGAATGCGGCAAGTGAACTCCGGCAGTCGAGGCGGTGGCGACCACCCGCAAGCCGGCCGGCGTCTACGAGGTGATTCTGCAAGGGATGGCGGCCACGGAGGACACCGTCGGCAAGGTGCGGGATCTCGCCTCCCATGCATCGAGGCTGACCGGCCGTCCCTACACTACCCAGAAGCTCAGCGCGGCCCTCGGGAAGCTGGCAACGGCGGAACGGGGCAATGTGCTGACCAAGGTGCGGGACGGGCAGTACAAGCTCACCAATCCGATGCTGCGTCCGTTCGTCCGCCTGCTCTTCGATCACCAGTACGGCCGGCAGCTCGAGCTGCCGTTGTCCTGAACGCGCCGGCCGCGGCTGCGGCCGG
>DATACC010000198.1:0-4495 GCA_036259255.1 Thermoanaerobaculia bacterium | reverse complement strand
CCAGGGGACGCGGGGCTGCCGGTGAAGATTCGGGGGGGAGCCCCGCTCGGCACCGCCGGCGCGCCCTCGTCCTCGGACTCCCAAGGAACTCGAGCGGCGCCGGCGCTGACGCCCCTGGACCGCCGCCACCACCCGCCCGGTCGCTCCAGCGGCCACCCCTCCCGCCTCCGGGGGTGATGAAGGAGAAGAACGCCGACACCCATCGAACCCCTCGCGGCGGCGCTTCGGGGGTTGTCTAGAATGGCCTCCCGTGCCGCCGGCCCTCTCCCCCCGCCCCGCCCTCGGTGTCGACTTCGGGGAGCGGCGTGTGGGGCTGGCGCTGAGCGATCCCGAGCGCCGGCTGGCGGTGCCCCTCGGTGTCGTCGAGCGGACCAGCGACCGGCAGGTGATCGGAGAGATCCTGGCGTTGGCCGAGGCGCACGGGGTCGGCCTCCTGGTGGTCGGCGAGCCGCGGCGGTTGGACGGGACCTCCGGGGAGGCGGCGCAGCGAGCCCGGCGCTTCGGGCAGCGGCTGGCACGGGCCCTCGCAGTGCCGCTGGTGCTGGTGGACGAGGCGCTGACCAGCGCCGAGGCCGAGCGGCGGCTGCGGGAAGCCGGAGGGCGGCGCCGCCCGGGAGACGTGGACGCGATGGCGGCACAGATCCTGCTCCAGGATGCCCTCGACCGCGGCAGCCTGGAGACGACCACCGGCCTCGCCGGCCCCGAGGAGGACGCATGAGTGCAAGAACACGCAAGCCGAGCGGGAGCCGCAAGCCGCGGCGGGGACGCTGGTTATGGGGATGCGTCCTGCTGCTGGTGCTGGTCGCTGCCGGCACCGCGGCGGCGGCCGGAATGTGGGCGCTGCGCCAGGCCGACAAGCCGTACAAGGGCTTCGCCGGCGAGGAACAGATCGTGGTCGTCGAGCCGGGGACGCCGGCGAGCCGCATCCTGGAGCAGCTCGAAGAGGCGGGGGTGATCGCCGACGCCCGCCTCGCCCTCGGCTGGATGCGGCTCAAGATGGCCGATGCCTCCTTGCAGGCCGGCGAGTACCGCTTCACCGGCGAGGCGACCCTGCGCGAGGTGCTCGAGAAGCTCGCCCGCGGCGACGTGATGGAGCACTCGGTGACGGTGGTCGAGGGCCTCGACATGGAGGAGACCGCCGCCGCCCTGGCCGCCGCCGGCCTGGGCGAGGAGGAAGCCTTCCTGGTGGCGATGCGCGACCCCTCCCCCATCGCCGACCTCGACCCGGAGGCCGACACCCTCGAGGGCTACCTCTTCCCGTCGACCTACAACTTCACCCGCAACACCACCGAGCGCGAGGTGGTCGAGACGATGGTGCGAACCTTCCGCGAGCGCTGGGAAACGGAGATCCTGCCGCTGCTGGAAGCCACCGAGCCCCCCCTCCCCACCGAGGCCGGCGCCGAGACCCCCGCCGCGGCGGGGGTGGATGCCCCCACGCAGGGCGAGCCGGACGACGCGGAGCCCGTCGCCGATGGCGGCCAGCAGGCGACGAACGCGCCGTCGGAGGTGGACGGCGGGGAGGACGAGGAGGGCGCTGCCGCCGGCGCCGGGGCCGACCGGCAGGCCCGGGACACCGCGCCGGGCGCGGGGCAGACCGGCCGGCAGGCGCCGGCGACCGGGCAGGACGCGGACGCGGACGAAGCCGCCTCGACCAACGCCGAGGAGGAGGACGGCGAGCCGCGCCGACGGTGGACCGTCCGCGAGGTGGTGGCTCTGGCGAGCCTGGTGGAGAAGGAGGCGCGGATGCCGGACGAGCGAGCGCTGATCGCCTCGGTGTACGCCAACCGCCTCGACCTCGGCATGGGCCTCTACGCCGACCCGACGGTGATCTACGCGCTGAAGCTCGCCGGGCGCTGGGACGGCAACATCCGTCGCGAGGACCTGCGCATCGACTCGCCCTACAACACCTACCGCTACCGCGGCCTGCCTCCGGGCCCCATCGCCTCCCCCGGCCTGGCCAGCCTGAAGGCGGCCGCCAACCCCGCCGAGACCCCCTACCTCTACTTCGTGAGCCGCAACGACGGCACCCACGTCTTCGCCCGCACCCTGGCCGAGCACAACCGCAACGTCGAGCGCTGGCAGAGGCGCTACTGGCAGGAGCGTCGGGCCGAGGAACGCAGGGAGGCGGCGTCCGGGACCGAGGGCGAGCCCGACTCCGCCCCCGCCCCCGACCCCGGCAACTGAGCGCCGGCACCCGCCGCGACCCGCCGCGACCCGCCGCGACCCGCCGCAGCGTCCGCTGTCGCATTGACAGCACGCAAGTCCTGGGATATCAATCAGGCACCAAAATCAGCCAGGCTCCCGCCCCAGCGCTCCGGCCCGCGCTGCGGGAGGGGCCCCGACGGAACGGCGTAACGCCGGAGGGGAAATCATGAGGACTCGCGAGGATTTCGGACCCTACGTACTACTCAAGAAGCTCACGGAGGACCCGCTGGGCGAGACCTTCCGGGCCGGCCGGGCGAGCGCCAACGGCCTGGAGCAGGTGGTCCTGCTCCGGGTGTTCAACGGCCGCGCCATCGACGGTGCCGCGCTGTGGCCGGCGATCTCCGACCGCCGCGCCGTGCAGGAGGCGCTGAAGAGCCCCAACATCGGCGACGGCGTCGATCTCGGCGAGGTCGGGGGCGTGCCCTTCGCGGCCTACGACTACATCTCGGGCCGCAACCTCGAGAGCCTGCTGATCCAGGCCGCCAACGCCAACTCCCCCATTCCGCTCGACCACGCCCTGCTGATCACCGAACGCGCCTCCCTGGCGCTGTCGGTGGCGAGCGAGACCCGGGCCGGCGGCGAGCGGGTGGTGCACGGGGTCGCGGTGCCCCACCTGGTGATGGTCTCCAACGAGGGCGAGACCCGCGTGCTGGGCTTCGAGGTGGCACCGGGCCTGGCGGCCCAGGCCTCCTCCTTCGGTCGCGAGATCACCCGCTACCTCGCCCCGGAGCTGGTGGCGAGCGGCAGGGCCGAGCGCTCCGACGACGTGTGGACCCTGGGGGCGACGCTGTTCGAGCTGCTCGCGTGCCAGCCGCTGCCACCGGCCGGCGAGGCCGGCTACGCCGCGGTGATCGACGCCGCGCGGGTGGCCGCCGACGGCACTCCGTTCCCGCCCGAGGTGGCGGCGCTGCTCAAGAAGAGCCTGGTGCCGCGCGCCCAGCGTCTCGCCGACGCCGGCGCCTGGCACAAGGCGCTGGCCCAGGTGATCGCCGACGGCGGCCACGGCGCCACCACCTTCAACCTCGCCTTCTTCATGCACAACCTCTTCCGTCGCGAGATCGAGGAGGAGAGCCAGGAGATCGAGCGCGAGAAGCGCGCTCCGGCGGGCGCCGTGGCGGCCACCGCGGCGGCGCCGGCCGCCGAGCCGCAGCCGGCCGCCGAGCCCTCGAAGCCGGTGCCGGCGGCCGTGCTCGCCGCGCCGCCGAAGGCGGGCTCCAACAAGGCACTGCTCGGCGCCATCGCCGCCGGCCTGCTGGTGGTGGTGGCGGCCGGAGTCTTCTTCTTCCTGCGCGGCGGCATCGGCGGCGGCGGCGAAGCCGAGACGGCGGCGGCCAGCGCGCCGGTGCAGCCGGCGCCGCAGCCGGCAGCGGCGGTGCCGGCCGGACCCGACCCGGCGGAGATCCAGGCCCAGCTCGCCGAGATGATCGATTCGCGCAGCGCGGAGATGGAGGACAAGCTGCGCGACCAGTACGACGAACGCATCCGGGCGCTTCAGAAGCAGCTCGAGGACGCCCGCGTGGCGGCCTCCCAGCGCGCCGCGGAGCCGCCGCCCCAGCCGCAGTCGGCCGCGGCCGCGCGCGAGGTGAGCGCGGCCGAAGCCGAGGCCAGGCAGCCGGTCCCGCAGCCGGAGACGGAGGACGTGGCCCCCGTCCAGGGGCCGCCGGTGCCCAACGGCACGACCGCCGAACCCGAGCCGACCGAGGCGCCGGCCAAGCCGGCGGTGCAGCCGGCGAAGCCGCCCGAGGCGAAGCCGGCCCCGAAACCGGTGGAGCCGCCGGCTCCGAAGGTGCGTGCCGGCGACTTGGTAAGCATGGGGCCCGGCGTCACGCCGCCGGAGCTGGTGAAGGACCCGCAGGTGCGCTACCCGGCGATGGCCAAGAAGCTCCGCAAGGAGGCGATCGTCGAGGTGCGTGTGCTGGTGGACGAGAACGGCGAGGTGCGCGACGCCAAGCTGATGAACAAGGCGGTGGGCTTCGGCCTCGACGCCGCCGCCCTCGAGGCGGCCAAGACGGCGCGCTATCGCCCAGGCGTGAAGGACGGCGTGAAGGTCAAGATGTACGTCAACATGAAGATCAACTTCAGCCTGTAGCGTTTGGGGGACCGGCCCGGCGGGAGGGGTGGCCGTTCCGCTGGGCGGGTGGAGGCGGTGGGGCTGCGGACGCGGGGCGACTCGGTAGGGATCAACGGCGGGCCCCGCTCTGTTGAGCCGGCTGCCCTCGGCGCCGGCTCCTTCACCGTTCCGAGCGACGCCGGCTCAAAGGCCGCTGCCCCACCGCCTCCACCCGCCCGG